>NZ_JBNRIK010000027.1:0-27558 GCF_053557975.1 Pseudomonas sp. XP2
CCGGCAAGCCAGCGCCCACAGGTACAGCACAGTATCTGAAGCCTGTGGTGTACCTGTGGGAGCTGGCTTGCCGGCGATAGGGCCGGTGCAGACAATTCACTCCCCTTCAATCAAAAAACAGTCAATACTTCCCCCATCCACACGTGGGCAGGATCGCCCGTTGTCGTGTCCAGGCTAATAACAACCGTATCCAGGGAACCGGACCTATGCTGCGCCGCCGCATGCTGATCATGTTGGCCGTGGTTCTGCTGATCGTGCTGGCCTTGGGGGGCTACAAGGCTTTCTCCATCTACCAGCAGATCCAGATGTTCACTGCCCCCAAGCCGCCCATCACCGTAGCGGCAGCCTTGGCCGAACAGCGCCAGTGGCAGGAGCGCCTGCCCGCCGTCGGCAGCCTCAAGGCCCTGCAGGGTGTGGAACTGAGCCTGGAGGTAGAAGGGATCGTCAAATCCCTGCACTTCGACTCGGGCCAGCAGGTCAAGGCCGGGCAACTGCTGCTGCAACTCAACGACGACCAGGAAACGGCCCTGCTCGGCACCGCCCAGGCTGACCTGGGCCTGGCCAAGGTCGATTTTGGCCGGGGCAGCCAGCTGGTCGGTGACTCGGCCATCTCCCGTGGCGAGTTTGATCGCCTAAGCTCCCAGTACCGCCGAAACCAGGCGGTGGTCGAGCAGCTCAAGGCGCAGAAGATCAAGAAGAGCATCAACGCCCCGTTCAGCGGCACCATCGGCATCCGCCAGGTAGACATCGGCCAATACCTCGCCGCCGGCACGATGATCGCCACCCTGCAGGATACGTCCAGCCTGTACGTCGACTTCAACGTACCGGAACAGGCCCTGCCGAAGCTGAGCCTGGGCCAGCAGGTGCTGTTACAGGTGGCCGCCTACCCGGGCCAGACCTTCCCCGCCAGCCTCAGCGCCATCAACCCCAAGGTGGAAGAAACCACACGCAACCTGCTGGTCCGTGCCGTCCTGGCCAACCCCGACGGCAAGCTGCTGCCAGGCATGTTCGCCAACCTGCTGATCTTGTTGCCCAACCCTCAATCACAAGTGGTGGTGCCGGAAAGCGCGATCACCTACACCCTGTATGGCAACTCGGTGTACGTCGCCACGCCAAAGAAGGACAAGGATGGCCAGCCCGAAACCGACGACAAGGGCCAACCCAGGCTGGTCGCCGAACAACGCACGGTTCAAACCGGCGAGCGCCGCGACGGTGTGGTGGTGGTCAGCAAGGGCCTGCAGGCCGGCGAACAGGTGGTCACCGCCGGGCAACTGAAGCTCACCCCGGGCGCCGCGATCCGCATCGGCCAGGACCAAGCCCTCAAGCCCGAACAGGGCGTCCCGGGCAAGGACTGACAGGAGGCTGGCATGGCGTTTACCGATCCGTTCATCCGTCGCCCGGTGCTGGCCAGCGTGGTCAGCCTGCTGATCCTGCTGCTGGGCTTCCAGGCCTGGAACAAGCTGCAGATCCGCCAGTACCCACAAATGGAAAACGCCCTGATCACGGTGACCACCGCCTACCCCGGGGCCAACGCCGAGACCATCCAGGGCTACATCACCCAGCCGCTGCAGCAAAGCCTGGCCAGCGCCGAAGGCATCGACTACATGACTTCGGTGAGCCGGCAGAACTTCTCGATCATTTCCATCTACGCGCGTATCGGCGCCGACAGCGACCGGTTGTTCACCGAGCTGCTTGCCAAGGCCAACGAAGTGCGCAACAAACTCCCTCAGGACTCCGAAGACCCGGTGCTCAGCAAGGAAGCCGCCGATGCCTCGGCACTGATGTACGTCAGCTTCTACAGCAAGGAAATGAGCAACCCGCAGATCACCGACTACCTGTCACGGGTCATCCAGCCCAAGCTGGCCACGTTGCCAGGCATGGCCGAGGCGGAGATTCTCGGCAACCAGGTGTTTGCCATGCGGATCTGGATCGACCCGGTGAAGCTGGCCGGCTTCGGCCTGTCTGCCACTGACGTGACCAATGCGGTACGCCGCTACAACTTCCTGTCTGCCGCCGGTGAGGTGAAGGGCGAGTACGTGGTCACCAGTATCAACGCCAGTACCGAGCTGAAATCGGCCGAGGCATTCGCCGCCTTGCCGGTCAAGACCAGCGGTGACAGCCGTGTGCTGCTTGGCGATGTGGCGCGGGTCGAGATGGGGGCAGAAAACTACGACACGGTCAGTTCGTTCGACGGTACTCCGTCGGTGTATATCGGCATCAAGGCCACCCCGGCAGCCAACCCGCTGGATGTGATCAAGGAAGTTCGGCGCATCATGCCCGAGCTGGAAAGCCAGCTGCCCTCGGCGCTCAAGGTGTCGATCGCCTACGACGCCACCCTGTTCATCCAGGCCTCCATCGACGAAGTGGTCAAAACCCTCGGTGAAGCGGTGCTGATCGTCATCGTGGTGGTGTTCCTGTTCCTCGGCGCCCTGCGCTCGGTACTGATCCCGGTGGTGACCATTCCCCTGTCGATGATCGGCGTGCTGTTCTTCATGCAAATGATGGGCTACTCGCTCAACCTGCTGACCCTGCTGGCCATGGTGTTGGCCATCGGCCTGGTGGTGGACGATGCCATTGTCGTGGTGGAGAACATCCACCGGCACATGGAGGAAGACAAGTCGCCGTTCGACGCGGCACTTGAGGGCGCCCGGGAAATTGCCATGCCAGTGGTGTCGATGACCATCACCCTGGCTGCCGTCTATGCGCCGATCGGCTTCCTCACCGGGCTTACAGGGGCCTTGTTCAAGGAGTTCGCCCTGACCCTGGCCGGGGCGGTGATCATTTCCGGCATCGTGGCCCTGACCCTTTCACCGATGATGTGCGCCCTGCTGCTGCGCCGGGAGCAGAACCCCAGCGGCCTGGCCCATCGCCTTGACCAGCTGTTCGAACGCCTGAAGGTACGCTACCAGCGCCTGCTGCACGCCACCCTCGACAGTCGGCCGGTGGTGCTGGTGTTTGCCGTGATCGTGCTGTGCCTGATCCCGGTGCTGCTCAAGTTTACCCAGAACGAACTGGCACCCAACGAGGACCAGGGGGTGATCTTCATGATCAGCAGCTCGCCGCAGCCGGCCAACCTCGATTACCTCAACGCCTACACCGACCAGTTCACACCCCTGTTCAAAACCTTCCCCGAGTATTACTCGTCGTTCCAGATCAATGGTTTCAATGGTGTGCAGAGCGGCATTGGTGGTTTTTTGCTCAAGCCCTGGAACGAGCGCGAACGTACACAGATGGAGCTGCTGCCGCTGGTGCAGGCCAAACTTGAGGAAGTCGGCGGCCTGCAGATTTTCGGCTTCAACCTGCCCTCGTTGCCCGGCACTGGCGAGGGCCTGCCGTTCCAGTTCGTGATCAATACCGCTGGCGACTACCCGGCGCTGCTGGAGGTGGCCCAGCGCATCAAGACGCGCGCCCAGGCATCTGGCAAGTTCGCCTTCCTCGACATCGACCTGGCCTTCGACAAGCCTGAAGTGGTGGTCGACATCGACCGGGCCAAGGCGGCGCAGATGGGGGTGTCGATGGACACGTTGGGCGGCACACTGGCCACCTTGCTGGGCGAGGCGGAAATCAACCGCTTCACGCTGGAAGGACGCAGCTACAAGGTAATTGCCCAGGTCGAGCGGCCATACCGCGACAACCCCGGCTGGCTGAACAACTACTACGTGAAGAACGACCAGGGCCAACTGCTGCCACTCTCGACCCTGATCACCCTCACCGACCGCGCCCGCCCGCGCCAGCTCAACCAGTTTCAGCAGTTGAACTCGGCGATCATCCAGGGCGTGCCCATGGTCAGCCTGGGCGAAGCGCTGAAGACCGTGCAGGACATTGCCCGCGAAGAGGCCCCCGAAGGCTTCGCCTTCGACTATGCCGGCGTGGCCCGCCAATACGTGCAGGAAGGCAGCGCGCTGTGGGTGACCTTCGGCCTGGCACTGGCGATCATCTTCCTGGTGCTGGCAGCGCAATTCGAAAGCTTCCGCGACCCGCTGGTAATCCTGGTGACGGTGCCGTTATCCATCTGCGGGGCGCTGCTGCCGCTGTTCCTGGGTATATCGAGCATGAACATCTACACCCAGGTGGGGCTGGTGACCTTGATCGGGCTGATCAGCAAGCACGGCATTCTCATCGTCGAGTTCGCCAACCAGCTGCGTGAGGAGCGCGGCCTGAGCGTGCGCGAGGCCATCGAAGAAGCGGCGGCCATTCGCCTGCGGCCGGTGCTGATGACTACGGCGGCGATGGTGTTCGGCATGGTGCCGCTGATTCTGGCGACCGGCGCCGGGGCGGTCAGCCGTTTTGACATCGGGACGGTGATCGCCACCGGGATGTCGATTGGCACACTGTTTACCTTGTTCGTGCTGCCTTGTATCTACACCTTGTTGGCGCACAAGACGAATGCCAAGGAACCTGCAATAGCCTGACCGGCCTCTTCGCGGGCTTGCCCGCTCCCGCAGACAGGGCATCGGGCCTGACATCGGTGCAATACCTGTGGGAGCGGGCAAGCCCGCGAAGAGGCAGTATGGGTACAGAAGGCCGATAGAAAATCACTGCTACGCAACACAATCTAATAATTACCGCTCACAAGCTCCCACATCATTCAGATTCACGGCTGATCTTCCTGCTCGCCAGTGAAAGACTGAACAACTGTCTCATCCACTCTGCCCGGTAACTATTAGACTCAGAATGGCAGGCTACCCGCGAGCCAGACGTCTTCCAGCAAAATTCAAACACTCCTGGAAATGGCTTCGGTAAAAAATCCTACACCTTGATCAGAAGTTTCGCCACCCTCTTCGGCTTGTACATCTTGGGCTTAACGCTATTATCAAAAACGTCGCAATGACGCGACGCACACATGGATAAATCAATAATTTTCAAAAACCATCCCTCTACCGGCAGGGTGGTTATTGACCCTCTAAAAGACAATTGCATGCTTCGGATATCCGCAATATCCAAAATCACGATGTTGGCAATTAAACGCACCGATGTATTGAAAGATTCAGGCTATACGTTACAGTTCAGGGCAGCGGGAATCGTCTCTCTATGAGTCAGGCCAAAAACTTTAAAATCACCATTCTTCGCCCATTGCTTTTGATTCTTTTATGTCTATTAGGCGTTTTTCCTCTGGACGTCATCCTTCCTTCGTTCCCTGCGCTTTCAGAAGCCTTTCAAGTAGAACCAAAGCAAATAGCTTACTCTGTAAGCTTATTCGCGTTTGGCGTAGCTGTGGCGCAAATATTTATTGGCCCTCTGTCTGACCGAACTGGGCGTAAAAGGCTATTAATCGTTGGTTTGGGGGTATCCATTGCTGGGGCTATTGGCTGCCTAATTTCAACTGACTATGAGATTTTTTGGCATTTCGGTTGTTGCAAGCCGCCGGCTGTGGCAGCTTGGTTCTTGGCCAAGCACTTGTACAGGACCTGTATAGTGGAAAGCAGCGCAACACCATGCGCATCTTGTTGACGAGTGCAAGTGGTTTATTCATATCCATCTCGCCCGTCGCCGGTGCAGCTATCCAACAATCAATCGGCTGGACAGGCAGCTTTACTGTATTTATTGGAATAGCCATCTCAGTCATCGTGCTTGCATGGGTTCTGCTGAACGAAACACCTGTTTTATGCGCGGTTAATTCAGGTGTTCAAAGTTATATTGTGATGTTGCGCGACGCCTTCTATGTAACCTATTCCCTACAGGCCACTTTAGCGTTCGCCTGCCATTTTTCCTTCATCGTCGTTGCACCACTGGTACTGATGGAGCAGCTAGGCCTTACGCCGTATCAGTTTTCCGTTGTATTCATCGCCTACGGGCTGGCGTATGTCGTTGGTGGTGCCATCGCGACTTTCTTGAACAATCGCATCAGCGCACAAGCTCAGATCTGCGCGGGATTTCTACTGATAGGCTCCGCAGGTGCGGCCCTATTGATTTGGCAGTGGGTAGCAGGGCTGACAGTAATAGGCCTCATGATACCGATGATTTTATGTACAGCAGGAACGACGTTGGTACGCCCCGCTGAGGCTACGCAAGCATTAGCCCGCTATCCGCAGCAGGCAGGGGCAGCAGCGTCGCTCAACACAACAGTGCTATTTGCCGGGGGTGGTTTCGCAGGCACTGTGATTGCGTCAGCTGAACAGCTGCTTCCATTGAGCCTGGGGATTCTGTTCTTGAGCAGCGCCCTTGGCGGTTTCCTGCTGCTCACGCGCCTCAAAGGCAATAGCCTGCAGCACTGCTAACTTTTGCAGAAGAGGCCAGAAAGCCCGACACAAAAATGCCAGAGGCCCCGCAATCGCGAGACCTCTGGCATTTCTAGCTACCGCAGGGTTCAACCAAATGGCCGTAACCCCTGACGCAAACCAAACAGGAACAGCAAAAGGTCCTGGTCCGGCGCAACCTGTGCCTGCTGCTGTTTCGCTTCCCGCGGCAACGCGCACTGGTCGGCCATTTCAGCCTTGCTGAACACGGTCGGCCTGGGCTCTTCCCAGGCAGCCACCGCCACGGTGGTGACCGCCAGGCCAGCTACCAGGAACAAAGCTCGAGCTATTTCTAGTTTCATTACCCTAACCCTTTGACAGCGCTGCCAAACGCCATCTGGTAAAAGTAGAGCAGCGTCTGCCATTCCGCGTCATTGAGCGACGAATGGCGGCGCAGTTGGCGCAGGTCGTTGCCAGCCGCACGCTGACAACTGATGCGCCGCCTGCACTTCTCAAGGTCCAGCAGCGCCACTTCGACGCGCGCTTGCTCGCCTTCGCCAATCACCTTGATGAATACGTGCTTGCCATACAGGCAGCCGTGCTGCCAGTGCCCCAGGTGCATACGCGCCAGGTTATCCGCCAGGTCCTTGAGCATGCGCTCATGCACCACCTGCGGGTAGCGCTCGCGGGCACCTTCGGCATGCCAGGTGTCTAGCTCGACAAAACCATCCAGCGCTTCGCTCACCAGCAGCGCACGCCACTGGTGGTCGGCATCGCGTTCGGCGCCACAGAAGACAATGCGGGGTACACGCACACCCAGTTGCTCGAAACTGTTCAACGCATCGAGTTCACGCAATACGGTCGGCCGGCCGAAAGGGTGCAGCAGGCTGCGATAGATATGCCCGACCTGGCGCTTGGCATACAGCAGCTTGCCGCTGGCATCGTTGAGGCGTTGCACACCACTCTCGCCGCCGCGGCGCTGGTTAGGCTCCTCGACCCACTCGCCCTGTTGGCGCCAGTAAAAATCGAACCGCGACTCCCCGTTCTGGGCTACAGCCATCAAACACTACCCCTTACGCAATACATAGACCCGCCACATGGCATAGAACGGCAGGAAGTCGAGGCGTTCCTGGATTCTGAAGCCGGCGGCCCTGAATTCTTCTTCAACCGTTTCGGCAGGTAACACGAAACGGTTCTGGTAATTGTCCTGCTCGGCCTTGGCACTGCGGCGGTGTTCCAGTTTTTTCCGGCGCCAGGCCTTGAAATTGCCATCCACCCACAGTGAAAGGATCACACTATCACGGCTAACCCGCTGAAATTCCGAAAGAATGGTCTTTCGGTGGGCAGATTCGCCAATGTGATGGAACAGGCGCATGCAGAAAATGCTGTCCACCGCGTTATCCGGCAGGTCAATGGCAAACGCTGACGTCTGCAAAGGACGTACCCGCGCCACCACTTCTGGCGGTTGCGCGGCGCACGCTGTCTCGATCATCGCTTCGGAATTGTCGGCACCAATAATCACCCTGTTGGGCTTTTCTGCCAACAGCGGCCAGAAGCGGCCCGCACCGCACGGCAGGTCCAGTACCAGGCCAGGCTCACCTGCCAATGCCAGGGCGCGGCGCGCCAGTTGCTCATCTCGCTTGTGGGAAAGGCGTCGCGCCAGGCCGTCCTGGTGCTTGAGAAAGTACTCACGCGCATGGTCTTTGTCGTACTTCTCGGAAAATTCAAGCTTGATGGGGCTACGCATTGGGCATCTCCTGACTCCAGTGCCGCTCACCTTAGGCAAGCAAGCGTTGGAATCAGGTCACGCCAATGTGAAAAAAATGTTGCCCTCCCTTTGACCTGTTACAAGCCATTACTCGGCCATGGCGTTCAGGTCGCCTTTGCCCGTGGTACTGCTCAGGTCTACCTGGAAACGGCAACCATGCGGCAAGGTGGATGTCAGGGTGACACGCCAGCCTTGGTCATCACAGATCCGCTGTACCAGCGAAAGCCCCAGCCCCAGGCCCTCGCCGCGCCGCTCATCGCCGCGTACGAACGGCTTGAACATGGCCTCGCGCTGCTCTTCGGGAATGCCCACACCGCTGTCCTCCACACTGAAACCGTTGGCTTCCAGGCTCAGGCGGATGTAGCCGCTGTCGGTGTAGTGCGCAGCATTACGCAACAGGTTACCCATCACTGACTGCAGGAAAGTGGCGTTGTACAGCACCGGGCTTGCGCTGACGCGGCCATCGAAGTACAGGGTAAGGCCCTTCTGCTCGATGGTATCGCGCCACACGCCGATAAGCTCGTCGGCCACTTCGCGAAGGGTCGCCTGCGAAGCCACCGCCCCCTCGTCACGCTGCGCCCGCGCCAGCATCAGGAAGGTCTTGACCAGTTCGCGCATTTCTTCGGTGGCCCGCGCCACGCGCTCCACCTGGCTACGCGCGCGGGCGTCGAGGTTGGGGTTCTCCATCAGCAGTTCGCAGGACGTGGCCAACACCATCAAAGGCGTACGCAGTTCGTGGCTGACGTCACTGGTGAACAGCCGTTCGCGGGTCAGTGCGTCGCGCAGGCGGCCCAGGGTGTCATCGAAAGCCACTGCCAACTGGCCAACTTCGTCCGCGGCATAGTCCGGTGCCAGCGGCGGGGCCAGGCCCAGCAGCTGGTCACGGTGGCGTACCTGGCGAGCCAGGCGGATCACCGGCGCCATCACCCGGCGCGCCACCAGCCAGCCGAGGATAACGGCCAGCACCAGGCTGAGCACGAAGCCCACCACCACCACCGCGAACAGCACGCGCTCGCGTTCTTCGAAGTCGCTCTGGTCCTGCAGCAGCACATAACGGCGGCCATCGACGATCTCGACCATGGCGTGGTACGACAGCTGGTCGCGAAACACCTCGTGAAAGCCCCGGTCGAGGTGGCGCAGATCTTTGGGCAGCTCGAAGTCGTCACGCCCGCCGCTGAAGTAGAACAGCTGATCGGGGCGTGGCCGGTGGCTCCAGTCGCTGACGCTGTCCATGCGCAGCAGGCGCTGCAGGTCACCGCCCAATACCGAGGAAATCAACCGCTCTTCGACCAGGTGCACAGTGGCAACGATGCCGAAGGCGAACGCCCCGGCCACCAGCGCGCTCATCAAGGCAAAGGCGATGATGATGCGCTGGGCAAGGCTTTGCTTAAACTCCATCGCGACCCTCGGCGAGGCGATAGCCGACGCCATGGACGGTATGCAGCAACGGTTTTTCAAACGGTTTGTCGATCACCTGGCGCAGCTGGTGTACATGGCTGCGCAGGCTGTCGCTGTCAGGGCAGTCGTCGCCCCACAAAGCCTCTTCCAGCACTTCGCGGCGCAGTACGTGCGGGCTTTTCTGCATCAGCACTGCCAGCAGCTTGAGACCGACCGGGTTGAGCTTGAGCAAGCGCCCCTGACGGGTAACCTCCAGGGTGTCGAGGTCGTAGCTGAGGTCGGACACCTGCAGCGTACGGCGCCCACCGCCCTGGGCACGGCGCAGCACCGCTTCGATGCGGGCCGCCAGCTCCGACAGGGCGAACGGCTTGAGCAGGTAGTCGTCGGCACCGGAGCGGAAGCCTTGCAGGCGGTCGTCCAGCTGGTCGCGGGCGGTAAGCATGATCACCGGCGTGTCGCGGCGGGCGTCCTCACGCAAGCGCTTGCAGAGGGTGTAGCCATCGATGCCGGGCAGCATGATGTCCAGCACGATCAGGTCGTAGTGTTCGGTGGCCGCCAGGTGCAGGCCGGACAGGCCGTCCTGGGCGCAGTCGACGGTATAGCCCTTCATGCCCAGATAATCGGCCAGGTTGGCCAGGATATCGCGGTTGTCTTCAACCAAAAGAATGCGCATCGGTTTCTCCTGTGCGGCGCTTCTCGCTGTGGTGCGCGGCAGGCGCAGCTTAAGGCCAATGCCTGCATGGTGCCAGCCCCAAGCAAAATTCACCGCACTTGACGGTTTTTTCACTGATCCTTCACGGACACAGGATAGCGGGCGGCCGACAATGCCCGATCTTTTTCGTGCCCTGGAGCCGTCATGCAGCAACGAACCCGCCCTCGCCCGATCAATTACTGGCTGTACCTCGGCATACCCTTGGCGACTGCGCTGGCCTTGATCCTGCTGGAGCTGACTTCAGTCGACATGGATGTGGCCAACCTGTTCTTCGATCCCGCTGCCGGGCAGTTCATTGGCCGCCACAGTTATCTGCTGGAAACCATCCTGCACGACCGGGTCAAGCAACTGGTGATCTTGCTGGGTGTGTTGTCGCTGCTGACGTTTGCCGCCAGTTTCTTCTGGAAGCGCCTGTTCGGCTGGCGCCGCGAACTGGGCTGCCTGGTGCTGGCCCTGGGCCTGTCCACAGCCTTTGTCACGCCGCTGAAAAAGGTGACCCAGGTGCAGTGCCCGTGGAGCCTGACCCAGTTTGGCGGCACGGAAACCTACAGCAAGCTGCTGGAGCCGCGTCCGGCCACCGACAAGCCTGGCCTGTGCTGGCCGGGTGGGCATGCAGCTACCGGGTTCTGCCTGTTTGGTCTGTTCTTCATGCTGCGTGATCGAAAGCCGCGGTTGGCACGGGTGGCGTTCGTAGTGGCGCTGATAGCCGGATCGGTGCTGGGTGTGGGGCGGATGATGCAGGGGGCGCACTTTTTGTCGCACAACGTGTGGACGGCCGTGTTCTGCTGGTTGATCGGGTTAGGGTCGTATTACCTGGTTCTGTATCGGCGGGGCGTGGTGGAAGCGCCATCTGTCGAACCTAGCGTCGCCTGACAGAGGGGCCGCTTTGCGGCCCATTCGCAGCACAAGGCTGCTCCTACAAGGGTACGCGTCGGTGCCGGACTGTACGCGATACCTGTAGGAGCAGCCTTGTGCTGCGAAGAGGCCCTCACAGGAAAATAAAAAGCCCCGGTTCTCACGAACCGGGGCTTTTTAATGGTGCAGGGGGTAAGGCTGGCTTACATCATGCCGCCCATGCCACCCATGCCACCCATGCCGCCCATATCTGGCATGCCGCCGCCAGCTGGGGCTTCGCTCGGAGCGTCAGCAATCATGGCTTCGGTGGTGATCATCAGACCGCCGATCGAAGCAGCAGCTTGCAGGGCCGAACGGGTGACCTTGGCTGGGTCCAGGATACCCATCTCGATCATGTCGCCGTATTCGCCGGTAGCAGCGTTGTAACCGTAGTTGCCGGAACCTTGCTTGACCTTGTCAGCGACAACGCTTGGCTCGTCGCCGGCGTTGGCAGTGATCTGGCGCAGCGGCGCTTCAACAGCGCGACGCAGCAGGGCGATACCGACGTTCTGGTCTTCGTTGTCGCCTTTCAGGTCAACGATTGCGTTCAGGGCGCGAACCAGGGCAACACCACCGCCAGGCACCACGCCTTCTTCAACGGCTGCACGGGTAGCGTGCAGGGCGTCTTCAACGCGGGCTTTCTTCTCTTTCATTTCAACTTCGGTGCCGGCACCGACCTTGATCACGGCAACACCGCCAGCCAGCTTGGCCAGACGCTCTTGCAGCTTCTCACGGTCGTAGTCCGAGGAAGTCTCTTCGATCTGGGCACGGATCTGCTTGACGCGTGCCTGGATGTCATCTTCAACGCCAGCGCCGTCGATGATGGTGGTGTTTTCCTTGGACAGGATGACGCGCTTGGCGTTACCCAGGTGCTCCAGGGTAGCGGTTTCCAGGGACAGGCCGATTTCTTCGGAGATGACCTGGCCGCCGGTCAGGACAGCGATGTCCTGCAGCATGGCCTTGCGACGGTCGCCGAAGCCCGGAGCCTTGACAGCAGCAACCTTGACGATGCCGCGCATGTTGTTGACTACCAGGGTAGCCAGCGCTTCACCTTCAACGTCCTCGGCAACGATCAGCAGAGGGCGGCCGGCCTTGGCAACGGCTTCCAGAACTGGCAGCAGCTCACGGATGTTGGAGATCTTCTTGTCGACCAGCAGCAGCAGTGGGCCTTCCAGCTCGGCAACCATGGTGTCCGGCTTGTTGACGAAGTACGGCGACAGGTAGCCGCGGTCGAACTGCATGCCTTCTACAACAGACAGTTCGTTATCCAGGCCCGAGCCTTCTTCAACGGTGATCACGCCTTCTTTACCGACTTTTTCCATGGCTTCGGCAATGATGTTGCCGATGGAGTCGTCAGAGTTGGCGGAGATGGTGCCTACCTGAGCGATGGCCTTGGAGTCGGCGCATGGCTTGGACAGGTTTTTCAGCTCGGCAACAACGGCGGCGGTCGCCTTGTCGATGCCGCGCTTCAGGTCCATCGGGTTCATGCCGGCAGCGACAGCTTTCAGGCCTTCGTTGACGATGGCCTGAGCCAGAACGGTAGCGGTGGTGGTGCCGTCACCGGCAGCGTCGTTGGCCTTGGAAGCAACTTCCTTGACCAGCTGGGCGCCCATGTTTTCGAAGGCGTCTTTCAGCTCGATTTCTTTGGCGACGGAAACGCCGTCCTTGGTGATGGTTGGCGCGCCGAAGCTCTTGGCCAGTACCACGTTACGGCCTTTCGGGCCCAGGGTCGCTTTTACAGCGTCAGCCAGTACGTTGACACCAACCAGCATTTTCTTACGAGCGGAATCGCCAAACTTTACGTCTTTAGCAGCCATGATCGTTTAATCCTTGAAATTCTTTGGAGTAACGGGAAGTCGGGGAAATCAGCCTTCGACAACGGCGAGGATTTCGTTCTCGGCCATGACCAGCAGGTCTTCGCCATCGACTTTCACGGTGTTGCTGCCCGAGTAAGGGCCGAAGACCACTTTGTCACCCACTTTCACGGCCAGCGCGCGAACTTCGCCGTTGTCCAGGATGCGACCGGTGCCGACGGCTACAACTTCGCCGCGGTTTGGTTTTTCAGCGGCCGAACCCGGCAGGACGATACCGCCAGCGGTTTTCGATTCTTCTTCGCTGCGACGGATGACTACGCGGTCATGCAGAGGACGAAGCTTCATTGTCGATCTCTCCCAAATTGTGGTTTTCATCGGCCGGTATCGACACCGGCGGGTTGATGCTGTCCGGCGTTGCCGGGAAGTGGCCCGCGTTGGGCGAACCACTTGTGTAATGTCTGGTGTTGCCACCAGAAACCTTGCGGTGACCACATACATGAGGCCGCCATAATCAATTACAAGGCTAGGTACACAAAATTTTTCATCAGGCCGAAAAAGACCGGGGCCGCTTTTGCGGCCCCGGTGCGTTCTACTTGTCGCGGCGCTCGTACTCGCCTTCGATCACGTTCGGGCGATGGCCGCCCTCACGCGGCTGCGCCTGGAACGGGTCGTCCTGGAACGCTCGCTGGCGCATGGCCTGGGCCTCGGCACGCTCGCGCATCTTGCGCGCAGCCAGATGACGGGTGAACGGCAGGAGGCACACCAGGCCGAGCACGTCGCTGATGAAGCCTGGCAACAACAGCAGGCCGCCACCGACGGCCAGCATCATGCCCTGGAACATGTCTTCGGCGGGCAGTTCACCGCGCTGCAGGCTCTCACGGGCACGCAATGCGGTGGCCAGCCCGGCCACCCGCATCACCAGCACGCCCAAGGCGGAGCCGGCGATGATCAGCAGCAGCGCCGGGAAGAACCCGATCGCGGCACTGACCTTCACGAAGACGAACAGCTCCAGCACGGGAAACAGCAGAAACAACAGTAGAAAAGCACGCATCAAAGCAATCCTCGTTGGAAGACAACCTTCCTGTAAGACCTACAGATGGATGCAGATGCTCGGTTTTTCAACCCTCGACCTGCGCCGCAGTGGGCCACTGGTCAGCGCGCGCCAGCAAAACAAGGGCTTCGCGGACTTGTGTCGGCGTATTGCAAATACTGGGAAAAGGCAACCAGTGCACCGCCTGGCCAATGCGCAGGTGCATGCCCTCGCTGTCCACCCCGGCCATCTGCGCCGGCACATGCTGTGGCAGGTCGGTCAGCGCTACATAGTGGGCGATGGCGTTGGCATGATCGCTGTTCATGTGCTCGACCATGCTCGCCTCGGCTTTGCCGGCGAACGGGTTGGGCAAGGTCACCTGGTCGAGCCAGTGGATCGCGCCAAAGCCGCCAATGTAGCGGTGACGCACGGGCTGCAATACCCAGAAGTCGAAGTCGTGGGCCTTGTGGTAGTTGGCTGCGTCCGGGAAATAGCGGTAGTAGCGCTCGGCAGCCGCTTCCACAGTGGCCTCGTCGACCAGCTTGTGCGCCTCGGCCATCACGGTCAGGCGCCCTACTGCCTGCACATCCTCGGCCTCGCGCTCACCCACCAGCAGCGAGCACTTGGGGTCTTTCTGCAGGTTGTGGGTGTGCTGGGCGATGCGGCTGATCAGGATCAACGGGTTACCGTCGGCGTCAAGGCAATACGGCACGACCGAGCCGAACGGGTAGCCCGGCATTGACTTGGAATGGGTCGAGAGCACGCCGCGGTACTCCTTGAGCAGCAGTTCCCGGGCTGGGCGGATGGCGTTGGTACTCACTTGAGGGCAGCTCCTGGCGGACTGGGAGGGGGACAAGATAAGCATTATCACCCAATGCTGCCAATGGGGCTGCCGTGCAGCCCCCGGCGATTTACCAGGTAACGCCGAAGCCAGCGGTATAGCGGGTCTTGTCCAGGTCACTTTCACGCGTGCCGGTGATAATGTCCTTTTCAGCCTTGAGGTTGAGCGAGGCCCACTCGGTGACCTTGTAGCGCAGGCCAACTTCGGCATCCAGCGAGTAGTCGGCCACGCCACCCAGCGGCTTGGCGAACTCGCCGTTGGTAAACAGCTGCACGTTCTTGCCGATCAGGTAGCGGGTGTAGTCCCACTTTACCGCTGCGGAATAGAAGTTGTCCTTGCCGCCGTCCTGGTACTCGAAGTCGGTGCGGTTGATCAGTGAACCCAGCGAGAACGCCCCCAGTTCATCGTCCCAGAACTGGTAACCCGGGCCGGTACCGACAGTGCGCTGACGGGCCAGGTCTTCGATACGGTCACGCTTGTATTCCGCACGCCCCTGCCAGAACCACTTCTCGGTAATGAAACGGTCCAGTGCGTACTCGGCGCTCCAGTTGTCGGTAGTGGTGACGTCGTCCTTGGTCTCGCGGTTGTATTCGCCTTCGGCATTGTGCCGCCAGCGGCCATGGCGAGCGGTGGTCTTGAAGCCTACGTCGTAATCGTCGGTGTCGTTCTCGGCGCGCTTGTAGTCCAGCGCCACATCGACGTTGCCTTTCCACACGAAGTCCTCGACCAGCGGTTTGGGCTTCATGATCTGCTCGATGCTGGCCAGTTCCACAGTCTTCGGCGCCTCGCCGTTGGCCAAGGTCACCTTGCCGGGCTCTGCGGCTTTCAGCGACTTGGCTTTTTCACCGGTGTAGGCGTCTTGCTTGACCAGCATCTCCTGGTCGCTTTCCAAGGTCTGGACTTGTTTCCAGTCCAGCGCAATGGACCCACCGTACGGGGTTTCCAGCAGCAGCTTGCCGCCGTCGAAGACTTTGATCTTGCCACTGAGCCGGTCACCGTTCTTCATCCATACGGTGTCGGCCAACACCGGAGAGGCGCACAAGGAGGCAGCTAGCAGGCACAACAACGATCTAGAATACATAAGCGGGCTATGGGTTCGATTTGACAAAAAAGCCGGGCATTATCCAGATACCGACGGCCAGAGCAAGGACAGACCGAGCACATGGCGTTGAGTTCAACTCTCATTTGCCGGACCACCGGTCCAGTTTCATCTGCAGCCCAAGGGGGGCGTGATGTCTGATGGATATGAGCACGCACTGGGGAGTGCCGAGGGCCGACGAACGGTGTTGTACTCGGTACTCGGCCAAGTGCCGCCCGGCAAGGTGGTGAGCTACGGCCAACTGGCCGAGCTGGCGGGGCTTGGCCGCGCGGCACGTTGGGTCGGGCGCACCCTTGGGCAGCTGCCGGCAGACACCCGGCTGCCCTGGCACCGGGTACTCGGCGCAGGTGGCCGGCTGAGCCTGGCATTGGGTACGCCATCAGGGGATGAACAGCGGGCGCGATTACGCGCAGAGGGTGTGAATGTAACCAACAATCGTGTGGATATGTCGCGCCATGGCTGGCGCCCAATGGAGCACAGCGGTTAGAGTGCGCGCTTTGTTTTCGTAAACTTGAGGCAGATGTTGGCCCATGCCCCGTAAAACCTGGCGCGCTGCGCTTGCTGCCTATGCTAGCCCGTCAACCTTGGTACTTTTGCTGCTCGGTTTCGCCGCTGGCCTGCCCTACATGCTGGTGTTCTCGACCCTGTCCGTGTGGTTGCGTGAAGCCGGCGTTGCCCGCGAAACCATTGGTTACGCCAGCCTGATCGGCTTGGCCTACGCCTTCAAATGGGTGTGGTCGCCGCTGCTGGACCAATGGCGCCTGCCGCTACTCGGCGGCCTGGGGCGCCGGCGCTCGTGGTTGCTGCTGTCGCAAGCGCTGGTGGTGGTCGGGCTGGTTGGCATGAGCCTGTGCGACCCGCAACAACACCTGTCGTGGTTGATTGCCATGGCGGTGCTGGTAGCGTTCGCCTCTGCCACACAAGATATCGCCGTCGACGCCTATCGCCTGGAAATCGCCGACGACCAACGCCAGGCCGCACTCGCCGCCAGCTACATGGCCGGTTACCGGGTGGCCGCTTTGCTCGCCACGGCAGGCGCACTGTTCTTCGCCGAATGGTTCGGCTCCACGGGTTTCAGCTATTTGCACAAGGCCTGGGCCGGCACGTATGTGATGTTCGGGGTGATGATGCTGCCCGCCCTGTTCACCACGCTGGTCATGCGCGAGCCGCCAGTGCCCATGCGTACCCAATTGTCGGCAGCGCGCTATGGGCTGATGCACCAGCTGGCGTCGGTGTTCGTACTGATCATCCTGCTGGTGTCGGTACCCGCCAGCTTTACCCAGATGTTCAATACCGGCTGGTCCAGCGTCATTTCCGGTGATGCCACGCCGCTCGACCTGTTGCTGGAAGACCGCGCTTTCCTGCGCCTGATCCTCTATGTGCTGCTGAGCTGGGCGTGCCTGTCCAGCCTGGGCCGCCGGGGCCTGGCGCCGGTGCTGACCCCGGTCAACGACTTCATCACCCGCTATCGCTGGCAGGCCCTGCTGCTGCTTGGTCTGATCGCCACGTATCGCATGTCGGATACCGTGATGGGCGTGATGGCCAACGTGTTCTACATCGACATGGGCTTCACCAAGGACCAGATCGCCAGTGTCAGCAAGATCTTCGGCCTGATCATGACCTTGGTCGGCGCCGGGGTTGGCGGCCTGCTGATCGTGCGCTTTGGCATCATGCCGATCCTGTTCATCGGCGGTATAGCCTCGGCCGGCACCAACATCCTGTTCCTGATGCTGGCCGACATGGGGCCGAACCTGGAAATGCTGGTGGTTACCATCTCGCTGGACAACTTCAGCTCCGGCATGGCCACCTCGGCCTTTGTTGCCTACCTGTCGAGCCTGACCAACCTGAAGTTCTCGGCGACGCAGTACGCGCTGCTTAGCTCGATCATGCTGCTGTTGCCGCGGCTGATCGGCGGGTATTCAGGGGTTATGGTGGAGAAGTTCGGCTACCACGACTTCTTCCTGATCACCGCATTGCTGGGTGTGCCTACGCTGATTCTGATCGCCCTGCAGTGGCGCCAGGAAGCCGGGCGAGGCAAGCCGGTGGCAGAGGAAGGTTCAGCCGCTGAGCGGCCCTGAAAGAACTCTATCCCTGTACCGGCCCTTTCGCGGGTTTACCCGCGAAAGGGCCGGTACAGCCAACTGAATTTACTGAGCAACAGCCCCTTCCCCAGGCCGCCCACCTACGACAAACCACAACGGCCACAACGCCAGAGCCCCCGCCACACCCGCCGCCATGGCAAAGTGCAACAAGCTGGCCCCGGCGCCGATCATCGCCAGCACCGCACCGCCCAACCCCAGCAGGGCAATGGTGATCATCCCCAGCATGGCCGAGACCAGGCCTTTGCTCTGTTCGCTGGAGAACAATGTCATGCGGTACAGCACAGCGTTGGCCACACCCAGCCCAAGCGCGTACAGCGACATGCCCGCCACCACACTGGTAACGCTCGGCCAGGACCAGGTCGCCAGCACCATCAGGCACAAGCCGGCCAGGTAAGGCCATAGCGCGCCACGCACCAGGGCCGGGAGTGGGTAGCGATCGGCGATGCGGTTGATGATCAGGTTACCGAGGATCAGCCCGCCAAACACCGGCAGCTGCCACAACGCATATTCCATCGTGCTCAGCCCCTCATCGTGGATGAGCAGCACCGGCGACAGGCCGATCCAGCCAATCAGCGGCAAACCGACCAGGCCCAACGCAGCGCTGCCAGCGACAAAGCGCCGGTTCGTCAGCAACTGACCGTAGCCCGCCAGCAGTGGCAGCAGGTGAATCGGCGTGAACGCCAGGCGCGAGCCGTCGCGGCGTTCCACACCGAGAGTCTCCGGCATCAGGCGGTACAACAGCCCCCACACCAGCACCGCGCCAATGGCAAAGGCCACGAACAGCCAGCGCCAGTCCAGCCACTGCAGCAGCAGGGTTCCCACCAATGGCCCAAGCAGGGGTGACAGCAAGGCGATGTTGGCCAGCAAGGCCATCATGCGCACAGCGTCAGCCTCGCTGAAGGCTTCGTTCAGGGCCGGGTAGCTGACTGTGACGACAAAGCCGAGGCCGATGCCCTGCAACAGGCGCAGCAGGTTGAACAGGCCAATGTCGTGAACCCAGAAGGTGGCCAGACAGGCCAGGCCGAAAAACGCGCAGCCAACCAGAAGCAGCGGACGCCGGCCATAACGGTCGGCCAGTGGACCGATCAGCCATTGCAGCACCACGCCCCCCAACAGATAGAGGTTCAGGGCATGGGGGATGTAGTCGGGGCTGGCGTTCAGGTCGCCCACCACCACCGGCATGGCCGGCATGACGGCGTCGCTGGCCAAATAAGTCAGCAGCTCGAACAAGGCCAGGGTCAGGCCGAACAACAAGGCGCGCAGCGGGGTGATGTACAGCAGTGGTTTCATGATGGCATATCGGGTGTGGCAGGTGGGGCCAGGGTATATGCCAGAAAAGTCGAGCAATTGCTGTGAACAAGTGTAAAACCGGGGCCGCTTCGGGGCTTGCCCGCTTCCACAGAGGTCAAGCAATCCCTGTGAGAGCGGGCAAGCCCGCGAAAGGGGCACGCAGCGGCCCCTTTGATGACAACGCGGTACTACTGCGTGGCCGTTTCCTGCACCACACGAATCACCCGCTGCGGAAACGGAATGTCGATCCCCTCGGCTTTCAGGCGGTCACGCGCCTGCTCGTTGAGCATGAACATCACGTCCCAGTAATCGGACGTCTTGGTCCACAAGCGCAGCGAGACGGTAATCGAGCTGTCGCCCAGCGTCGCCACTACCGCCTGCGGTGCCGGGTCGGGCAGAACACGCGGGTCCTTTGCCAGCTCCAGCAGCACGTTGCGGGCCTTCTGCAGGTCGGCCTCGTAGTCCACACCCACATCGAATACCACCTTGCGAGTAGGCTGGCGGTTGGTGTTGGTAATGATGCCGTTGGACAGGCTGCCGTTAGGCATGATCACAGTCTTGTTGTCACCGGTACGCAACACGGTGTGGAAGATCTGGATGCTGTCGACTGTCCCGGCAACGCCCTGCGCCTCGATCCAGTCACCGATGCGGAAGGGGCGGAACATCAGGATCAGCACACCACCGGCAAAGTTCGCCAGGCTGCCCTGCAAGGCCAGGCCGATAGCCAGGCCCGCAGCACCGATAGCGGCCACGAACGAGGTGGTCTCGATGCCGATCATCGAGGCCACGCTGACCAACAGGAGCACCTTCAGCACGATGTTCGCCAGGGTGCTGATGAAACCCTGCAGCGCCAGGTCGGCGTTGCGCAAGCCCACCAGCTTGCCGAGGCGTGCGCTGACTTTGTTGATGATCCACCAGCCCACCGCCAGGGTCAGCAGTGCCAGCAGCACACGGCTGCCGTACTCCATGATCAAGGGGATCCAGGTCTGGGATTGGCGGACGAGCTGATCGACTTCAGCGTTCAAATCCATATTCATCTCCTGATGCCGAGCGGCAAGTACACGGTAGAACAGGCTGCGCGCATTCACACAGCCCCGGCCCCCATGGACATCATTGCGCCATCGGGGTTCCGGCCCGCAACCGCATCAATCGCGGAAGTTGTTGAACTGCAGCGGCATGTCGAATTCCTTGGTGCGCAGCAGCGCAATGGCTTCCTGCAGGTCGTCACGCTTCTTGCCGGTGACCCGCACCTGCTCACCCTGGATGGCGGCTTGCACTTTCAGCTTGCCATCCTTGATGGTGGCAACGATCTTCTTCGCCAGGTCTTTGTCGATGCCTTCGCGGAATTTGGCTTCCTGCTTCTTTTCCTTGCCGGAAGGGTACGGGTCCTTGGTTTCCAGGCACTTCACGTCGATCTTGCGCTTGACCAATGCAAGGCGCAGGATTTCCAGCATCGCTTCGAGCTGGAATTCTTCCTCGGCGGTGAGCATCACGGTCTGATCTTTGTCCTTGAACTCAAAGGTGCCCTTGCCTTTCAGGTCGTAACGGCGATCAAGTTCCTTGATGGCGTTATCAACGGCGTTCTGCACTTCGTGCTTGTCCAGTTCCGATACCACGTCGAACGAAGGCATGGTTGTTCTCCCAAAATAAAAGCGCGCTCAGGCTGAAGATGGAGCGCGCTGGGTTTGACGGTTAAAATGCGGACTCATTATAACGGGTTGCGAAACGCATATGAGCAGCACCTGGCATATTCTCGGCGCCGGTAGCCTGGGCAGCCTATGGGCCTGCCGCCTGGCGCGCACAGGCAAGGCAGTGCGCCTGATCCTGCGTGACGGGCAACGGCTGCAGGCTTATCAGCAGGCTGGCGGCCTGACACTGGTCGAACAGGACCACTCCCAGCACTACGCCATCCCTGCCGAAACCGCGCAGGCACAGGGCCCCATCCACCGCCTGCTGGTGGCCTGCAAGGCCTACGACGCAGCCCCGGCGATCGCCAGTGTGGCAGCGCGTCTGGCCGAGGGGGCCGAAGTACTGTTGCTGCAAAACGGCCTGGGCAGCCAGGACGAAGTGGCCGACCTGGTGCCCCACGCACGCTGCATCTTCGCCTCCAGCACTGAAGGGGCCTTTCGCGAGGGGGACTGGCAGGTGCGCTTTGCCGGCCACGGTTTCAACTGGCTGGGCGACCCACGCAACCCGACAACACCCGCCTGGTTCGATGACCTGCACCAAGCCGGCATACCTGCCGAGTGGACGGTCGATATCCTCACCCGCCTGTGGCGCAAGCTGGCGCTCAACTGCGCCATCAACCCGCTGACCGTGCTACACGAATGCCAGAACGGCGGGTTGCTTGGGCACCTGGCTGAAGTCGATGCGCTGTGCGCCGAACTGGTCCAGTTGCTGCGGCGCTGCGGCCAGCCGCAAGCGGCAGATGAGCTCAGCGAAGAAGTGCAGCGGGTGATCCTTGCCACCGCAGCCAACTACTCTTCCATGTATCAGGATGTGCGCGCGGGCCGACGCACCGAGGTGCACTACCTGCTCGGCCATGCCTGTCGGGCGGCCGGGCGCCACGGCCTGCAACTGCCACAGCTTGAACACTTGCTGCAGCGCCTGGTCGATAACTTGCGCATGCGTGGCTTGCCCTGCGACTGACGCGCCCCTTTCAACCGGATACGGACATTGTCTAGCCCATGACCTTGCGCCAACGCCTGGAAAACCTCCCGGTCGGGCAGAAGCTGCTGGCGGCCCTGCTGGTATTGCTGGTGACCATCCTGCTGGTGGCCAACCTCACCTTCATTAGCGCCGCCTACTGGATCACCCAGGAAAGCATGGCGCCGCAGGCACTGCAGACCATCGGCCGGCTGGTGGCCAACCCGCAGCTGGCGGCCCGCGCTGGCGACACCCCGGAAACCGCCAGTGCCCTGCTCAAGGAACTGGACAGCTACACGCCGCTACGCGCCGCCGCTGTCTACGGCGGCGACGGGCGTATGCTGGCACAGCTGCAGCATGGCGAGCCGCTGGCCCTGCCCAAGCGTTTTCGCAACATAGACGGCTGGCGCCTGATGGAGTTTCGCAGCACCCAGCTGATCCGCATACCGCGCGACGCCAACCCGCCTGCACACCTGCTGCTGGTGGCCAGCAGCGAGCTGCCCATGGCGTTCTACACCGGCACACTGAGCGCCAGCCTGGGCATACTGGTGTTCAGCATCCTGCTGTGGATTGTGGTCGCCCGGCAGATAAAACGCCTGATCACCCAGCCGATCAACCAGCTCGAAGAGCTCAGCCGCCAGGTCACCCGCGAAGAGAGCTACGCCTTGCGGGCCAAGCGCGGCAACGACGACGAAATCGGCAGCCTGGCCGAAGCCTTCAACACCATGCTCTCGCGCATCGAAGGCCGCGAGCAGCAGCTAAAACGCGCACGAGACGAATTCCAGAGCGCCTACGACCAGGCCCAGGGCCTGGCCGAGGAAACCCGCCATACCAACCGCAAACTTGAGTTGGAAGTGCAGGTGCGCAGCAAGATCGAGAAAAAACTCACAGGCTTCCAGAACTACCTCAACAGCATCATCGACTCGATGCCCTCGGCGCTGATCGCCCTCGACGAACAGCTCTACGTGACCCAGTGGAACCACGAAGCCACGGTGCTTTCCGGTACGCCACTGGACGAAGCGCTGAACCAGCCAGTATTCATTGCCTTCGAGCCGCTCAAGCCGTTCTTGCCACAGTTGAAGGAAACCGTGGAAAAGCACCGCGTCGCGAAAATCGAGCGGGTCACCTGGCCCAAAGGCGATGACCTGCGCCACTACGCTTTGACCTTCTACCCCCTGACCGGCGGCGGTGGGCGCGGCGTGGTGATCCGTATCGATGACATTACCCAGCGCCTGTCGCTGGAAGAGATGATGGTGCAATCCGAAAAGATGCTCTCGGTCGGTGGACTGGCGGCGGGCATGGCCCACGAGATCAACAACCCGCTGGGCGCCATCCTGCACAACGTGCAAAACATTCGCCGGCGCCTGTCGTCCGAGCTGCCGCGCAACCAGGAGCAGGCCGAAGAGCTGGGCATCGACCTGGCCACGGTCAACCGCTACCTGGACAGCCGTGAGGTGCCACAGTTGCTCGATGGCATTCAGCAGGCCGGTGCCAGGGCAGCGAAGATCGTTACCCACATGCTCAGCTTCAGCCGCCGCAGCAACCGCCAGTTGGCGCCGTGCGACCTGCCGGCACTGATCGACCAGGCGGTGGAAATTGCTGGCAATGACTTTGACCTGGCCATCGGCTTCGACTTCAAGGGCCAGGCCATCGTGCGCCAATTCGACCCGGAGTTGGGCCCTGTGCCATGCACCGCCAACGAACTGGAACAGGTACTGCTCAACCTGCTGAAAAATGCGGCTCAGGCCATCCACGTGCGGCCACAGCCCAGCGAGCCCGGGCGCATCACCCTGCGCACCCGGCTGAACCCGCCATGGGCGGAAATCCAGGTCGAGGACAATGGCGTCGGCATGCCCGAGGCGGTGCGCAAACGCACCTTCGAGCCGTTCTTCACCACCAAGGAAATCGGCCAAGGCACCGGCCTGGGCCTGTCGGTTTCGTATTTCATCATCACCAACAACCACAAGGGGCAGATGGAAGTGCAGTCCACGCCCGGCCAGGGCACCTGCTTTACCCTGCGCCTGCCCCTTGGCCAGCCGGCGACGCCGGCCAACACGGAGAAGTGACATGGGCTACCGCCTGTCGAAGATCTACACACGCACCGGCGACACGGGCGAAACCGGCCTGGGCGACGGACGCCGGGTGCCCAAAGACCACCCGCGGATCGAGGCAATTGGCGAGGTGGACAGCCTGAACAGCCAGTTGGGCTTGCTGCTTGCGGGGCTGGACGAGCAAGGCCTGGACGAGGTGAGCGCCGTACTGATGCCGTGTCAGCACCGCTTGTTCGACCTGGGCGGTGAGCTGGCGATGCCGAGCTACCAGGCATTGACCCTGGCGGAGGTGGAACGCCTGGAAGCAGCCATCGATGTGTGGAACGAAGAGCTGGGGCCGTTGAAGAACTTCATTTTACCCAGTGGTTCGGCGCTGGTGGCGCAAGCGCATGTGTGCCGCAGCCTGGCGCGCAGTGCAGAGCGACGTTGTCAGCAGTTGAATGCCGTGGAGCCACTGGAAGGCGTTGGGTTGGCGTACATCAACCGGCTTTCCGATCTGTTGTTCGTGGCGGCGCGGATCATCGGGCGGCGCCAGGGGGTGGATGAGGTTTTGTGGCAGCCTGCCGAGAAACCCAAAGGCTGATATTTCTGGGGCTGCTTTCAGCCCATTCGCGGGACAAGCCCGCTCCCACAGGTACCTCACTGCCCTGAGGTTCGGCGCATTACCTGTGGGAGCGGGCTTGCCCCGCGAATGGGCCGCGCAGCGGCCCCTGTTCAGGCAACTCACCTCTCGGGCCAGAACGCCCGGATCCCGGCAACACCCTGTGCCCCGGCTTCCCAGGCTTGCTCGCGCTGATCAGGCCCTACCCCACCCAGCAGGTAGACCGGTTTGTTGAACCCGGCTATCAACCGCTGCGCCTCATCCCACCCTAGCGGCACTGCCTCAGGGTGGGTCTGGGTCGCCTGCACCGGCGACAAGGTGACAAAGTCCACGCCCATCTGCTCCGCCAGCGCCAGCTCCTCGGCGCTGTGGCAGGACGCTGCCAGCCAGCGCTCATTGGGAAATGGCCGGCCCTTGGCCGCGTACTTGCGCAGTTGCGCGGCCGTCAGGTGCCAGCCGGCCGCAGGGAAGTCACCCAGCCACTCCAGCGGCCCCTTGAGCATCAGCTGTGCCTTGCCTGCACACAGCCCGACTGCATCCACCGCGACATCGCGATACTTGGGGTCGTACATGTCCGGCGCCCGCAGCTGGATCAGGCGAGTACCGTTGGCCACCGCCTTCTGGATGCCCTTGAGCATCTGTGGCACTTCCAGGCCATCCGGGGTAATCAGGTACTGATCCGGCAGCCGCGCCGCAGCAACGATGGGCTTGTTGGCTTCAGGAAATTCATAGTGCGACAGATCCCGCGGGGCCACCCACTCCAGCGGCTGCCCTTCTGCGCCATGAGGTGCGCCCGTGAACGCTTCGACCTCGCGCACGTCCAGCAGCACCTGTTTGTCCGGGTAGTCATGGCTGACCTTGATCAGTGCACGCGAACGGGTCACCTCGATGCCCAACTCTTCGCGCAGCTCACGGGCCAGGGCCGCTTCAACGCCTTCGCCCTCTTCCAGCTTGCCGCCGGGAAACTCCCACAGGCCGCCCTGGTGCTGGGTATCGGCCCTGCGTGCAATCAGAATGCGGCCGTCAGTACCTCGAATGACCGCCGCTACAACATGTATCCGTTTCACCCTTCACGCTCCGCCAGGCCGGCCTGCTGCCACGCCTGGAAGGCTGGCCACTGATAAATGGTTTCGATATAGGCTGCCGCCTCTGCCGGCACCTCCACGCGGTAGCTGCGCAGGCGCACGGCCACCGGGGCGAAGAAGGCGTCGGCCAGGGTCGGCTTGCCGAACAGGAACGGGCCGCTGTCCTTGGCCACCACGCGGCATTCGGACCACAGCGCGACGATACGGTCGATGTCGACCTGCACGTCCAGCGGCACAGTGTCGAGGGCCTGGTCACGCGACAAGTCGAACGGCATGGCCCCGCGCAGGGCAAAGAAACCGCTGTGCATCTGCGCGCAAGCCGAACGGGCCTGGGCGCGGGCGGCTGCGTCAGCAGGCCACAGTTGAGCGTCGGGGTGCTGTTCGTTGAGGTATTCGGCGATGGCCAGAGAATCGGCGATCACACCGTGCTCGCTCTTGAGCAACGGCACCTTGCCAGTGGAGGAAAATGCAAGGATACGCTGACGAGTATCAGGCTGGTTCAGCTTGATCACGGTTTCTTCGTAGGGCACGCCGGCCAGCTCGAGGGCCAGGGCGCCACGCAGCGACCAGGAGGAATACAGCTTGTCGCCGATGATCAGGTGATAGCTCATGGTTCGGCTCCATCAGGTTTGTATTGCAAAACCCGCAGGCTGCTGCGCAGCCTTTCGCGGGCAAGCCCGCTCCTACAAGGACCGCACCGCTCCTACAGGCCTTGCAAAACCTGTGGGAGCGGGCTTGCCCGCGAAGAGGCCTTCGGATCAGTAGATCAAGTACGGTATTCAGCGTTGATCTTCACGTACTCGTGGGACAGGTCGGTGGTCCAGATGGTTTCGCTGCACTGGCCACGGCCCAGTTCGATACGGATGGTGATCTCTTCCTGGGCCATCACTGCCGAACCCTGTGCTTCGGTGTAGCTCGGGTCGCGGCCACCTTTGCTGGCGATGCACACGCTGTCCAGGTACACGTCGATCAGGCTTACATCCAGCTCCGGCACGCCAGCACGGCCAACGGCGGCCAGGATGCGGCCCCAGTTCGGGTCGGAGGCGAACAGGGCGGTCTTGATCAATGGCGAGTGGGCCACGGCATAGCCGACATCCAGGCATTCCTGGTGGTTGCCACCACCGTTGACCTGCACGGTCACGAACTTGGTGGCGCCTTCGCCGTCACGGACGATGGCCTGGGCCACTTCCATGCACACTTCGAACACCGCCTTTTTCAGGGCTTCGAACAGCGCGCCGCTGGCTTCGGTGACCTCTGGCAGGTTGGCCTTGCCGGTGGCAATCAACATGCAGCAATCGTTGGTCGAGGTGTCGCCATCGATGGTAATGCGGTTGAACGACTTGTTGGCGCCGTCCAGCATCAGGTCCTTGAGTACCGCCGGGGCAACCTTGGCGTCGGTAGCGATGTAGCCGAGCATGGTGGCCATGTTCGGGCGGATCATGCCTGCACCCTTGCTGATGCCGGTGACGGTAACGGTCACGCCATCGTGCTGGAACTGGCGGCTGGCACCCTTGGGCAGGGTATCGGTAGTCATGATGCCGGTGGCAGCTTCCGCCCAGTGGTTTTCCGACAAGTTGTCGAGGGCAGCCTGCAGTGCACCTTCGATCTTCTCGACCGGCAGTGGCTCGCCGATCACGCCGGTGGAAAACGGCAGTACAGACTCGGCCGGCACGCCAGCCAGCTCGGCCAGCTTGGCGCAGGTACGTTCGGCTGCGGCCAAGCCTGGCGCGCCCGTGCCTGCGTTGGCGTTACCGGTGTTGGTCAGCAGGTAGCGCACGGTGCCCTGTACACGCTGCTTGGCCAGGATCACCGGTGCTGCGCAGAAGGCGTTGAGGGTAAACACACCAGCCACGCTGGAGCCTTCGGCACAGCGCATGACCACCACATCCTTGCGCCCCGGGCGCTTGATGCCGGCAGAAGCGATGCCGAGTTCAAAACCCGGTACCGGGTGCAGGGTGGGCAAAGGACCAAGACCAACAGCCATTAGAGCGCTCCTAGAAAAACGGTGAAGTGATGATGGAAGAGCGGGGGGGGGGGGGGGGCCCCCCCCG
>NZ_JBNRIK010000027.1:27706-81867 GCF_053557975.1 Pseudomonas sp. XP2
TGCCCGTGGCAATGCTTGAACTTCTTGCCCGAACCACACCAGCACGGCTCGTTGCGGCCCAGTTTCTGGTCGTTACGCACTGGCGCTGCGGCCACCGCCACTTCGGCGCCCTCCTCGCTCAGTTGCTCGCTTTCCAACCCTGGGGCAGGGGCATGCTGGAACTGCATGCGGCTGGCCAGTTCCTCGGCCTCGCGGCGAAGGCGTGCTTCCTCCTCGATCGGATCTTCGCGGCGAACCTGAACGTGCGACAGCACGCGGATGGTGTCGCGCTTGATCGACTCGAGCAGCTCCTGGAACAGGCTGAACGACTCGCGCTTGTACTCCTGCTTCGGGTTCTTCTGCGCATAGCCACGCAGGTGAATACCGTGGCGCAGGTGGTCCATGGTCGACAGGTGGTCTTTCCACAGGTCGTCCAGCACGCGCAGCAGGATCTGCTTCTCGAAGGTACGCAGGGCTTCGATACCGGCCTGGTCTTCCTTCTCGGTGTAGGCAGTGGTGATCTCGTTCAGCAGCTTCTCGCGCAGGGTTTCCTCGTAGAGGTGATCGTCCTCGTCGAGCCACTGCTGGATCGGCAGTTTCATGGCGAAATCGCTGGCCAGCGAGGCTTCCAGACCGGCCACATCCCACTGCTCTGGCAGCGACTGCGGCGGGATGTGCTGGCTGATGGTAGCGTCCAGCACTTCCTTGCGGAATTCGACGATGGTGTCGCCGATGTTCTCGGCGGCCAGCAGGCTGTTGCGCATGTGGTAGATCACCTTGCGCTGTTCGTTGGCCACGTCGTCGTATTCGAGCAATTGCTTACGGATGTCGAAGTTGCGGCCTTCAACCTTGCGCTGGGCTTTCTCGATCGCGTTGGTGACCATGCGGTGTTCGATGGCCTCGCCCGACTGCATGCCCAGTGCCTTCATGAAGTTCTTCACCCGGTCAGAGGCGAAGATGCGCATCAGGCTGTCTTCCAGCGACAGGTAGAAGCGGCTGGAGCCCGGGTCACCCTGACGGCCCGAACGGCCACGCAGCTGGTTGTCGATACGGCGCGACTCATGGCGCTCGGAGGCGATCACGTGCAAGCCGCCCGACTCGATCACTTGCTGGTGACGCTTCTGCCAGTCGGACTTGATCTGGGCGATCTGTTCGGCGGTCGGGTTTTCAAGGGTGGCCACTTCGGCTTCCCAGTTACCACCCAACAGGATGTCGGTACCACGGCCGGCCATGTTGGTGGCGATGGTCAGTGCGCCTGGAGCACCAGCCTGCGCGATGATCTCGGCTTCCTTCTCGTGGTACTTGGCGTTCAGGACCTTGTGCTCGATACCTTCCTTGAGCAACAGGTTCGACATGTGCTCGGAGGTTTCGATGGTCGCAGTACCCACCAACACCGGGCGGCCCTGGGTCATGCTTTCTTTGATGTCGGCAATGATCGCGGCGTATTTCTCGTCGGCGGTCAGGTACACCAGGTCGTTGAAGTCTTTACGTGCCAGCGGCTTGTTCGGCGGGATCACCATCACGTTGAGGCCGTAGATGGACTGGAACTCGAACGCTTCGGTGTCGGCGGTACCGGTCATGCCGGACAGCTTGGTGTACAGGCGGAAGTAGTTCTGGAAGGTGGTCGAAGCCAGGGTCTGGCTCTCGGCCTGGATATTCAGGTTTTCTTTTGCCTCGATGGCCTGGTGCAGGCCCTCGGACAGGCGACGGCCCGGCATGGTGCGGCCGGTGTGCTCGTCAATCAGCAGGACCTGGCCGTCCTGGACGATGTACTCGACGTTGCGGTGGAACAGCTTGTGCGCGCGCAGGCCAGCGTAAACGTGGGTCAGCAGGCCCAGGTTGTGCGCGGAGTACAGGCTCTCGCCCTCGGCCAGCAGGCCGGCCTGGGTGAGCATTTCTTCGATGAACTGGTGACCGGCTTCGTTGAGCTCGACCTGGCGGCTCTTCTCGTCGATGGTGAAGTGGCCTTCCTGGGTGACCTGGCCTTCCACTTCTTCGATATGCTGGGTCAGGCGCGGGATCAGGCGGTTGATCTCGATGTACAGCTTGGAGCTGTCCTCAGCCTGGCCGGAGATGATCAGCGGGGTGCGTGCTTCGTCGATGAGGATGGAGTCGACTTCGTCGATCACGGCGAAGTTCAGCTCACGCTGGAACTTCTCTTCCTGGCTGAACGCCATGTTGTCGCGCAGGTAGTCAAACCCGAATTCGTTGTTGGTGCCGTAGGTAATGTCGGACGCATAGGCGGCACGCTTTTCTTCTGGCGGCTGGAAGGCCGAGACGATACCGACCGACAGGCCGAGGAACTCGTACAGCGGACGCATCCAGTTGGCGTCACGGCGGGCCAGGTAGTCGTTGACGGTGACCACGTGCACGCCCTTGCCGGACAGTGCGTTCAGGTACACGGCCAGGGTACCGACCAAGGTCTTGCCTTCACCGGTGCGCATTTCTGCGATCATGCCCTCGTGCAGGGTCATGCCACCGATGAGCTGCACATCGAAGTGGCGCATGCCCATCACACGCTTGCCGGCCTCTCGGGCCACGGCGAAAGCTTCAGGCAGCAATTGGTCCAGTGTCTCGCCTTTGGCCAGGCGCTCCTTGAACTCTGCGGTCTTGCCCCGCAGTTGCTCGTCGGAGAGGGCCACCATCTTCTCTTCGAAGGCATTGACGATACTCACCGTCTTGAGCATGCGTTTCACTTCACGCTCGTTCTTGCTTCCAAAAAGTTTTTTTAACAAAGGCGCAAACATATCGGCAGGATCTTCCACACGTAGGGATGGAGGGCGGCCCCATGAGTCGCCCGTGCAGCCCTGAGGCCGCATGCGAACGAGCATTCTACCCGGAAACGATGGTGAGGAAAGTGGTGGATTTCCACGATGCTATTACAGCGTTTTGGCAGGGGCTTGTCTTAGATAGGGGCATTCTCCGTGAGTTCAAGGCTTGGCAACATGAAAGCTATCGAGAATTGGTCTTATCTGGCCTGCACTGGGGAATGCCTGTAATAGCGGGCAAGCCCGTGAAGAGGCCGGCACCGGCTACAGAGGTGTTAAACTGCTGACCTTGAACCTCATGCACAGTCCCATGGCCTACAAACCCTCCCCTGCCCAGCCGCCCTCCGCACTGCTGCGCCAGGTCCGCCCGCTGCGCCTGCTGCTGAACCAGGCCGAGCGCCTGGAGCACCTGCAACGCCTGCTGGAAAGCCAGCTGCAACCCGCTGCCCGCGAGCACTGCCATGTCGCGTCATGGCGCGATGGCACCTTGCTGCTGGTTGTGACCGACGGCCATTGGGCAACCCGCCTGCGCTACCAGCAGAAGCGCCTGCTGGCGGCATTGCAGGCCATGGAGGCGTTCGGCAACCTCAGGCGCATCCTGTTCAAGGTGCAGCCACCGCTGGTGCCGGCCAAGCGTGGCCTAAACACCACCGAGCTGTCGGCCAATGCCGCGCAGAGTATTCGCGGTTCCGCTGAAGGCATTACCGACGAGAAGCTGCGCGCCGCATTGGAGCGTTTGGCTAACAATGCTTCGCGCAAAAAAAAGCCTTCAGAATAAAACAAGCTAAAAAACCTGCACTTTAAGACTGACAATTTTACCAGTAGCCGGTAGGTTTTGGAGATGGTTTATTGAGCGTTCTTAACCCAGGAACTGCATCATGACCCTGCCCACGACTGACTATAGCGAACATACAACTTTCACTGACAAGGCATACAACGGCTGGAACGCAATACGCAGCGGACACTCATTAACATTCAACACCGCAAATCAAAGCAACATTTATGTTGAATATGACTCGCCGCCAAACCTCCCACCGCTTCCCCGACACGATGGCGTGCTGCTGATCCAGAAGACGATAAGCGGTCTGGTCCAGGGACACCTCTACTCTATCAGCTTGCGTGTCAAGCGATTCCCCAAGGACCCCGTCCCACACCTCACCTGGTACATAGACGATACTGTCCAGCATCGCTCAAAGCTTGAAAACCACCAGGACTGGCAACGTTTCGTTGTCGACTTCCGCGCGACATCCCCGACTCATACCCTGACACTTGGCAGTTTCGAGCCTGACAATACGCATGTGCATTTCGCTTTCGACGATATCCGCATTTACCCGCACGTACTGCATATCAATTTCGAGGAGCAACCTGGCGAGCAGCTCATTCTACCCGGGCAATCACTCGTACTTCCGCATTTTACGCTGCACCATCTTAGTAGCAATTATGGCTCTAAAACAGGCATTGAGAAAGTCAATGAAACCGTCGAAAACATGGCTGAGGGAAAGGCAATTGTACTTTCCAAAGGCCAAAGTTCCGACAGCAATAAAATCGCACTGGATCTGAACGGTGAGTACGGGTACATGCAGTTCGCCTGGAGCCTGATTCATTACGAGGGGTCCGTGAGTTTCTTCACCTCGACTGAGCCAGACCCGCTGAAAACGATCAACTTGGCGAGCGACGGCACACCTAAGCACTTTCTGGTGAGTTTCCGGTCGCCGTACGGCAAGCCAATCACACGCGTGGAGTGCACCTCGACAGACCACAGTTACATCGATTTCATCCTGCTGAAAACCCATGCTGTCCTGAGTGCCTACGACAGAGATAGCCACGACGCATAACCCCAAGCACGCTTGGGGAACTCAGCGAATAAAAAAGGCCACCCGAGGGTGGCCTTAATCACTAGAGAGAGTGCTCGAACTTACACGGCCGCAACAGGGCGCATATAAGAGATCGGTGCCGTGCTGGCATCTTCGAACGTGACCACTTCCCAGGCATCGGTTTCAGCAATCAGCTTGCGCAACAGCTGGTTGTTCAGCGCGTGGCCGGACTTGAAGCCCTTGAACTCGCCAATCAGGCTGTTGCCCAGCAGGTAAAGGTCGCCAATGGCGTCGAGGATCTTGTGCTTTACGAATTCGTCTTCGTAACGAAGGCCGTCCTCGTTGAGCACGCCGTCCTCATCGACCACGATGGCGTTCTCGACACTGCCACCCAATGCAAGGTTGTGCTTGCGCAGGTACTCGATGTCACGCATGAAGCCGAAAGTACGCGCGCGGCTGACTTCTTTCACAAACGAGGTGCTGGAGAAGTCGACGCTGGCGCTCTGGGTCCGGTTGCGAAGCACCGGGTGATCGAAGTCGATCTCGAAGCTCACCTTGAACCCTTCGAAAGGCAGGAACGTGGCGCGCTTGTCGCCCTCTTCCACGGTTACCTCACGCAGGATGCGGATGAACTTCTTGGCTGCGTCCTGCTCTTCCAGGCCGGCAGACTGAATCAGGAATACAAAGGGTCCGGCGCTGCCATCCATGATCGGCACTTCCGAGGCGGAGAGCTCGACGTAGGCGTTATCGATGCCCAGGCCCGCCATGGCGGAGAGCAGGTGCTCGACCGTATCGACCTTGACGTCACCGTTGACCAGCGTCGTCGACATGGTTGTCTCGCCGACGTTGGCCGCACGCGCAGGGATCTCGACCACAGGGTCAAGGTCGGCGCGGCGGAAGACGATGCCGGTGTCAACAGGTGCGGGCTTGAGGGTCAGGTAAACCTTCTCCCCAGAGTGCAGACCGATACCTGTGGCACGGATGGTATTCTTCAGGGTGCGTTGTTTAATCATGGCATTGGCCGCTTCAGCGCAAATTGCGAACAGGTATCAACAAAGGCTGGGGATGATAACAGACCCAACCTTTGATGAATACCAATCACCTTTATACCCCTGATAAATTCCATTAATCAGCCTGACGACGCAGGAAAGCCGGGATATCAAGGTAGTCCAGGTCATCCTGAGGGTTCAGTTTAGCGGCTGCAGCAGCACCTGCATGGGCCTGATTGCGCATCACGGTCGGGCGCTCCAGGTCACGGTAGTTGACCGCTGGCTGCTCCTGGCGTACCGGCGCAGGATTGGACGCCTCGTATGCCTGCTGGGCGGTCTGCAGGGTGTTGTCGACCACTTTGACCGGCTTCTCGATGCGCGCGCCCAGGCCAGTGGCCACAACGGTAACGTGCAGCTCGTCGCGCATGTCCGGGTCGATCACGGTGCCGACCTTGACCATGGCGTGGTCAGAGGCGAAGGCTTCGATGATGCTACCCACATCGGAGTACTCACCCAGCGACAGGTCCGGACCTGCGGTGATGTTCACCAGGATGCCACGGGCGCCCTGCAGGTTGACGTCTTCCAGCAATGGGTTGCGGATCGCCGCTTCGGTGGCTTCACGGGCGCGGTTCGGGCCGCTGGCACAGCCAGTACCCATCATTGCCATGCCCATTTCGCCCATCACCGTACGCACGTCGGCGAAGTCGACGTTGATCATGCCTGGGCGTTTGATGATGTCGGAGATGCCGCGAACGGCACCGGCCAGCACATCGTCGGCCTTGGCAAAGGCAGACAGCAAGCTGGCATCCTTGCCCAGGATGGTCAGCAGTTTCTCGTTGGGAATGGTGATCAACGAGTCGACGCTTTCAGCCAGCATGCGGATGCCTTCATCGGCGATCTGCATACGTTTGCGGCCTTCGAACGGGAACGGACGGGTCACCACGGCTACGGTGAGAATGCCCATTTCCTTGGCCACTTCGGCAATGATCGGCGCTGCACCGGTACCGGTACCGCCACCCATGCCAGTGGTGATGAACACCATGTTGGTGCCCTGCAGTACCTCAGCGATGCGCTCACGGTCTTCCAGCGCAGCCTGACGGCCCACTTCCGGATTGGCACCGGCACCCAGGCCCTTGGTCACGCCAGTGCCCAATTGCAGGATGGTGCGCGCGCCAATGCTTTTCAGCGCCTGGGCATCGGTGTTGGCGCAGATGAATTCCACGCCCTCGATGCTGCTCTTGACCATGTGGTTGACGGCGTTGCCGCCACCACCACCAACGCCGATCACCTTGATGACCGGGCTTTGCGGGACGTTGTCTACGAGCTCGAACATTTTCCCTCTCCTTACAGTTCTCTAGTTGTTGCGCCTACCACTACTGCTTTGAAACTTAGAAGTTGCCCTGGACCCACTTCTTGAAGCGCTCAAGCACTGGGGCCTTCGGTTCATCGCCATAGCTGTTGTTGCTGCTGTTTGTGTTACCGGTCAGGATCAGGTCCTCGGACTGCTTCAGCAGACCGTAAGTGAGCAAGCCCACGCCGGTGGAATAGATCGGGTTGCGAACCACGTCGCTCAGCCCCCGAACGCTGTGCGGTACACCCAGGCGTACCGGCATGTGGAAGATTTCCTCGGCCAGTTCCACGGCACCTTCCATCTTCGCGGTGCCACCGGTGAGTACGATGCCGGCTGGCACCAGGTCTTCGTAGCCGCTGCGGCGCAGTTCGGCCTGAATCAGGGTGAAGAGCTCGTCGTAACGTGGCTCTACCACTTCAGCCAACGCCTGACGCGACAGCTCGCGCGGTGGGCGGTCGCCCACGCTCGGCACCTTGATGGTTTCGCCGGCGCCAGCCAGTTTGGCCAGGGCACAGGCGTAGCGGATCTTGATTTCTTCGGCGTACTGGGTAGGGGTACGCAGGGCCATGGCGATGTCGTTGGTCACCTGGTCGCCGGCAATCGGGATGACCGCGGTGTGACGGATGGCGCCTTCGGTGAAGATGGCGATGTCGGTGGTACCGCCACCGATGTCCACCAGGCAAACACCCAGCTCTTTTTCATCGTCGGTCAGCACCGAGTAGGCCGAGGCCAGCTGCTCAAGGATGATGTCGTCAATTTCCAGGCCGCAGCGGCGTACGCACTTCTCGATGTTCTGCGCCGCGTTGACTGCGCAAGTGACCACGTGGACCTTGGCTTCCAGACGCACGCCAGACATGCCCAGCGGTTCGCGCACGCCTTCCTGGTTGTCGATCACGTAGTCCTGCGGCAGGGTGTGCAACACGCGCTGGTCGGCCGGAATCGCCACAGCCTGGGCAGCGTCGAGTACACGCTCCAGGTCGGCCAGGCTGACCTCGCGGTCGCGGATGGCGACGATGCCGTGGGAGTTCAGGCTGCGGATGTGGTTGCCGGCCACCCCGACGAAAGCCGAGTGGATGCGGCAGCCGGCCATCAGCTGCGCTTCTTCGACGGCGCGCTGGATCGACTGCACGGTGGACTCGATGTTCACCACCACGCCTTTCTTCAGGCCGCGGGACGGATGGGTGCCGATCCCGACGATTTCCAGGGTGCCGTCTTCGCCCACTTCGCCCACCAGCGCCACCACCTTGGAGGTGCCAATGTCCAGCCCGACGATCATTTTGCCGCTATGCGCGTTTGCCATGGTCCTGCCTCTCTCTAATTCTTCGCAACGGCGGGTTGGGCCGTCGTCGGTGCAATCGGTTCCCGCCAACCAACGGCAAGTCCGTTGGAATAACGCAGATCAATGCGGGCGATAGTGGTGATCTGGTCTTTGAGTGTCTTGTCGTAAATGGCAATGAAACGGCGCATCTTCTCCACCAGATGGTCGCGCCCCAACAGCAGCTCGATACCGGGCCCGGCGCTGCTCGCACCGGTAGTCAGGAACCAGCTGCCCCGCTCGCGCAGCTCCAGGCGAGCGATGGAAAAGCCCAGGGGGCGCAGCATCTGGCTCAATACCTGATACTGCTGCATGACTTGTTGCTGAGCACGCTGCGGCCCAGCCAGCTGCGGCAGGTGCTCGTAGTTGGCCAGTTCGCGCGGGGTGAAGGCCTGGCCCTGGTTGTTGAGCAAGGCTTCGTCGCCCCAGCGCGCCACCGGCAGCTGTTCTTCCAGGCGGATCACCACCTCGTCAGGCCACACCCGGCGCACTTCGGCGTGAGCGATCCATGGCATCTGCTCGAGCTCCGCACGCATCGCCGGCAGGTCGACGCTGAAGAAGCTCGCCGCCACGTACGGTGCGATGCGCTGCTGCACCGACTGCTGGCTGATGTAGCTGAGGTCGCCCTGCACGTCGATCTTGGTGATCGGCCGATCGGCATACGGCATCAGGCGAATGGCGCCCTCATAGGCACCAAAGCCGGCCGCCACCAGCAGCACCGGCCACAGCAGGCGCTTGAGGCCTCCCAGGCTTGGCCGCGGCAGGCGCGCCGATACGGGCTCGTCGGCCACCAGCCGGCTGGCACCACGCGGCACCGGCTTGCTACGGCCGGTAACGGGTTGCTGCTGACGTATCATCGCGCCTTGCATGGTTGTTAACCTCGCGTCGTCACGCTTTCAGCCAGGATTGCCAGCACCAGTTGCTGGAAGTCCAGGCCGGCCGCGCGGGCCGCCATTGGCACCAGGCTATGATCAGTCATGCCCGGTGCGGTGTTGACTTCGAGCAGCCAGAACCGGCCCTGCTCGTCCTGCATCACGTCCAGCCGCCCCCAGCCTTCGATGCCGATGGCATCACAGGCACGTGCAGTCAGGTCGATCAGTTCCTGTTCCTTGACGCTATCCAGGCCGCACGGGATGCGGTACTGGGTATCGTTGGCGATGTACTTGGCGTCGTAGTCGTAGAACACGTGCGGCGTACCCAGGGCGATCGGCGGCAGCACCTGGCCGCGCAAGACCGCGATGGTGAACTCCGGGCCGTGGATCCACTGCTCCACCAGTACCTGGGAATCGTATTTGGCGGCGTCCTGCCAGGCGGCGACCAGTTCCTGGGCGCTGTTCACCTTGGCCATGCCGATACTAGAGCCTTCATGGGCGGGTTTGACGATAAGCGGGAAGCCCAGTTCCGTACTGGCCAACAAACAATCGCTTTCGCTCGCCAACACCGCGTGACGCGGGGTCGGAATGCCCAGGCTCTGCCACACCTGCTTGGTGCGCAGCTTGTCCATGGCCAGCGCCGAGGCAAGGATGCCGCTGCCGGTGTAGGGGATGCCCAGGCACTCCAGCAGGCCTTGCATGCTGCCGTCTTCACCGCCACGGCCGTGCAGGATGATGAACGCACGGTCGATCTTCTCGCGTTGCAGGCGCTCGAGCAGGTCATCTCCCACGTCGATGGCAACGACGTCGACACCGGCCGTGGTCAGCGCGTGGATCACCGCTGCGCCGGACTTCAGCGACACTTCACGCTCGGCGCTCTTGCCACCATACAGCACGGCAACACGGCCGAACGCCTTGACGTCCAGGGTCGAGTGCAGCTTTTCGTAGGCGCTGGTCATTTCGACTTCTCCTGCTTGGCGCCTGCGAACAGCGGGCTTTTCATCAACTGTGGGGCCAGGCCTCCGACATCACCGGCACCCTGGCAGATGAGGATGTCGCCAGCGCGCAGCAGTGGTTTGACCAGCGGCGCGAGTTCTGCGCCACGCTCGATGTAGATCGGGTCCAGTTTGCCGCGCTGACGGATGCTGTGGCACAGCTGACGGCTGTCGGCTCCAGGGATTGGCTCTTCGCCGGCCGGGTAGACTTCCATCAGCAGCAGCACGTTGGCATCGCCCAGCACCTGCACGAAATCGTCGTACAGGTCGCGGGTGCGGCTGTAGCGGTGCGGCTGGTAAACGATCACCAGGCGGCGGCTAGGCCAGCCACCACGCACGGCTTTGATCACTGCAGCTACTTCGGTCGGGTGATGGCCGTAGTCGTCCACCAGCATCACGCTACCGCCTTCGACCGGCAGTTCGCCGTATACCTGGAAGCGTCGGCCGACCCCCTGGAAGCCTGACAGGCCCTGGATGATGGCCTCGTCAGTGATGCCTTCGTCAGTGGCAATGGCAATGGTGGCCAGGGCGTTGAGCACGTTGTGGTTGCCAGGCATGTTCACTGACACGTCCAACGGCTCGCAGTCACGGCGCAGCACGGTGAAGTGGGTCTGCATGCCCTGCTGGCGCACGTTGATGGCGCGGATGTCTGCCTCTTCGCTGAAGCCATAAGTCACGGTCGGGCGCTTCACCTGCGGCAGGATTTCGCGCACCACCGGGTCGTCCAGGCACATCACCGCCAGGCCGTAGAACGGCAGGTTGTGCAGGAACTCGACGAAGGTTTTCTTCAGTTTGTTGAAGTCACCTTCGTAGGTCGCCATGTGATCGGCGTCGATGTTGGTGACCACGGCCACCATCGGCTGCAGGTGCAGGAAGCTGGCATCGCTTTCGTCTGCTTCGGCGATCAGGTAGCGGCTGGTGCCCAGCTGGGCATTGGTACCGGCAGCGGTCAGGCGGCCACCGATGACAAAGGTCGGGTCCAGGCCACCGGCAGCGAACACCGAGGCCAGCAGGCTGGTGGTAGTGGTCTTGCCGTGGGTACCGGCAACCGCCACGCCGTGACGGTAGCGCATCAGCTCGGCGAGCATCTCGGCACGCGGCACCACCGGAATGCGTCGCTCAAGGGCGGTAGCCACTTCCGGGTTGGCCGGGTTGATGGCACTGGACACGACCAGCACATCAGCGGTGGCGGCGTTCTCGGCGCGGTGGCCGACGAAGATCTCGGCACCGAACGATTCCAGGCGCTCGGTCACCGGCGACGCTTTCAGGTCCGAACCGGACACTTCATAGCCCAGGTTCAGCAGCACTTCGGCAATACCGCACATGCCCACGCCGCCGATACCGACAAAGTGAATACGGCGGATACGGCCCATCTTGGGCTGGGGCATGGCTTTCTGGCTCTCAACCATGGGCCACCTCCAGGCAGATATCGACCACGGTGCTGGTTGCAGCAGGTTTGGCCAGGCGCCGTGCGGTGCCTGCCATTACGGTGAGTTTCTCGGGTTGCATCAGCACCTCGTTCAGGCGTTCAGCGAGCTGCGCTGCGCCAGTTGTCGCTTGTGGCATCAGGAAGGCAGCGCCTTCACGGGCCAGATATTGGGCGTTGTGGGTCTGGTGATCGTCGATGGCGTGGGGCAATGGCACCAGCAGCGAAGGCAGGCCCGCTGCCGCCAGCTCGCTAACGGTCAGGGCACCGGCCCGGCACACCACCATGTCGGCCCAGCCATAGGCTTGGGCCATGTCCTTGATGAAGGGCTCTACCTGAGCCTCGACGCCCGCCTCGTGATAACGCTCGGCGGTGATTGGCGCGTGTTGCTTGCCGGCCTGGTGGAACACCTCTGGCCGCAGCGCAGCAGGGACTTCGGACAGGGCCTTAGGCAACAATTTGTTCAAGGGTTCCGCACCCAGGCTGCCACCGAGCACCAGCAGGCGCGCTCGGCGCTGGGCCAGGGGCGCGCGTTGTGCATCCATGAACAGCTCCGGGCGCACCGGGTTGCCGGTGGTACGACGCTTGTCGCTCGCCTCGAAGGTGTTCGGGAAAGCTTCGCAGACCCGCGCAGACAGTGGCACCAGCAACCGATTGGCGGTACCGGCACGGGCGTTCTGCTCGTGGATCACCAATGGCACGCCGCACAGCCGCGCGGCCACACCGCCGGGGCCAGTCACATAACCGCCAAAGCCCAGTACGCATACCGGCTTGAGCTGGCGAATGATGCGTCGCGCCTGCAGTACCGCCTTGATCAGGGTGAACGGCGCCTTGAGCAACGACAGCTTGCCTTTGCCGCGCAGGCCGCTGACCTGGATCAGGTGCAGCGGCAGGCCAGCCTGGGGCACCAGTTCGTTTTCGATGCCACGCGGGGTGCCCAGCCAGTGCACGGTAAAACCACGCGCCTGGAACTCCCGGGCGCAGGCCAGGGCCGGGAATACATGCCCCCCGGTGCCGCCCGCCATGATCAATATGTTTTTGCCGTCAGCGGCCATGACTGGTCTCCTCGGCAAAATCGCTTTCGCTGAACTCGTGTTCTTCGCTACCCAGGTGCGTGCGGCTCTCCCACTCGATACGCAGCAACAGGCCCACGCAGGCGCAACAGATCACCAGCGAGCTGCCCCCGTAGCTGAGGAACGGCAGCGTCAGGCCCTTGGTTGGCAGCAGGCCGACGTTCACCCCGATGTTGATCAGGAACTGGCCGATCCACAGGAACGCCAGGCCGAAGGCCACATAGGCGGCGAAGAACTGCTTGGCCTTCTCGGCCCACAGACCGATGTACAGGGCACGCACGGTCACGAACACGAACAGTGCAATGGTCAGCAGCGAGCCGACCACGCCCAGTTCTTCGGCCAGTACCGAGAACACAAAGTCGGTGTGTGCTTCGGGCAGGTAGAACTGCTTCTGCACGCTATTGCCCAGGCCAACACCCAGCCACTCGCCGCGGCCGAAGGCGATCAGTGCCTGGGTCAGCTGGTAGCCCGAACCGAACTGGTCGGACCACGGGTCGGTAAAGGTGATAAGCCGCGCCATCCGGTAGGGCTGCGCCTGTACCAGCACGAACACCGCCAGTACCGCCAACACCACCATGAGGCTGAAGCGGAACAACCCAACCCCGCCGAGGAACAGCATGGCCGCCGCCGCGCCCATCATCACCACGGTGGCACCGAAGTCCGGCTCCATCAGCAACAGGGCCGCCATGGGCAGCAGCACGATGAACGGCTTGAAGAAGCCCATCCAGGTTTCGCGCACCTCGGTCTGCCGGCGCACCAGGTAACCCGCCAGGTAGACGACCACGAACACCTTGGCGATTTCCGAAGGCTGGACGTTGAAGAAGCTGAAGCCGATCCAGCGCATGGAACCGTTCACTTCACGGCCGATACCCGGCACCAGCACCAGTACCAGCAGCCCGAAAGCGCCTAGCAGCATCATGAAGCCCATGCGCTGCCAGGTGGCGATCGGCACCAGCATGGTCGCGCCACAGGCAACCAGGCCCAGGAACACATACACCAAGTGGCGGAACATGTGGTAAAGCGGGTTGCCCGACTGCACCGCAGCCACTTCCGAGGAGGCCGAGGTGATCATCACCAGGCCAAGGCCCAGCAAGGCCAGGCAGCCTGCGAGCATCGGGAAGTCCAGGTCGATGCCACGGCCGCTGATCAGCGGCGACGGGTAGGGCTTGAAGATGCCGAAGATCATGCAAGACCTCCCGCTGCCTGGGCAAACAGGCGCCCGCGCTCTTCAAAGTTCTTGAACATGTCGAGGCTGGCGCACGCCGGCGACAGCAACACCGCATCGCCCGCCTGGGCCAGCTCGGCACACTGCTGCACGGCGTCGTCCAGGGTCTTGACCCGCACCAGCGGCACGTCATCACCCAAGGCCTCGGCCAGGCGCTCGGCATCACGGCCAAGCAATACCACGGCGCGGCAGAAACGCTTGACTGGCTCGCGTAGCGCAGTGAAATCGGCACCTTTGCCATCGCCACCGGCGATCAGCACCAACTTGCCTTCGATATCGGCACCCAGGCCCTCGATGGCTGCCAGGGCCGCACCGACGTTGGTGGCCTTGGAATCGTCATACCAGTTCACGCCGTTACGCTCACGTACCCACTGGCAACGGTGGGCCAGGCCACCGAATTCACGCAGGGCTTCGAGCATGGGCTCGAACGGCAGGCCGGCCGCATGCCCCAGGGCCAAGGCTGCCAGGGCATTGCTTTGGTTATGGGCGCCACGCACCTTCAGCTCGCGTGCTGGCATCAGCGCCTGGAACTCGAACGCCAGGTATTTTTCACCGTCTGCTTCACGCAAGCCGAAGGCTTTGAAATCGGGCTGGTTAAGGCCGAATGTCCAGCATGGGCGGCCTTCCACAGGCAACGGTCGGCTCAGGGCATCCTGGCGGTTGACCACCACCTGGCGGGCACCGCGGAAAATCCGGTGTTTGGCCAGGTGGTAGGCCGGCAGGCCACTGTAGCGGTCCATGTGGTCTTCGCTGATGTTCAGCACAGTGGCCACTTCAGCATTGAGCTGGTCAGTGGTTTCCAGTTGGAAACTGGACAGCTCCAGCACGTACAGCTCGACGTCATCAGCCAGCAAGTCCAGCGCCGGGGTACCGAGGTTGCCGCCCACAGCCACACGTTTGCCTGCCTTGGCGGCCATTTCGCCGACCAGGGTGGTAACGGTGCTCTTGGCGTTGGAGCCGCTGATGGCAATGATCGGCGCCTTGGCGTGGTGGGCGAACAGCTCGATATCACCGGACAGCTTCACGCCACGCGCGGCGGCCTGCTGCAGGGCCGGGGTGGCCAAGGCCAGACCGGGGCTCACGTACAGCTCGTTGGCGCGGCACAGGAAGTCCACGTCCAGTTCACCACAGCGCACTTCCACCTGCGGGTAATCACGGCGCAGGGTGTCCAGTTCCGGCGGTTGCTCGCGGGTATCGGCGACCGCAAAGGCAATGCCCCGGCTCGCCAGGAAGCGAACCAGGGACATGCCGCTCTTGCCGAGGCCGACAACGATGCGGAATTGGTCGGAAGCGATCAAAGACACGCTCATCTACCTCAGTTTCAGGGTTGCAAGGCCGATCAGCACCAGAATCACGGTGATGATCCAGAAGCGGACGATCACCCGTGGCTCTGGCCAGCCCTTGAGTTCAAAGTGGTGGTGGATTGGCGCCATGCGGAACACGCGCTTGCCGGTCAGCTTGAAGGAGGCGACCTGGATCACCACCGACAGGGTTTCCACCACGAAGATGCCGCCCATGATGAACAGCACGATTTCCTGGCGGACGATCACGGCGATGGTGCCCAGCGCGGCGCCCAGCGCCAGCGCGCCGACGTCACCCATGAAGACTTGTGCCGGGTAGGTGTTGAACCACAGGAAGCCCAGGCCGGCGCCGATCAGCGCGCCGCAGAACACGATCAGCTCACCCGAGCCCGGCACGTAGGGGATCAGCAGGTATTCGGCGAACTTCACGTTACCCGACAGGTAGCAGAAGATGCCCAGGGCGCCGCCCACCATCACCGTCGGCATGATTGCCAGGCCGTCGAGGCCATCGGTAAGGTTGACCGCGTTGCTGGAGCCGACGATGACGAAGTAGGTCAGCACGACGAAGCCAATGCCCAGCGGGATAGTGACATCCTTGATGAACGGCAGGATCAGCGTGGTCTCGACGCTGGTCGGCGCCGTCTTGTACAGGAACACGGCCGCAGCCAGCCCGAACACCGACTGCCAGAAGTACTTCCAGCGGCTTGGCAGGCCACGGGAGTTCTTTTCGATCACCTTGCGGTAGTCGTCAACCCAGCCGATCGCACCGAATGCCAAGGTCACGATCAGCACCACCCACACGTAGCGGTTGGACAGATCAGCCCACAGCAGGGTGCTGATGGCGATGGCCGACAGGATCAGTGCGCCACCCATGGTCGGGGTGCCGGACTTGGACAGGTGCGATTGCGGGCCGTCGTTACGCACGGCCTGGCCGATCTGGCGAATTTGCAGGGTACGGATCATCCACGGCCCCAGCCACAGCGCCAGGGACAACGCGGTCAGTACACCAAGAATCCCGCGCAGGGACAGGTACTGGAAGACCGCGAAGCCTTTGTGGAACTGTTGCAGATACTCGGCCAACAGCAGCAGCATTAATGTTTCTCCCCGCTGGCACCGCACAATGCCGCCACGACGTTTTCCATCGCAGCGCTGCGCGAGCCCTTGATCAAGATAGTGGTGTCGCTGGCATTTTCAGCGCGAACAGCGTCGATCAGCTCAGCTTGAGTAGCGAAATGATGGCCATTGGCGCCGAACGCCGTGACCGCATGCATCATGTTGGAACCCACTGCGTACAGGGCGTCGACCTTGCCACGCGCGTAGTCACCCACCTGACGGTGGCCTTCTTGCGCCCATTGCCCCAATTCGCCGATATCCCCAAGCACCAGGACGGTGCGTCCGGAAAAGCCGGCGAGTATATCAATGGCCGCGCACATGGAGGTGGGATTTGCGTTGTAACTGTCGTCGATCACCCGCACACCGTTCGGCGCGACCTGCGCCACGGTGCGGCCCTTGACCGGCTGCACGGCAGCCAGGCCGGCGGCAATGCCGTTCAGGCTCAGACCAACGGCATGGGCGGCAGCGGCGGCAGCCAGGGCGTTGCTGACGTTATGGGTACCCAGAAGGTTCAGCTGTACCTGCACGCTGCCATCAGGCCCGTGCAGGGTGAACGACGGGCAGCCACGCGCGTCGCGACCAATGTCGCTGGCGTGGAAATCGGCCTGCGGGTTATCCAGTGCAAACGTGAAGATGCGGTGGTTGCCGGCACGTTTGCGCCAGATTTCGAACGCCTTGTCGGCCAGGTTGAGGATGGCGACACCGTCCTCACCCAGGCCTTCGAGAATTTCGCCCTTGGCTTCGACGATCTTCTCAGGCCCACCGAATTCGCCAACGTGGGCGGTACCTGCGTTATTGATGATGACCACCTGAGGGTTGGTCAGGCCGACGGTGTAGCGGATTTCACCGATGCGCGACGCACCCAGCTCGATCACTGCAGCGCTGTGCTCCGGAGCGATTTCCAGCAGGGTCAGCGGCGCGCCAAGGTCGTTGTTCAGGTTGCCGCGGGTGGCATGCACCAGGCCGCGGGTGCGCAGGATGCTGGCAAGCATCTCCTTGACCGTGGTCTTGCCACTGGAACCGGTAATCGCCACCACGGGCTTATCGAACGCGGCGCGGTTCAGGGCGCCGAGCTGACCAAGCGCTACCCGGCAATCATTGACCCGCAACTGCGGCAGGTCGACACCGGCCACCTCACGCTCGACCAGGGCGGCGACTGCGCCTTTGGCTTTGACATCAGCCAGGTAGTCATGGCCATCGAAACGCGGGCCGGCCAAGGCGACGAACAGCTGCCCGGCGCTGACACTGCGGCTGTCGATGCTGACACCGGTGAAAGTGGCGTCGGTACCGACTTGTTGACCACTCAGTGCTGTGGTCAGCTGGCTGAGTGTCATCGGCTTAAGCATGTGGAGCCTCCCAGGCTGCAAGGGCCTTCTCGGCTTCGGTCAGGTCGGAGAAGCCATGGCGCTCGCCATTGATCTCCTGATAATCCTCATGCCCCTTGCCCGCCAGCACGATCACGTCGTTGGCAGCGGCTGAGGCGATCAGGTGCGCAATGGCTTCGCCACGGCCGGCGACGAACTCGACGTCTTCAGGCTTGGTGAAGCCGGGACGGATGTCGTCGAAGATGCGCAGCGGGTCTTCCGTGCGCGGGTTGTCGTCGGTGACCAGCACACGGTCGGCCAGGCGCTCGGCCACTTCAGCCATCAATGGGCGCTTGCCGCGATCACGGTCGCCGCCGCAGCCAAACAGGCACAACAGTTGGCCGTGGGCATGCGGGCGCAGGGCTTCAAGCACTTTTTCCAGGGCATCCGGGGTGTGCGCGTAGTCGACCACCACCAGTGGTTTTTGACCGCCACCCAGGCGCTGCATGCGGCCTACTGGCCCTTGCAGGCGCGGGGTGACCTCAAGGATTTCGTCCAGCGCGTAATCCAGCGCCAGCAGGGTTGCCACGGCGGCCAGCATGTTGCTCAGGTTGAAGCGGCCCAGCAGCTGGCTGCGCAGGGTGCGCTCACCCTGAGCAGTCACCAGCGTGGCTCGCACGCCATCGTCACTGAACACGGCCTCGCGGCAGAACAGCGAGGCGTCGGGGTTTTCCAGGCTATAGCTGAGCAGCCGGGTCTCGACCAGGTCGACACTCGGGCGGCGAGCAAAGTCTTCGGCCAGGCGACGACCAAAGTCGTCATCCAGGTTGACCACCTGGCAACGCAGGTTTGGCCAGGCGAACAGCTTGGCCTTGGCCGCCTCATACGCCTGCATGCTGCCGTGGTAATCCAGGTGATCACGGGACAGGTTGGTCATGACCGCGATGTCGAACGCCAACGCAGCGACACGCCCTTGCTCCAGGGCGTGAGAGGAAACCTCCATGGCCACGGCCTTGGCGCCCTGCTTTTTCAGGTCGTAAAGGGTGGACTGTACGGCAATCGGGTCTGGCGTGGTCAGGCGACCACTTTGCAGTTCACCGTAAAAGCCGGTCCCCAAAGTGCCAATAAGGCCGCAGCGCTGGCCGAGCACATCAAGCGCCTGGGCCACCAATTGAGTAACGCTGGTCTTGCCGTTGGTACCGGTCACACCCACCAGGTTCAGCTGGCGGCTGGGCTCACCATAGAAGCGCCCGGCGATGTCCGAGAGTTGGGCGATCAGGCCCTTGACCGGAATCAGCGGCGCATCGGTCAGCGGCAGCACGTTGGCGCCCTGCTCTTCATAGGCCACGGCGGCAGCGCCACGGGCCAAGGCATCGGCGATATGTTCGCGGCCATCAACCTTGGCGCCCGGCACGGCCAGGAACAGATCGCCGGGGCGTACATTGCGGCTGTCCAGGGTCAGTTCACGAATCAGCGGGTCACGGCTGGCGTGAGCGAAAAGCTTGCTCAATGGCATTGTCATCATCCACGCCCTCCCTTGGCGGCTGCTGCATTGACTTGCGACTGTTCGGCGGGTGCCGGTGGCGGCAGGTTGTCTGGCGGTACGTTCATCAAACGCAGGGTGCCGGACATGACCTTGCTGAATACCGGCGCCGAAACCAGGCCACCGAAGTAACCACCCTTGCCCGGCTCGTCGATGACCACGACGATGGCGTAGCGCGGGTCGCTCATTGGCCCGAAGCCGGCGAACAGCGAACGGTAGGCGTTTTCGGTGTACCCCTTGGACCCCACCGTGGCTTTACGCGCTGTGCCGGACTTGCCGGCCACGTGATAGAACGGCACCTGGGCACGGAACACACCACGCGGTGCTTCAATCACCTGCTGCAGCATGCCCTGAACGGTTTCGGCGGTTTCCTTCGGAATGGCTTGCACAGCTTCCGGAGCCTTGTCGACCTTGATGATCGACAGCGGCACCATCTTGCCGTCGTTGGCCAGCGCCGCGTAGGCATGCACCAGCTGCAGGGCGGTCACCGACAGGCCATAGCCATAGGAAAGGGTCGCGGTTTCAGCCTTGCGCCACTCGCGGTGGTTGGGCAGGTTGCCGACACGCTCACCCGGGAAGCCAAGGCCGGTGTACTGGCCCAGGCCGACCTGGGACATGACGCGGTAGATGGCCTCGCCACCAATGTCGAAGGCGATCTTGCTCATGCCGACGTTACTGGAGTTGATCAGGATGCCGGTCAGGTCGAGGATCGGGCCCTCGCTGCGCGACACGTCCTTGATGGTGTAGCGGCCGATCTGCAAGCTGCCCGGGTAAACCTCGACCTTGTCGGTCGGCTTCCAGCGGCCGCTTTGCAGTGCCGCACTCATGGAAATCGGCTTGACCGTGGAACCGGGCTCGAACACGTCGATGATTGCCCGGTTGCGCATCGCTGCCGGGAACATGCTGCGGCGGTTGTTCGGGTTGTAGGTTGGCTGGTTGACCATGGCCAGGACTTCACCAGTCTTGACGTCCATGATCACCAGGCTGCCGGCCTTGGCGTCCTGCTCGGCAATGGCGTTGCGCAGCTCGCGGGTAGCCAGGTACTGCAGGCGCAGGTCTATCGACAACGCCAAGGTCTTGCCGGCCTTGGCGTTCTTGGTTACCTGGATGTCCTTGATCAGCCGGCCACGCCGGTCCTTGATCACCTGCCGCTTGCCGGGCACGCCGGCCAGCCACTCGTCATAGGCCAGTTCCACCCCTTCGCGACCGTGGTCGTCGAGGTCGGTGAAGCCGACCATGTGCGCGGTGACATCGCCGGCCGGATAGAAGCGGCGGAATTCTTCCAGGCCGTACACACCAGGCACTTTCAGGTCGAGCACGTGCTGGCCCTGCTCCGGGGTCAGGCCGCGGACCAGGTAGATGAACTCTTTGCTGGCCTGCTGGGTCAGGCGCTCGACCAGTTGCTGCGGGTTTTGCCCCAGCGCTGCGGCCAGCTGTGGCCAGCGGTCTTTGGACGCCTGCATTTCCTTGGGGTTGGCCCACAGGGTGGTGACCGGGGTACTCACAGCCAATGGCTCACCGTTGCGGTCGGTGATCAGGCCACGGTGCGCAGGGATAGGGATGTGACGCAAACTGCGCGCATCGCCCTGCCCCTTGAGGAAGTCACGGTCGACCACTTGCAGGTCGATGATGCGCCAGCAGATAGCGCCGACCATGATTGCCAGCAAGCCGATCACCACGCGGAAGCGCCACGGGTAGAGTGCGCCTTCGAGCTTCATCATGGCGCCACCATCCGCACTTCGTCAGCCGCAGGCACGCGCATTTTCAACTGCTCGGAAGCCAGGTTTTCGATACGGCTGGCGGCGGTCCAGGTGCTCTGTTCCAGAATCAGCCGGCCCCACTCGGCCTGGGCCTTGTCACGCTCATTCAACTCGCCGTAAAGGGTATTGAGCAACTGACGGTTCCAGTGCGCGCTGTAGGACACGGCGACGGCCGAAACCAGCACGCCGATAAACAGCAGAAGCATCAGGAAGCTTCCGCCTGGCAAAGGCTTGGCAAAGAGCCTGCTCACCGCAGTTTCTCCGCCACACGCATCACGGCGCTACGCGAGCGTGGGTTGGCCTTGAGCTCGGCTTCGGAGGCGAACTGGGCCTTGCCGATGAGCTTGATTTTCGGCTCGAAGACTTTGTGCTGTACCGGCAGGTTGCGTGGCAGGTTGTCGGCCTCGCCCTTGACCAGCTTGCGCATGAACAGCTTGACGATACGGTCCTCAAGGGAGTGGAAACTGATCACTGCCAGGCGGCCACCGACCTCGAGTGCATCCAGCGCGGCCTCCAGGCCAGCCTCCAGGTCACCCAGCTCGTTGTTGACATGGATCCGCAGCCCCTGGAAGGCACGGGTAGCCGGGTTCTTGCCTTTTTCCCAGGCCGGGTTGGCAACCTTCAGCACTTCCGCCAGGTCGGCAGTGCGGGTGAACGGCTCCTTTTCGCGGCGCTCGACCACGGCACGCGCCATGCGGCCGGAGAAACGCTCTTCACCGTACTCTTTGAAGACACGGGCAATTTCTTCCACAGGCGCAGTGGCGATGAACTCGGCGGCACTGATGCCCTGATCCGGGTTCATGCGCATGTCCAGCGGGCCATCATTGAGGAAACTGAAGCCACGCTCTGGGTCATCCAGTTGCGGCGAGGACACGCCCAGGTCCAGCAGTACACCGCTGACCTTTCCGTGCAGGCCGCGCTCGGCCACTTCTGCACCCAGCTCGGCAAAGCTGCGCTGCACAATGACAAAGCGGCCGTCTTCGGCCGCCAGCGCTTGCCCCGTGGCAATCGCCTGTGGATCTTTGTCGAAGCCCAGCAGCCGCCCTTGCGGCCCGAGCTTGCTGAGAATCAGCCGGCTGTGTCCGCCACGGCCGAAGGTGCCGTCCAGATAGCAACCGTCGGCGCGCAGGGCCAATGCCTCGACAGCTTCGTCGAGCAGGACGGTAATGTGGTTGAAGCCGCTATCTATGGTCACAGGATCAGGTCACGCAATTCGTCGGGCATGGCGCCCGGTTGTTGAATAGCTGCAAGGTCGGCTGCCGAAACCGTGTTCCAGGCATCTTCATCCCACAGCTGGAATTTGTTCAGTTGCCCCACCAGCATCGCCTTCTTGTCGAGCTTGGCGTACTCACGCAGGCGGGGCGGCACCAGGAAACGCCCACTGCCATCGAGCTCCAGGTCAACCGCATTACCGATCAGCAAACGCTGCAGACGGCGGTTTTCCTCACGCAACGATGGCAAGGCTCGCAACTTGGCTTCTATCTGTTCCCACTCATCGAGGGGGTATACGCACAAGCAGGGGTCAACGGCGTCAATGGTCACGATCAGCTGGCCATTGCAACGCGAATCCAGCTCGTCACGGTACCGACTCGGCATGGCGAGACGTCCCTTGGCATCGAGGCTGACGGCGTTGGCTCCGCGGAACACGGCTGTGATTCCCCACAATGTTAGCTTTTTTGTGCCAGAAAACCCACTTCATCCCACTTTCTGCCACTTGCGCACACTATAGGAATCCGCCCGCAGCACCGTCAAGGCACGTTCATAAGGAAAAGCCTTACAGGACCGAGATTTAGCGCGATAAGGGAATGTGGAAGCACTACCGAGGAAGAGAAAACACGAGAAAAATCAAACCCACGCAAGCAAATGGAGTTCGAACTTAAAGTGATTTATCAAGAGTAAGATTTTTTCGGTATTACCAGAGAGGATCTGCTATCGAATCAAGCAGGGGAGGAAAAGGTGGAGAGTCGATCTGTAAGCCGGGTTTTGTCGAGGACAGTCATTCCTCTACGACGGCCATCACTGGACGCCTCTAGCAACCTACCCGGTTCCGACGCGGGCCACGCCTGATGGAACCCTATTTGGTCTTGCTCCGAGTGGGGTTTACCTAGCCACGAACTGTTGCCAGACGTGCGGTGCGCTCTTACCGCACCTTTTCACCCTTACCGGCACCGAAGTGCTTAGGCGGTTATTTTCTGTGGCACTTTCCGTAGGCTCGCGCCTCCCAGGCGTTACCTGGCACTCTGCCCTATGGAGCCCGGACTTTCCTCCCCCTGCTGCTCACACAACAAAAAGTTGCGGAACAAAAACAGGCAGCGACTGTCCGATCGACTCTCCGCCGCCAAGGTTACCGGCACGCGCGCACAAGAACAAGCAATACCGGCAATTATATCAAACTGCCACTATTCGGTTTTCTGCTTTTCCAGCGCAAGTTGATACAACAGGTTCTTGCGCACACCGGTAATTTCCGCCGCCAGCGCCGCAGCCCGCTTCAGTGGCAGCTCGGCCAACAGCAGGTCGAGTACTCGCTGGGCCTCGGTACTGATGGCCTGCTCGCCCTCCGGCGCGCTCCAGCCGCCAACCAGTACCACGCACTCACCGCGCTGCTGGTTGCTGTCGCCGGCAACGAACGCGCGCAGCTCGGCCAGCGGCAGGCCCTTCAGGGTCTCGAAGGTCTTGGTCAGCTCGCGCGCCAGCAGTGCCGGGCGTTCGCCACCAAAAACCAGCTCCATGTCTTCGAGGCATTCGAGGATACGGTGCGGGGCCTCATAGAAAATCAGCGTACGCGGCTCTTCCTTCACCTGCTCGAGGCGCGCCCGGCGCCCGGCCTGCTTGGCCGGCAGGAAGCCTTCGAAAATGAAGCGGTCCGACGGCAGGCCGGCCGCCGACAGTGCGGCGATCAAGGCGCAGGCGCCCGGCACCGGCACCACGCTCACCCCCGCAGCCCGCGCCTGGCGTACCAAGTGGTAGCCCGGGTCGGAAATCAGCGGCGTGCCGGCATCGGAAACCAGTGCCACGTTCTCGCCAGCCAGCAGCTTGGTGAGAAAACGCCCGCCCTCATCACGCTCATTGTGTTCATGACAGGCCGCCAGCGGTGTGTCGATGCCAAAGTGTTGCAGCAGGCGGATCGAATGGCGGGTGTCTTCGGCGGCGATCAGCGCCACATCCGCCAGCACCTTCAGCGCCCGGGCGCTCATGTCGTCGAGGTTGCCGATGGGGGTTGCCACCACATACAGCGTCCCCACCGTGGATTTCGAAGCCCCTGCCACATCAGTCACTGCGCACACCTGTCATTCGGATCAAAGGCGCCATTGTAGCCCGAGCGCCTGCAACAGGGCGCAAAGAACTTCGCCAGCGATCGGCGGCAGGCCACCTATAGTGAAGGATCAGCACAGCAACATCGCGCCCCGGCCAGTGCTTGGGTACAATTGCCGGCCAACTTGATCGAGTAACAGGACCTTTACATGATCGCTTGCCTGCGGCTGCTCACAGCCCTCTGCCTCGCTGCCCTGCTGGCAGCCTGCGCCAGCTCGCCCTCATCCAGCCTGGGCGAACTGCCACGCACCCCGGATGCCAGCATCGAGCAACTGCTCGAAAAAGCCGCTTCCAGCAAGTCAGCGGAAGATGCCGCCCTGCTGCGCCTGAGCGCGGCCGACCTGGCCTACAAGCAGAAGGACTTCCCACGCGCCGCACGCATTCTTGAGCAAGTCCCGCTGGACACACTCAAGCCGGCCCAGCAAGTGTTCGCCAGCACCCTCGCGGCCGAGCTGGCCATGAGCCGAAACCAGCCCAAGGCGGCCCTGACTGCCCTGGCTCACCCCAGCCTGCAACGTGTAGCCGAGCTGCCGGCGGAGCAGCAAGCGCGCACTTACAATGTGCACGCCGCCGCCCTTGAAGCCGACGGCCAGACCCTGGCTGCCGCGCAACAGCGCGTGCTGCTGGCCCCGCTGCTCAGCGGCCAGGCTGCCAGCGCCAACAATGACGCCATCTGGGCACTGGTCGCCTCGTTGCCGGCAGAGCAACTGCAGCAGCCAGCCAACGACCAGACCCTGGCCGGCTGGACCAGCCTCGCCTTCGCCGTGAAGAGCGCCGGCACCCTGGAGCAGCAGCAAGCGGCCATCGATACCTGGGTCAAACAGCACCCAGGCCACCCTGCCGCCCAGCAACTGCCGCTGGCGCTGACCAAGCTCAAGGAGCTGGCCAGCCAGCCACTGACCAAGATCGCCCTGCTGCTGCCCCAGGAAGGCCCGCTTGCCGGTGTTGCCCGCGCCCTGCGTGACGGTTTCATGGCCGCCCACTTCCAGGCCCAGCAAGCTGGCCAGCCAGCGCCTGCGGTGCAAGTGTTCGACAGCTCGCGCATCGGCTCGCTAGACGATTTCTATCGCCAGGCCCAGGCCGCCGGCGTGCAACTGGTCATCGGCCCGCTTGAAAAGCCACTGGTCAAACAACTGGCCGCCAAACCGCAACTGCCGATCACCACACTGGCCCTGAACTACGCCGACGCCGGCCAGAAGGCCCCGCCGCAACTGTTCCAGTTCGGCCTGGCTGCCGAAGATGAAGCACGCGAAGTCGCCCGCCGCGCTCGCGCCGACGGCATGGTCCGCGCCGTGGCCCTGGTGCCGAGTGGCGAATGGGGTGACCGCGTGCTGGCCGCCTTCCGCCAGGACTGGGAAGGCAATGGCGGCACCCTGCTCGCTGCCGAGCGCATTGCCCAGCCGGTTGCCCTCGCCCAACAGATCGCCGACCTGTTCCAGCTGCGCCAGAGCGAAGGCCGCGCCAAGAGCCTGCAAAGCACGGTAGGCGGCAGCATCGCCGCACAACCGTCGCGCCGCCAGGATATCGATTTCATCTTCCTGGCCTCGACCCCGCAACAGGCCCAGCAGATCAAGCCGACCCTGAACTTCCAGTACGCCGGTGACGTCCCGGTCTATGCCACCTCGAACCTGTACAGCGCCAGCGGCGACGTCAACCAGTACAATGACATGAACGGCATCCGCTTCTGCGAAACGCCGTGGCTGCTCGACACCAGCAACAGCCTGCGCCAGCAAGTGGTACAGCAGTGGCCGCAGGCCGCTGGCAGCCTTGGCCGCCTGTATGCCATGGGCGTCGATGCCTACAGCCTGGCGCCGCGCCTGGGCCAGCTGAAAGCGCTGCCGGACAACCGTGTCCAGGGCCTTTCGGGCAGCCTGAGCATCAACGCCAACCAGCGTATCGAGCGCCAGCTGCCATGGGCCGAGTTTGCCGGCGGCCAGGTCAAGCGCCTGCCTGACACCGCGCGCTGATGCCAACAGCGTCGCCCACAAGCGCCGGGCAAGCAGCAGAAACCCAAGCCCTTGAGTACCTTCAAGGGCAGGGCCTGCAGCTGCTGGCGCGTAACTGGCGATGCAAAGGCGGTGAGCTTGATCTGGTCATGCTTGACGCCGATACAGTAGTATTCGTCGAAGTCCGCTACCGGTTGCACGCGTGCTTCGGTGGCGCCCTCGCCAGCATCGACGGGCGCAAGCAGAAACGGTTGGTGCTCGCCGCCAGCCGGTACCTGCAGAAGGCGCCCCACTGGGGCAACCACCCCTGCCGCTTCGACGTAGTCGCCCTGCAGGGCAGCCACCATGCAGGCAGGCCGCTTCAATGGCTGAAAAACGCCTTCGAATGCTGAACCCACTTCGTTTTTTTTGCTCTATGTTTCGCGGGCTGGTCGTTGTTGCGCGTCGCAAAGGCCACCGCCCCACTTAAGGTCACCAGATGGACATGCAATCCCGAATTCGCCGGCTGTTCCAGGCCAGCATCGATACCAAGCAACAGGCAATGGACATCCTGGCACCGCACATCGAGCAGGCTAGCCTGGTCATGGTCAATGCGCTGCTCAACGAGGGCAAGATGCTCGCCTGTGGCAACGGCGGCTCGGCCGGTGATGCCCAGCACTTTTCGTCGGAACTGCTCAACCGTTTCGAGCGCGAGCGCCCGAGCCTGCCAGCCATCGCGCTGACCACCGACAGCTCGACCCTGACCTCGATCGCCAACGACTACAGCTACAACGAAGTCTTTTCCAAGCAGATTCGCGCCCTGGGCCAGCCCGGCGACGTTCTGCTGGCAATCTCCACCAGCGGCAATTCGGCCAACGTCATCCAGGCGATCCAGGCCGCACATGACCGCGAAATGATTGTCGTAGCATTGACCGGCCGCGACGGCGGCGGCATGGCTTCGCTGCTGCTGCCCGAAGACGTGGAAATCCGCGTACCTTCGACGGTTACCGCACGCATCCAGGAAGTCCACCTGCTGGCGATCCACTGCCTGTGCGATCTGATCGACAGCCAACTGTTCGGGAGTGAAGAATGACCCCTATGCGCCTCGGCCTGATGGCCCTGACTCTGTGCCTGAGCGTCACCGGTTGCAGCTCGGTACTTACTTCTACGCGCAATTCGCCGATCGAAGACGATCGCGGTACGCGCACCATTGGCAGCAAGATCGACGACTCGCTGATCGAAACCAAGGCCTCGGTGAACATTTCCAAGGCCAGCCCTGACCTGGACAAGGGCTCGCACATTGTTGTCAGCAGCTACAACGGCATCGTCCTGCTGGCCGGCCAGACTCCACGCGCCGACCTCAAGAGCCTCGCCGAGCAAACCGCCAGCCAGGTACAGCGCGTCAAGAAAGTGCACAATGAACTGCAGGTGATGCAACCCTCCTCCATCCTGGCACGCAACAACGACGCCTGGCTGACCACCAAGATCAAGACCCAGATGCTGGGTGACAGCGCCGTGCCAAGCTCGCGCATCAAGGTGATTACCGAAAACGGTATCGTCTATCTGCTCGGCCTGGTGACCCAACAGGAGGCCAATTCGGCCACCGCCGTGGTACAGGGCGTGTCGGGTGTGCAGAAGATCGTCAAGCTGTTCGAGTACATCGACTGATTCATTGCTGCCTGCACCGGCCTCTTCGCGGGTGAACCCGCGCCCACAGGGATCTCACAGCTTTCAAGCCTTGTGCATTCCTGTGGGAGCGGTTTTACCCGCGAAAGGGCCAGTACAAGCAACAACAATGCCCCACCTTTCAGAAACCCAGGAAACACCGCATGAAAAAGCTTCTGCTGCCTGCCCTGCTGATCGGCACCTTCGCCACCCTGGCCGGCTGCTCCACGCCAAGCCTGATCACCCTCAACGATGGCCGTGAAATCCAGGCTGTCGACGCACCGAAGTACGACCGCGATGCAGGCTTCTACGAGTTCCAGCAACTCGATGGCAAGCGCACCCGCATCAACAAGGACCAGGTACGCACTATCAGCGACCTGTAACCCGAAGTTGGCGGCAAAGAAAAAGGCGATCCAGTTGGATCGCCTTTTTTGTTACTTGACCACTTTCAGGCTTGGCCGACCACTTGGGCGCGGCGGCTGGCCACCCCCTTCCGGCGGGCCATCGTCGTCCGGCTGCACATCATCCTCTTCCAGCTCGTCGCCATCCATCGGCGACTCCAGCTCGAAGACCATCCCTTGGCCATTTTCACGGGCATAGATGCCCAGGATGGCGCCAACCGGCACGAACAGCGAATGGGCCACGCCACTGAAGCGGCCCTCGAAGCTGACTGCGTCGTTATCCATGTGCAGGCTGCGCACGGCACTTGGCGAGATATTCAAGACGATCTGACCATCACTGGCGAAACCATCCGGCACCTGGACTTTCGGGTATTCGGCATTGACCAGCATGTGGGGCGTGCAATCGTTGTCGACGATCCACTCATACAGTGCTCGAACCAGATAGGGGCGACTGGAGTTCATCAACAGCTCCTTAAAGCTTGCGCATTTCACGTTCTACAGAGGACAGGCTCGCCAGGAAAGGCTCGCGAGCGAACTGCCGCTCCATGTAATCCAGCAGCGGCTTGGCTTGCCGCGGCAATTCGATACCCAACACCGGCAAACGCCAGAGTATGGGCAATAGACAGCAATCGACCAGGCTTTGCTCCTCACTCATGAAACAGGCGTACTCACCGAACAATGGTGAAACACCGGTCAGGCTTTCGCGCAGGGCCTTGCGTGCCTCGGCACGGGCGGCCTCGGTGCTGCGCGCGTCCAGCACGGTGTCGGCCAAGGCACACCAGTCGCGCTGGATGCGGTGCATCAGCAAACGGCTGTTACCCCGCGCAACCGGGTACACCGGCATCAGCGGTGGGTGCGGGTAACGCTCCTCGAGGTATTCCATCACCACGGTCGACTCATACAACGCCAGGTCACGGTCGACCAGGGTCGGCACACTGCCGTAAGGGTTCACCTCGGCCAGCCTGGCCGGCAGGCGACTGGGGTCGACATCGATGACCTGGACGCTGACACCCTTCTCGGCCAGCACAAGGCGTACCCGATGAGAATAATGATCAGCGGGATCGGAATAGCAGGCTAACCTGTTGGTTGCGCCCATGTAGCGGCTCCTCGCACGGGATGCTTGTGCAACTGTAAATGAAAACGCGCCCGGGGTACCCTGGCAAAACTGCCAGGGCGCCCCGGGCGCGTTCAACAACCAGAAACTACTGCGTGATCAGTGCACGTCCTTCCAGTATTCACGCTTGAGCAAGTAGGCGAATACGAAGAAGAAAGCCAGGTACAGCAACACGTAGGTACCAATGCGCTGGCTTTCCAGTTTGACCGGGTTGGCCGAATAGGCCAGGAAGGTCACCAGGTTCTTGACCTTCTCGTCGAACTGCTCGGTCGTCAGGGTACCGGAATTCGGCGTAATGGTCAGCTGGTCACAGGCTTCATGGGTGATCGGGCTGCCGGTCAACGGGTCAAATTGCTTCTTGCCATCGACCACGGTCTGCACCTGCTTGCAGCCAACCACCTGGTTACCCTGCAGGCCAACCAGCACGTTAGGCATGCCCACGTTCGGGAACACCTTGTTGTTCACCCCGTAAGGGCGCGACGGGTCTTCGTAGAAGCTGCGCAGGTAGCTGTACAGCCAGTCGGTACCCCGCACACGGGCGACCAGGGTCAGGTCGGGTGGCGCAGCGCCGAACCAGGTCTTTGCGTCGCTGGGCTTCATGCCGATCTGCATGTGGTCACCGATTTTGGCGCCGGTGAACACCAGCTTCTCGAGCATCAGCTCGTGAGGGATGCCCAGGTCATCAGCCACCCGCTCGTAACGCTGGAACTTGGCACTGTGGCAACCCATGCAATAGTTGGCAAAGGTGCGCGCACCGTCCTGCATGGCCGCCTTGTCGGTCAGGTCGATATCGACCTTGTCCAGCTCCAGGCCATGTTCGGCAGCGAAGGAAAAGGCAGGCATCACTGCCAGCAAAAATACTGCAATCAACTTTTTCATCAGCCAGTCACCCTTTCCGGAACCGGTTTGGTCTTCTCGAGCCTTGTGTAGAACGGCATCAGCAGGAAGTAGGCGAAGTACAACACCGTGCACACCTGCGACAGCAAGGTACGCCCAGGTGTCGGCGCCAGCACGCCCAGCACGCCGAGGATGACGAAGGCCACGCAGAACACCAGCAGGAAGAGCTTGCTGATCCAGCCCTTGTAACGCATGGAACGTACCGGGCTGCGGTCAAGCCAGGGCAGCACGAACAGCACAGCGATGGCCGCACCCATGGCGATCACGCCCATCAGCTTGTCAGGCACCGCGCGCAAGATCGCGTAGAACGGTGTGAAGTACCACACCGGCGCGATGTGCTCGGGCGTCTTGAAGGCGTTGGCCTGCTCGAAGTTCGGTTTTTCCAGGAAGTAACCACCCATCTCCGGGAAGAAGAACACCACAGCGCAGAACACGAAGAGGAACACCACCACGCCAACGATATCCTTGACGGTGTAGTAAGGGTGGAACGGGATACCGTCCAGCGGAATGCCGTTTTCGTCCTTTTTCTTCTTGATGTCGACACCATCGGGGTTGTTCGAACCCACTTCGTGCAGAGCAAGAATGTGCAGCACCACCAGGCCGAGAATCACGATGGGCAGGGCGACCACATGCAGGGCGAAGAAGCGGTTCAGGGTGATGCCCGAAATCAGGTAGTCACCGCGGATCCACTGGGTGAGGTCGTCACCGATCACCGGGATGGCGCCGAACAGGGAGATGATTACCTGGGCACCCCAGTACGACATCTGGCCCCACGGCAGCAGGTAACCCATGAAGGCTTCCGCCATCAGCGCAAGGTAGATCAGCATGCCAAACAGCCAGACCAGCTCGCGTGGCTTCTGGTAGGAGCCGTAGAGCAGGCCGCGGAACATGTGCAGGTAGACCACGATGAAGAACGCCGACGCACCGGTGGAGTGCAGGTAGCGCAGGATCCAGCCGTATTCTACGTCACGCATGATGTACTCGACCGAAGCGAACGCCTCTTCCGCCGAGGGCGTGAAGCTCATGGTCAGCCACACACCGGTGACGATCTGGTTGACCAGTACCAGCAATGCCAGGGAGCCGAAGAAGTACAGGAAGTTGAAGTTCTTGGGCGCGTAATACTTGCTCAGGTGGTCTTCCCACATTTTTGTGGCGGGGAAGCGAGCATCAATCCAGTCCATGAACTTGCTCATCATGCGTTCTCCTGGTCGACGCCGATGACGATGATATCGTCCGACTCGTAAGAGTGCGGCGGCACTGGCAGGTTGAGAGGTGCCGGCTGCGACTTGTAGACACGGCCGGCCAGGTCGTAGTGGGAGCCGTGGCACGGGCAGAAATAGCCACCCACCCATTTCGGACCAAGGTCAGCAGGCGCAACTTCCGGGCGGAAGGTGGGCGAGCAGCCCAGGTGCGTGCACAGGCCGACGAGAATGAGGATTTCCGGCTTGATCGAGCGAACCTCAGGGTCGACGTAGGTCGGCTGCACCGAAGCCTTGGACTCTGGATCAGACAGGTCACCCGTAATTTTTTTCAGGTTGCCAAGGATTTCTTCCGTTCGGCGCACGATGAACACCGGCTGGCCACGCCACTCAGCCACCATCTGCTGCCCGGCCTCGACCTTGGCGATATTGACCTTCACCGGTGCACCCGCGGCTTTCGCCTTGGCACTGGGAAACCATGACCCCACGAACGGTACCGCAGCCCCCACTGCTCCCGCTGCCCCGACCACGGATGTCGCGGCTACGAGGAAGCGGCGCCGGCCTGCGTTGACGCCGTCATTGCTCATTCAGTCCTCTCCCATCAGCTTGCTTGGCCTGTTGAACCAGGCTCGTACTTAGGTTGTGTCAATGGCACTAAAATTTGGCAGCCATGGTAAGAAACAAAACCACACACTGACAAGGTGATTACCCAAGCAAGGGCCACAACCCGCGCTTTGCTTGATCTGCGTCTATGCGACAAGCGGCCACTGACATGCTGACAGGTTAGTTCAAGCCAAAAAAAAAGCCCGGTTCCAAGGAACCGGGCTTTTTTCGACTGCCGAAGCGGTATTAACGCTTGGAGTACTGAGGACGCTTACGCGCTTTACGCAGACCCACTTTCTTACGCTCAACTTCACGAGCGTCGCGGGTGACGTAGCCAGCACGACGCAGAGCGCCACGCAGGGTTTCGTCGTATTCCATCAGAGCGCGGGTGATACCGTGACGGATCGCACCGGCTTGACCGCTGACACCACCACCGGAAACGGTGACGTAGATGTCGAATTTCTCAACGGTTTCGGTCAGCTCGAGTGGCTGGCGAACAACCATGCGAGCGGTTTCGCGACCGAAGAACACGTCCAGAGAACGGTTGTTGATGGAAATGTTACCAGTACCCGGACGCAGGAATACGCGAGCGGTTGCGGTCTTGCGACGGCCAGTGCCGTAATTTTGAGTCGCCGACATAATGAACTATCCCGTTAGATCTTCAGTTCTTGAGGCTGCTGAGCAGTGTGTGGGTGAGCAGCACCCGCGTACACTTTCAGCTTGCGGTACATGTCGCGACCCAGCGGGTTCTTAGGCAGCATGCCTTTGACCGCGGTTTCGATAACACGCTCAGGGGCCTTGGCAATCAACTTCTCGAAGTTGATTTCCTTGATACCGCCCGGGAAGCCGGAGTGGGAGTAGTACATTTTGTCGGAAGACTTGGCACCTGTCACACGAACCTGCTCGGCGTTGATAACGACGATGTAGTCGCCGGTGTCAACGTGAGGGGTGTATTCTGGTTTGTGTTTGCCACGCAGACGGCTAGCGATTTCGGTAGCCAGACGACCCAGGGTCTGGCCAGCGGCGTCGACTACGAACCACTCGCGCTTTACTGTTTCCGGTTTAGCAGTAAAAGTTTTCATTCTCTAAAGCCTCAGAGGCCGCCCAGCGAAAAATAGACGGCGAATCTTACTGGATAGTGCACAGCTTGCCAAGGGCAAGCGCGCAGCCGAACACAGACGCTTTTTGGGGCTCGGGTCGGGCACGCCAATGTTCGACGGGGTTCTTCCTGCGTGATGGTGCATCACTTCCGCCACGCGGAGAGGGGCTGAATTATCCAGATTGCGAGAAAAATTTCAACCTGCTTTGATGGGCATCTATTGCCAAGGAGTGTCTAACCGATGGAATACCGTCAGCTCGGCCGTACCGACCTCAATGTCAGCGCCCTGTGCCTGGGCACCATGACCTGGGGCGAACAGAACGTTCAGGCCGAAGCCTTCGAACAGATTGCCCGGGCCAAGGCCGCCGGGATCAACTTCATCGACACCGCCGAGATGTATCCGGTGCCGCCGCGCCCGGAAACCTACGCGGCTACCGAGCGCATCATCGGCAACTGGTTCCGCGACAACGGTGATCGCGACGACTGGGTGCTGGCCAGCAAGGTGGCAGGCCCCGGCAACGGCATCAGCCACATTCGCGACGGCCAGCTCAAGCACAACCGCCAGCACATCGTGGCGGCGCTGGAGGAGAGCCTGAAGCGCCTGCAGACCGACCGTATCGACCTGTACCAGCTGCACTGGCCGGAACGCAGCACCAACTTCTTCGGCAAGCTGGGCTACCAGCACCTGCCACAGGACCACTTCACCCCGCTGGAAGAAACCCTCGAGGTACTCGACGAGCAGGTACGGGCGGGCAAGATCCGTCACATCGGCCTGTCCAACGAAACGCCGTGGGGCACCATGAAATTCTTGCAACTGGCCGATAGCCGGGGCTGGCCGCGGGCGGTGTCGATCCAGAACCCGTACAACCTGCTCAACCGCAGCTTCGAGGTGGGCCTGGCAGAGGTGGCAATCCGTGAGCAGTGCGGCCTGCTGGCCTATTCGCCGCTGGCCTTCGGCATGCTCTCGGGCAAGTACGAGAACGGCGCACGGCCGGACAACGCGCGCCTGACCCTGTTCAGCCGCTTTGCCCGATACTCCAACCCGCAGACCGTCGCAGCCTGCAGCCGCTATGTGCAGCTGGCCCGCGAGCACGGCCTGGACCCGGCGCAGATGGCCCTGGCGTTCGTCACCCGGCAACCGTTCGTGACCAGCAACATCATTGGCGCGACCAGCCTGCAACAGCTGGACAGCAACCTGGCGAGCCTTGAGCTGAGCCTGAGCGATGAGTTGCTGGCAGCGATCGAAGCCATACACCAGGCGCAGCCGAACCCGGCGCCTTGAGCTGAAAGGGGCTGCATTGCAGCCCCGCCGCTACACGGGGTAGACACAATCGCCAAAAAATAAGACGATCCAGCCGGTGATTGACCACTCTACCCTATAAGAACAATGACAATGATGTTTACCCAACCCTCCGCGTCGCTGCGGCGCGTCAGCATCCTGGCCATTGACAAGGTGTTTGCTTCGACCTTGATGCAGGCCAAGGATTTCTTTCACCTCGCCAGCCTGCGTTACAGCAAGCAGCTAGGCCTGGGCTTGCAGCCCATGTTCGAGATCTGCCTGGTGAGCCCCGACGGCCAGCCGGTGGACAGCTTCAGCAATGTGCAGCTTCCGGTCGACGGTGGCCTGGACGACGCCGACGTCATCATTCTCCCGGCCTACTGGGACGACTTCGACAACCTGCTGCAACGTTATCCACAGGTGCTCCCATGGCTGCGTGAACAGCATGCCCGCGGCGCGGTGCTGTGCGCCGAGGCCAGTGGCGTGTTCTGGCTGGCCGAGTCCGGCCTGCTCGATGGCAAGGAGGCGACTACCTACTGGCGCTTCTTCAACAGCTTTGCCGAGCGCTTCCCGAAGATCCGGTTGAATCAGGACAAGCACCTGACCGACGCCGACAATATCTATTGCGCCGGCGGGGCCACGTCGGCCTGCGACCTGTACATCTACCTGATCGAGCGCTTCTGCGGTGCCAACGTGGCCCGCGCCGTGTCGCGCGACATTCTTTACGAAGTGCAGCGCAACTACACCCCGGGGCGCATGGGCTTTGGCGGGCAGAAGCTGCACCAGGACCTGATCATCCTGCAGATTCAGCATTGGCTGGAGGAGCACTTCGCCGACAAGTTCCGCTTCGAGGACGTTGCCCGCAACCACGGCATGAGCATCCGCAATTTCATGCGCCGCTTCCAGGGCGCGACGGGTGACAAGCCGCTGCACTACCTGCAACGGCTGCGGATCGAGACCGCCAAGGGGTTACTGTCGAGCACACGCAAGAGCATCAAGACCATCAGCTACGAGGTCGGTTATGACGATGCCAGTTTCTTTGCGCGGCTGTTCCGCCAGCACACCGAGCTGTCGCCGAACCAGTATCGGCAGCAGTTCATGCAAGAGGCTTGAGGCCTTGCGGGGCTGCTTTGCAGCCCATTCGCGGCACAAGGCCGCTCCCACAAATGCCCAGCGTGCGCCGATCAATGTGGCAGCGGCCTTGCGTCGCGAATGGGCCGCAAAGCGGCCCCAAAAATCTTACGGCTTGTGTGCGCGCGACAGGAATTCGTGCGACTGCATCTCCAGCAACCGGCTGAGGGTACGCTGGAACTCGAAGCTCAGGCGCCCGCCGGTGTACAGGTCTTTCAGCTCCACCTCGGCCGAGATGATCAGCTTGACGTTGCGGTCGTAGAATTCGTCCACCATGTTGATGAAGCGGCGGGCGATGTCGTCGGTGGCAACACCCATCTGCTCCACATTGCTCAGCAGCACGGCGTGGAAGATCTTGCCCAGTTCGATGTAGTCGTTCTGGCTGCGCGGCCCATCGCAAAGGGCGCGGAAGTCGAACCAGGCGACATCGTCACAGGTGCGCAGGGCATTGATCGGACGGTTCTCGATCATCAGCACGTCGTTCTCGATCGCCTGCGTGCACTCAGGGGTGAGCGCCTTGAAGCTGGCGCGCATGCTCTGGTGCGCCGCGTCATTGAGTGGGAAGTGGAACAGTTCGGCCTGCTCCAGGTGGCGCAGGCGGTAGTCGACCCCGCTATCCACGTTCACCACGTCGGTGTACTGCTTGATCATGGCGATGGCCGGCAAGAAGCGCGCACGCTGCAGGCCGTCCTTGTAAAGGCCGTCTGGCACGATGTTGGAAGTGGCCACCAGCGACACACCATTTTTGAACAGCTCTTCCATCAGAGTGCCGAGGATCATCGCATCGGTAATGTCCGACACGAAGAATTCGTCGAAACAGATCACCCGGGCTTCTTCGCTGAAGCGCTTGGCGATGATGGTCAGCGGGTTCTTCTCGCCCTTGAGGGTTTTCATTTCCTCGTGCACACGCTTCATGAAGCGGTGGAAGTGCGTACGCATCTTCTGCTTGAACGGCAGCGCTTCGTAGAAGGTATCGACCAGGTAGGTCTTGCCTCGCCCTACCCCACCCCAGAAATACAGGCCCTTGACCGGGGTCTGCTCCTTCTTGCCGAACAGTTTGCCGAACATGCCCGGCTTGTTGTTCTGCGCTTGTACCAGGTCGTCGTACAGGCGCTGCAAGTGACGCACCGCAGTTTCCTGCGCCGCGTCATGGAAGAAGTCGGGACGTTTCAGATCTGCTTGATAGCGTTCTAAGGGAGTCATAATTCGTTAGCGAGGCAACAAAAAACGGGCCGTCACTGTAGCGACAGGCCCGCTTAATGGCAATCAGACTTGCGTCAATATGCCTCAGTCCTGCTGTGGTGCCAGGGCATCACGCAGGCTTTGAATGGCCGCATCACGGGCTTCGGCGCTGTCGAACTGCGGCCCTTCGGCGACCTGCTCGCCATTGAGCCACAGGCCGAAGCTCAAGCCTTCTACCCGTACATCGGCCTCGCCACCCTGCTGCAGCTGCTTGCTCACGGCGCCAGCACTCTTGCCGTCAGCGAAGCTGCGCGACAGCAGCAGTTGCTCACCGTCAGCGGCCAACAGGCGGAAACGGAAGCTGCCGTCTTCGTCACGGAAGCTGACGAAGCGCGCGCTCTTGGCTGACTTCTTCTTCACCTCGGTGGTGGCCTGCACGCTGCTGCGGAACGAACGCAGGCCAACGGCTTCGCGCAGTTGCTCGAGGAACGGCGTGGCAATCTTGCGGGCCTTGGCGGCACCGGCCAGCAGGATGTCTTCCAGGTCCGCCGGGCGTGCGATCAGTTGGTGGTAGTACTCGCGTTTTTCCGCCAGCTGGCCATCCAGCAACTGGAACAGGCGCTGCTTGGCATCACCCCAGCCCAGGCCCTGCAACAGCTCTTCGCGGAACCCGGCGCATTGCTCCGGCGTCGAGAAGGCCTGGTACAGGGTGAACAGGTGCGAGTTGTCCGGGTCTTTCGCTTCACCCGGCGCGCGCGAGTCAGTCACGATGCGCGAGATGGCGTCTTTCATGTCCTTGGCGCTGGTGAACAACGGGATGGTGTTGTCGTAGCTCTTGGACATCTTGCGCCCGTCCAGGCCTGGCAGCGTGGCCACGGTTTCCTCGATCACCGCCTCTGGCAGGGCGAAGAAGTCCTGGCCCTGGCCGAACAGGTGGTTGAAGCGTTGGCCGATGTCGCGGGCCATTTCCACGTGCTGGATCTGGTCACGGCCGACCGGCACCTTGTTGGCGTTGAACATGAGGATGTCCGCGGCCATCAGCACCGGGTAGCTGAACAGGCCCATGGTCACGCCGGCGTCCGGGTCCTCCCCATTTTCGACGTTCTTGTCCACCGAGGCCTTGTAGGCATGCGCGCGGTTGAGCAGGCCCTTGGCGGCAACGCAGGTCAGCAGCCAGGTCAGTTCGGGAATTTCCGGGATGTCGGACTGGCGATAGAAAGTCACTTTGTCCGGGTCAAGGCCACCGGCCAGCCAGGTGGCGGCGATTTCCAGGCGTGAACGCTGGATGCGCAGCGGGTCATCGCATTTGATCAGGGCGTGGTAGTCGGCCAGGAAGTAGAACGAGTCGACACCGGGCTGCTGGCTGGCACGGATCGCAGGGCGAATGGCGCCGGCGTAGTTGCCCAGGTGCGGAGTGCCGGTGGTAGTGATACCGGTAAGAATGCGCGTGGTCATGGGTGTTCGCTTATTCAGGCTTGGCTCAGTTCGAAAGGCGCGGCAGCAGCAGATCCTTCAGATCGGTCAGCTTGCCATGGAAGAAGTGTCCGCATTCTGCCACTTTCAGCAGCTCATGGGGGCGCGTCAGGCTGTCGGACCAATCGTAAACCAGCTGCGGTGCGACGACTTCGTCGGCGTCCGGCTGCACCACGGTCACCGGGCAGCGCTGCGGCAGCGGGAATTCGGCGGTCAGGCGCATGACCGCCGGGGCGATCATGAACAGGTGCTGCAACTCGACGCCTGCAGTTTCAAGTCGCCCGGCCAGGCTGGTGGCAACGAAACCACCGAACGAAAAGCCCATCAACACCAGCGGCAACTCTGGGTGCGAGCTACGCAGCCAGGCTGCCGCGGCCTCGGCATCGGCCACTTCGCCGGCCCCCATGTCATGGCTGCCGGCGCTCTGGCCGACGCCACGGTAGTTGAAACGCAGGGTCGCGTAACCGGCATCACGGGCGGTGCGTTGCAGGGTCGAGACCACCTTGTTGAGCATGGTGCCGCCCTGGACCGGGTTGGGGTGGCAGATCAGCACCGCGCCACGGGCGTCAGCCACGTCCAGGTACAAGGCTTCCAGCTGGCCGGCGGGGCCATCGATGAACAAGGGGGTTTCGCGGACAAGCAAGGCACTACTCCGTGACCTCGGGAAGGGTCGATTCGTCTAGGTGTGAAATTCTGTTCTGATTTGCGATCGCTCGCGGTATACAGCGCAGGTCTGAGCCGTTAACGTAAAGCAAAGCCGTTTATAGAGGAAGGACTCGTGGAACTCTCGCTCCTTGTTTGGTTGTTGCCAACCCTGGCCCTGGTCATTGGCGTGGCGGTCGGTTTCATTGTTGCCCGCCTGCTGCCCAACGCAGCACCCAGCAACACCCAGCGCCAACTGGATGACATCCAGAAGCGCTTCGACAGCTACCAGAACGAAGTGGTCACCCACTTCAACAGCACTGCCATGCTGGTCAAGAAACTGACCCAGAGCTACCAGGACGTACAGGATCACCTGGCTGAAGGCGCCAACAGCCTGGCCCTTGATGAAGTCACTCGCCAGCGCCTGCTGGCTGCCCTGCATTCCGAAGCGCCGCAAGGCCCGCGTGACCGCCTGACCCCACCGAAAGACACCGCCGAAGTGCCGCGCGACTATGCGCCAAAAGCGCCGAACTCGCCGGGCATGCTGGACGAGAGCTACGGGCTCAAGCGTTGATCCACTGAACCTGTAAAAGGCCTCGCAAGAGGCCTTTTTTGTGTATGCCGTGTTCTTGCCGCTGCGGGCCCTTTTCGCGGCACAAGGCCGCTTCTACAGATGCCCCAGCGCCTCCTCGATATCCAGCAGCAGATCCTCCACATCCTCCAGCCCAACCGACAATCTCACCAGCCCCTCCGATATCCCGTGATGGGCGCGCTCCTGGGGCGTGTAACTGGAGTGCGTCATGCTCGCCGGGTGTTGCGCCAGCGACTCGGCATCCCCCAGGCTCACCGCCCGCGCAAATAGCTGCAGGGCATTCATGAAGCGCCGCCCGGCCTCGATACCGCCCTTGAGCTCAAAGGCAATCATCCCGCCCGGCAAACGCATCTGCCGCCGTGCCAGGTCGTACTGGGCAAACGACGGCAAGCCCGGATAGTGAATCAATTCCACCTGGGGCTGCCGGGCCAGGAACTTCGCCACCTCCAGGGCATTGGCGCAATGCCGGTCCATGCGCAGCGCCAAGGTCTTTATACCCCGCATCAACAACGCAGCGTCATGCGGTGACAGCACAGCCCCGGTCATGTCTTTGAGCCCTTCCAGGCGAATCCGGTCGACCAACGCCTTGCGCCCCACCACCAGGCCGGCGGTGATGTCGCCATGGCCGCTGAGGTACTTGGTCGCCGAATGCACCACCAGGTCCGCCCCCAGCTCCAGTGGCCGCTGCAGGTACGGCGTGCAGTAGGTGTTGTCGACTACCACAAGCACGTCTCTCCCATGTACAGCCTCGACCACCGCTGCGATGTCGACCAGTTGCATATTGGGGTTGGCCGGCGTTTCGAAGTAGATCATCCGCGTTTTACTGTTGATCGCCGCTTTGAGGGCCTTGGCGTCATTGAGGTCGACATGGTGAATCTTGACTCCGAACTCGCCAATCCCATGGTGCAGAAACGCGAAGGTACAGCCATACAGGGTGCGCCCGACGATCAGTTCATCACCGGGGCGCAACAGGGTCCAGATGGTCGAGGTAATGGCGCCCATACCCGACGCCAGCGCCAATCCCGCCTCACCGCCCTCCAACGAGGCCATGCGTTGCTCAAGCAAGGCCAAGGTGGGATTGGAGATGCGGCTGTAGAAGTGCCCTGCCTCTTCCCCGGCGAAGCAAGCAGCGCCGTATTCAACAGTGGGGAAGGCATAGGTAGCGGTCTGGTACACCGGCGGCACCAGGGCGCCTCCGTGGGAAAGCGGGTCGTAGCCATGGTGAATGGCCCGCGTGGAAAAACCGGTGTTGTTATGGGAGTCGCGCATGGCAACAGCCTCTTGTGGTTTGTTATAAGCTTATGCCACCGAGCTGCCCGATTTTTTCCAAAATAGCCCACGCATTTGCGTGCTTGCTGGAATAAAAACAACAATCAACGGACCAGGAGGGCAAAACATGCCTTCAAGCCTCGACCGCACCGACCGCGCCCTGCTCGCCGCTTTGCAGGACAATGCCCGCCTGACCGTTGCCGAACTCGCCGACCAGGTAGCGTTGACCACCTCGCCCTGCTGGCGTCGGGTCAAACTGCTGGAAGACAACGGCTACATCACCGGCTACCAGGCCATCCTCTCGCCCAAGTCGCTGGGGTTTGGCGTGACCGCGTTCGTAAGCATCATGATGGACTCGCACACCAAGGACATGGCGCTGGCGTTCGAGCAGCGGCTGATGGAGATTCCCGAAATCGTCGCCTGCCACAACATCTCCGGGCGCTATGACTTTTTGCTGGAGATCCTGGCGCGGGACCTGGAGTCGTTCGGGGAATTCACCCGGGAAGTGCTGCAGCGGCTGCCGGGAGTGAAGGAGATCTATTCGAGTTTTTCCTACAAGGCGGTGAAGGAGAAACGGGTGATACCAGTGTCAGAGAAACATATTTAAGACAAATCCGAGAAAACGGAAAATCCGGTGTAGGAAAGCACATCTAAGAAATCTCCTTCTAATCATCAGGAACGTGCCTACTTCCATACCCCCTACCTCTGACATAAAAAAAACTCGTCCCCGGGCACACTTTCCCTGCCTTCAACTCAGGGACGACTCTATGGCCAGCCTTCTTCCAGAATTCATCATCCGTAAACTCGAAGGTCGGACATTCCACAGCTTCGACCATTTCTCCCAATCCTTCTGGCTGGCGATCGCAGAAGACCCAGTCTACAGCCAGCAATTCATCCCCGCCCAACTCAACCGCCTCAAGAAAGGCTGGCCCCCTCGGGCGCCATTCCATGAGACGGTAAAGGGTCTGCGTTCTTATCAGATAGGCCAGCTGAACCCGCCCGAGTGGGGTGGGTTGATGTACGACGCTGAAAACCTGCGGATCATGAGCGCCATGCAATACGCGCTGTCATCGGAGACGCCATGGTGATCAGGCTGAAACACTGCCTGGCCGACTATTCATACGATGAGTTCCGGCTGATTGTTGAGGCGTTGATTCAGGCGACAGGCTCGCGTGCTTGGCAGGATCGATTGCTGGAACACTTTATCGAAGTGGTTGAACATCCTGATGGCGCTGACCTTATCTATTACCCCGAGGAAGATCGGGGAAGATGCGCCGAGCAGGTCATGGCGCGCGTCTTGGAATGGAGAGCGTCAAAGGGTCTTGCAGTGTTCAGAATTAAAATTAACTAGCCTGCCAGGTCTGGATGCAGCTCAGAGGCTTAGCGAAGAACCTTTGCCAGCGGCGGTACATGGCACCGGCTCTGCCGGTGTTCGCGGCTAAAGCCGCTCCTACAGTGATCGCGCAAACTTTCAGATTCTCAACAAAGCGGTTGGCCTTAAAGGCTCCGCACAACCCAAGGATTACGCGCATAAAAAAACCCGCCGAAGCGGGTTTTTTCTTGCAGGCCAGCGCTTAGATCGCGCCGCGCTGACGCAGCACGTCCAGCACCAGTTTCACACCTTCATCCACGCTGGTGGCCTGGGTGTCGATCACAAGGTCGGCATCCAGCGGCACATCGAACGGGAAGCTTTCGCCCGGGATGTTGTCGCCACCGGCCGCGTACAAGCCTTGTGGGTCACGCTCGCGGCAAGCCAGCGGCGAAGCCTGTACGTACACCGTCACCAGGCGGTCTTTGCCGATCAGGGCCTTGGCCTGTTCGCGGCCTTCGGCATCCGGGGCCACGAACGCAGCCAGGGTCAGCAGGCCGGCTTCGTTGAACTGGCGCGCCACATGGGCGGCGCGGCGCCAGTTTTCGGTGCGGCCGGCGCGGTCTTGCGGCAGGCCCTTGTTCAGGTCGTGGCGCAGGTTCTGGCCGTCCAGCACGTACACCGCACGGCCCATGTCGAACAGCTTGCGCTCCACGGCATAGGCCAGGGTGCTCTTGCCAGCGCCGGACAGGCCGCTGAACAGCACGGTGGCTGGCTGCTGGCCGAAGCGCAGGGCGCGCTCTTCGGTAGACACGTGGGCCTGCTTGCCATGCTGGCCGGTGCTGCCGTGTGGCAGAACGGGTGGCGCGATGATCATGCCGGCACCGACGGTGCCGTTGGTCAGGCGGTCGATGACAATGAACGCACCGGTGGTGCGGTTGCTGTCGTAGCCGTCCAGGGCGATCGAGGTGTCCAGCGCTACCTTCACGCGGCCGATCTCGTTCAGCTGCAGCGCGCTGGCAGCGCCCTGCTCCAGGGTGTTCACATCGACCTTGTGGGTGATGCTGGCAATCGAGCCCGGCACATAGCTGGTGGCGCGCTTGATGTCGTACTTCTTGCCCGGGAGCATTGGCTCCTCGGCCATCCACACCAGCATGGCGTCGAACTGATCGGTCACTGGCGGCACGTTGTCGGCATGTACCAGCAGGTCGCCACGGGAGATGTCGATCTCGTCTTCCATGGTCAGGGTCACGGCTTGGCCTGGGCCGGCGTTTTCCAGCTCACCTTCGTAGGTGACGATGGACTTGACGCGGCTGCTCTTGCCCGACGGCAGCACGACGATTTCGTCGCCCTTGTGCACCACGCCACTGGCGATGGTGCCGGCGAAGCCGCGGAAGTTCAGGTTCGGGCGGTTCACGTACTGCACCGGGAAGCGCAGGTCGGTGAAGTTGCGGTCGGCCGCAACCTCGACGGTTTCGAGGATTTCCATCAGCGTCGGGCCGGCGTACCACGGCGATTGCTCGCTGTGGTTGACCACGTTGTCGCCCTTGAGCGCCGACATTGGTACGAAGTGCAGGCTGCTCGGGGTCAGGTTGATGGCTTCGGCAAACTTCAGGTAGTCGGCCTTGATCGACTCGAAGACGCCTTCATCGAAGCCCTTCAGGTCCATCTTGTTGACTGCGACCACGATGTGCTTGATGCCCAGCAGCGAGGCAATGTAGCTGTGGCGGCGGGTCTGGGTCTGCACGCCATAGCGGGCATCGACCAGGATAATCGCCAGGTCACAGGTGGACGCACCGGTGGCCATGTTGCGGGTGTACTGCTCGTGGCCAGGGGTGTCGGCGATGATGAACTTGCGTTTGGCGGTGGAGAAGTAGCGGTAGGCGACATCGATGGTGATGCCCTGCTCGCGCTCGGCCTGCAGGCCGTCGACCAGCAGTGCCAGGTCGACTTCTTCGCCGGTAGTGCCGACTTTCTTCGAATCACGGGTGATGGCTTCGAGGTGGTCCTCGTAGATCATCTTCGAGTCGTGCAGCAGGCGCCCTATCAGGGTGCTCTTGCCGTCATCCACGTTGCCACAGGTGAGGAAACGCAGCAGTTCTTTGCGCTCGTGCTGAGCCAGATAAGCGAGGATGTCTTCGCTGATCAAATCGGATTGGTGCGACATGGAGTAACCCTGAAAATTAGAAGTAGCCCTGACGTTTCTTGTCTTCCATGGAACCGGCGCCATCGTGGTCGATGACCCGGCCCTGGCGCTCGGAAGTGCGCGTCAGGAGCATTTCCTGAATGATGTCGGTCAGCGTTTCGGCTTCCGACTCGACAGCCCCCGTCAACGGGTAGCAACCGAGGGTACGGAAACGCACCTTCTTCTTGACGATACGGGCTTTCTCTTCCTCGGAGAGGTGCTCGAGGATACGCTCGTCGTCGATCATGATCAGGGTGCCGTTCTTCTCGATGACTTCACGCTCGGCGGCGAAGTACAGCGGCACGATCGGGATGCCTTCTAGGTAGATGTACTGCCAGATGTCCAGCTCGGTCCAGTTCGACAGCGGGAACACGCGGATCGACTCGCCCTTGTTGACCTTGCCGTTGTACACGTTCCACAGCTCGGGGCGCTGGTTCTTCGGGTCCCAGCGGTGCTTGCTGTCGCGGAACGAATACACACGCTCTTTGGCCCGCGACTTCTCTTCGTCGCGGCGCGCGCCACCAAAGGCGGCGTCGAAACCATGCTTGTCCAGTGCCTGCTTCAGGCCCTGGGTCTTCATGATGTCGGTGTGCTTGGAGCTGCCATGGGTGAACGGGTTGATGCCCTGCGCCACACCCTCAGGGTTGACGTGGGTGATCAGTTCCAGGCCCATTTCCTCGACCATCTTGTCGCGGAAGCTGTACATCTCCTGGAATTTCCACTGGGTGTCGACGTGCATCACCGGGAACGGCAGCTTGCCCGGGAAGAAGGCCTTGCGCGCCAGGTGCAGCATCACGGCGGAATCCTTGCCGATCGAGTACAGCATCACCGGGTTGTCGAACTCGGCGGCCACCTCGCGGATAATGTGGATGCTCTCCGCCTCCAGCTGTTTCAAGTGCGTCAGTTTGTCGACCATGGCTACTCACGAAAAACGATCTTATGGACGGCCTGCGGGCCGTGTTCGAGCGAGCCACTTTATCACAGCGGCTGCTTCTATTTAGGAGGCGGGCTAGATCGAAAAGGTCTAACGATATGACTGCGGGTTTGGGCTGCCAGGGCCGGCCCTTTCGCGGGCAACGCTGATATCAAATGGGATTGGGGCAATCAATGAACAGGTGCTCCACGGCAAACCGCCGCGCCAGGTAATCGCCCAGCGCCTGCACCCCGTAACGCTCGGTGGCATGGTGCCCGGCAGCAATGAAACTGACGCCATTCTCGCGCGCACTGTGATAGGTCTGCTCCGACGCCTCGCCGGTCAGGTACAGGTCCACCCCGGCGGCAATCGCCGTGTCGATGTAACCCTGCCCGCCACCGGTGCACCAGCCGACCCGGCGGATCATCTGCTCCCCCTCCACCAGCAATGGCTCACGCCCCAGCACTTCCTGAACCCGCCGGGCAAAATCGCGGGCAGTCACAGGTTCGGCCAGTGAGCCGACCAACCCGACCACCTTGGGGTTCTCCGGGTCCAGCGGCCCTTCGACGGTGATGTCCAGTTGCCGCGCCAGCTGCACGTTGTTGCCCACCTCCGGGTGAACATCCAGCGGCAGGTGAAACGCCAGCAGGCTGATGTCGTTGTTCAGCAAGGTTTTCAGACGACGCTGGCGGATACCGGTGATGCACGGGTTCTCACCCTTCCAGAAGTAACCATGGTGCACCAGCACCAGGTCGGCCTGGGCCTCGACCGCAGCATCCAGCAACGCCTGGCTGGCGGTAACACCACTGACGATACGGCTGACCTGCGGCCGGCCCTCTACTTGCAGGCCATTGGGGCAATAATCCTGGATCTTCGCGCTGCCCAGGTAACGCTCGGCTTCCTCGACCAGGGTGTTTAGAGCGACGGCCATGAAAATCTCCTCGAAAACTGCGCTTTTCTCGGGCGCAACGCCAATGGAACGCCCGTATAATGCCGGCCATTATGGGCCGTCGCCGGCACTGGGGGAACCGGTGTATGATCCCGCGCGCTCATGCCCCACTGCGCGGCCACTGGCCCTCGCTCTTTCCAGGATTCGTTCATGTTCAAGGCTTTGCGTTACTTTGGCTGGCCCCTGCTTACCGGCGTACTGATCGCCATGCTGATCATCCAGCGCTTCCCGGAGTGGGTAGGCCTGCCCAGTCAGGACGTCAACCTGCAACAGGCACCGCAGACCACGCGGATCATGCAAGGCCCGGTGTCGTACGCCGACGCCGTGACACTGGCTGCCCCTGCAGTGGTCAACCTGTACACCACCAAGGTGGTGAACAAAAGCGCACATCCGCTGTTCGAGGACCCGCAGTTCCGCCGCTTCTTCGGCGATAACCTGCCCAAGCAGCGCCGCTGGGAGTCGAGCCTGGGCTCGGCGGTGATCATGAGCCCCGAGGGCTACCTGCTGACCAACAACCATGTCACCAGCGGCGCCGACCAGATCGTCGTGGCCCTGAAAGATGGCCGCGAAACCCTGGCCCGCGTGATCGGCAGCGACCCGGAAACCGACCTGGCGGTGCTGAAGATCGACCTGAAGAACCTGCCGGCGATCACCATAGGCCGTTCGGACACCATTCACATCGGCGACGTGTCGCTGGCCATCGGCAACCCGTTTGGTGTTGGCCAGACCGTGACCATGGGTATCATCAGCGCTACCGGCCGTAACCAGCTGGGCCTGAACAACTACGAAGACTTCATCCAGACCGACGCAGCGATCAACCCCGGCAACTCGGGCGGCGCGCTGGTCGATGCCAATGGCAACCTGGTTGGCATCAACACCGCGATTTTCTCCAAGTCCGGCGGTTCACAAGGCATTGGCTTCGCCATCCCGGTGAAACTGGCACTGGAGGTAATGAAGTCGATCGTCGAGCACGGCCAGGTGATCCGTGGCTGGCTGGGCATCGAGGTGCAACCGCTGAGCCAGGAGCTGGCCGAATCGTTCGGCATGAAGGACCGCCCGGGTATCGTGGTTGCAGGTATTTTCCGCGAAGGCCCAGCGGCCAAGGCCGGGTTGCAACTGGGTGACGTGATCCTGAGCATCAACGGCGAACCGGCCGGTGATGGCCGCAAGTCGATGAACCAAGTGGCGCGGATCAAACCCAACGAGAAGATCACCATCGAGGTGATGCGCAATGGGCAGCAGTTGAAGCTGGTTGCCGAGGTGGGGCTGCGGCCGCCGCCGGCGCCGGCTGCCAGCCAGGAAGAGAAATAAACCCAGGGCCGCGTTGCGGCCCTTCGCGGGCACGCCCGCTCCCACAGGTACTACGCAGGCTCCAAAGCCAGCGCTAAGCCTGTGGGAGCGCGCGTGCCCGCGAAGGGCTGCCGCGCAGCCCAAACAGCATCAATGCAGGATCTGGCTCAGGAACAACCGGGTCCGGTCACTGCGCGGCCGGTCGAAGAAGTCATCCGGCGCCGCCTGCTCCACAATCTCCCCCTTGTCCATGAAGATCACCCGGTTCGCCACGGTGCGGGCAAAACCCATCTCGTGGGTCACGCAGAGCATGGTCATGCCGTCTTCGGCCAGGCCCACCATGGTATCGAGCACTTCCTTGACCATTTCAGGGTCCAGCGCCGAGGTCGGCTCGTCGAACAGCATGATCTTCGGCTTCATGCACAGCGCACGGGCAATCGCCACACGCTGCTGCTGGCCACCCGACAACTGCCCCGGGTACTTGTGCGCCTGCTCGGGAATACGCACGCGCTCCAAATAATGCATGGCAATTTCCTCGGCCTTGCGCCGCGGCATCTTGCGCACCCACATCGGCGCCAAGGTGCAGTTTTCCAGAATGCTCAGGTGCGGGAACAGGTTGAAGTGCTGGAACACCATGCCCACTTCACGGCGGATGGCCTCGATCTGCTTGAGGTCGTTGGTCAGCTCGACGCCATCGACCACGATGCGCCCCTGCTGGTGCTCTTCCAGGCGGTTGAGGCAACGGATGGTAGTGGACTTGCCCGAGCCGGATGGCCCGCACAGCACAATGCGCTCGCCCTGGCGCACGTTCAGGTTGATGTCCTTGAGCACATGGAACTGGCCGTACCACTTGTTCACACCCTGCATCTGGATGATCCCTTCGGGGCCGGCAGGCTGCTTGATCGCTTCACTCATTTCGAAACTCCTAACGCTTGTGGCCAGTGTCCAGCTTGCGCTCCAGGTGCATGGAGTAGCGGGACATACCGAAACAGAAAATCCAGAACACCAGGGCGGCGAACACATAGCCCTCGGTAGCCATGCCCAGCCAGGCCGGGTCGGCGGCGGCTTGCTTGACGCTGTTCAGCAGGTCGAACAGGCCGATGATGATCACCAGGCTGGTGTCCTTGAACAGGGCAATGAAGGTGTTGACGATGCCGGGAATCACCAGCTTGAGCGCTTGCGGCAGAATCACCAGGCCCATCGAACGCCAATAGCCCAGGCCCATGGCGGCGGCAGCTTCGTACTGGCCCTTGGGGATGGCCTGCAAACCACCGCGCACCACCTCGGCGATATACGCCGACTGGAACAGGATCACGCCGATCATCGCCCGCAGCAGCTTGTCGAAGCTCATGCCTTCGGGCAGGAACAACGGCAGCATCACCGACGACATGAACAGCACGGTGATCAATGGCACGCCGCGCCAGAACTCGATGAAGGTCACGCACACCACCTTCACGGCCGGCATCCTCGAACGCCGGCCCAAGGCCAGCAGGATACCCAGTGGCAAGGCGCCGACAATACCCACGGTGGCGATCACCAGGGTCAGCATCAGCCCGCCCCACTGGCTGGTCGGTACGCTCTCCAGGCCCAGGTACCCACCGTGCAGCAGGGTGTAGGCCAGTACCGGGTACAGCACCAGGAAGCCCAGGCCGTAGAAGGCCTTGCGCGGGAAGCGCTTGATGAACAGCGGCGCAGCGCCGATGACGGCAAGCCACACCGTCAGGTCCACCCGCCAGCGCAGCTCGGCCGGGTAGTAGCCGTACATGAACTGGCCAAAGCGCTGCTGCACGAACACCCAGCAGGCGCCCTCCTTGGTGCAGTCGGCGCGTGTGGTGCCGACCCAGTTGGCGTCGATCAACGCCCACTGAACAAGCGGCGGTACGATCAGCCATACCAGGTAGATGGCGAACAGGGTCAACAGCGTGTTGAGCCAGCTGGAGAACAGATTGGCACGCATCCATGCGAGCACGCCGACGGTTTTCACCGGTGGCGGCATATCGGGTTTGAAAACATGGGCATTCACGGGCGTATCCTCACCGCTCGATCAGCGCAATGCGCTTGTTGTACCAGTTCATCAGCAGCGAAATGCTGATGCTGATGGCGAGATAGACACTCATGGTGATGGCGATCACCTCGATAGCCTGGCCGGTCTGATTGAGCACGGTGCCGGCGAACAGCGAGACCATCTCCGGGTAGCCGATACCGGCCGCCAGCGACGAGTTCTTCGCCAGGTTCAGGTACTGGCTGGTCAGCGGCGGAATGATCACCCGCAGTGCCTGGGGAATGATCACCTTGCGCAGGGTCGGGCCCTCGCGCAGGCCCAGCGAGCGCGCGGCCTCGGTCTGGCCATGGCTGACCGAACGGATGCCAGAACGCACGATTTCAGCGATGAAAGCTGCCGTGTAGATAGTCAGCGCCAAGGTCAGCGCCAGCAGTTCGGGGATCAGCACCCAGCCACCGACGAAGTTGAAGCCCTTGAGCTGCGGCACCTCCCAGCTTACCGGGCTGCCGAACAACAGCACGCTCAGGCCCGGGATGACGAGCAGTAGCGCCAACCCCACCCAGAACTTGTGGAACGGCACGCCGGTCTCGTCGAAGCGCTTGTTGGCCAGGCGCACCATCACGACAGTGGCGGCAATCGCCACCCCCAAGGCAACGACGAACGGCCAGAAGCCATCGGCCATGGACGCGCCCGGCATGTTCAGGCCACGGTTGCTGATAAAGAACATATCGTCGATGTTGATGCTGCCGCGCGGTCCCGGCAGGGTCAGGAACACGGCGAAGTACCAGAACAGGATCTGCAGCAGCGGCGGAATGTTGCGGAAGGTTTCCACATACACGGTCGCCAGTTTGTTGATCATCCAGTTCGGTGACAGGCGAGCCACCCCAATGATGAAGCCCAGAACCGTCGCCAGGATGACGCCGATGAAGGTGACCAGCAGGGTATTGAGCAGGCCGATGACGAACACCCGCGCATAACTGTCGGATTCCACATAGGGGATCAGGTGCTGGGCGATGCCGAAGCCGGCACTGCGGTCAAGAAAGTCGAAGCCCGAGGTGATACCCCGGTGTTGCAGGTTGGTTTGCGTGTTGTGGAACAGGTACCAGCCCAGGCCGACCACGAAGACGATCGTGAGGATCTGGAACAGCCACGCGCGCACACGCGGATCGTTAAGGGACAAGCCCTTGGGTGCGCCGATTTGATTTTGCATGAAGTGCCCCGGACAGTAGGGATTCGAACAGCCTGCAGCGGCGGGATGCCGCCGCAGGGTGCAACCATCAGCGCACGGGTGGCGCGTACTGGATGCCGCCGTTGTTCCACAGGGCGTTCATGCCACGGTCGATCTTCAGGTCGGTGCTCTGGCCCAGGTTCTTCTCGAACACTTCACCGTAGTTGCCGACTTGCTTGACGATCTGTACTACCCAGTCTTTGGGCAGCTTGAGGTCCTTGCCGTACTCACCATCCGCACCCAACAGGCGGGCGACGTCAGGGTTTTTGGTGCCCTTGGCTTCGGCCTCGACATTTTTCGAGGTGATGCCTGCTTCTTCGGCGTTGAGCATGGCGAACAGGGTCCACTTGACGATGCTGAACCACTCCTCGTCGCCTTTACGCACCACCGGGCCCAGTGGCTCCTTGGAGATGGTTTCCGGCAGTACCACGTAGTCGGTCGGCGCGGCCAGCTTGGAACGCTGGGCAAACAGCTGCGACTTGTCCGAGGTCAGCACGTCGCAACGGCCCGACTCCAGCGACTTGGCGCTTTCGTCCGAGGTGTCGAAGGTGATCGGGGTGTACTTCAGGTTATTGGCGCGGAAGAAGTCCGACACGTTCAACTCGGTGGTGGTACCAGCCTGGATACAGATGGTTGCGCCATCGAGCTCTTTGGCGCTGGATACACCCAGCTTCTTGTTGACCAGGAAGCCAACCCCGTCGTAGTAGGTGACACCGGCAAACACCAGGCCCATGCCGGCATCGCGCGAGCTGGTCCAGGTGGTGTTGCGCGACAGCACGTCGACCTCGCCCGACTGCAGGGCGGTGAAGCGTTCCTTGGCGTTGAGCTGGCTGAACTTGACCTTGGTCGCGTCGCCGAACACGGCAGCGGCCACGGCGCGGCAGACATCGGCGTCGATACCGACGATCTTGCCTTGCGCATCAGGTACCGAGAAGCCCGGAAGACCGTCGCTCACGCCACACTGGACGAAGCCCTTCTTCTTGACCGCATCGAGGGTGGCGCCGGCCTGGGCATTGCTCACGGCGCCCAGTGCGGCGGCAGCGGTCAGGACTGCCAGGGTGGTTTTCAACATCTTCATTCACAACCTCCAAATCGCTCTTGTTGTATCGAGCCGGAATTGCACCGCACCCTTTTGAGGCGTATCCGACCCGTATTGGCTTGTTATTGGGTCACTTGGCGCAATGGACTGTTCTGTGACAGCCTTCGCGTGCAAAGGGTGTTACCGTTTCGGCCTGCCCTTTGCATCGCAGATTGAATTGCAAAGCGCGTACCAGATTCTCTGGCTGTAGCGTTTAAGCGCTCGTCAAGTGGGGAAAGTTGTATCGTTGCGACATTCTTTTTCCGACAATCATTTCCAGCGCCTTCTTTTCACGCACGCCATAACAAGACCCGCACACTTTCGGAGCAGTCATGACCAACCCGCTGATTCTCGAACCACAGAAAACCGCTGATGCCTGTGTGATCTGGTTGCACGGTTTGGGGGCCGACCGTTACGACTTCCTACCGGTAGCCGAATTCATGCAGGAGCGCCTGCTCAGCACCCGGTTCATCATGCCCCAGGCCCCGACCCGGCCAGTCACCATAAATGGCGGTTATGCCATGCCCAGCTGGTATGACATCAAGGCCATGACCCCGGCCCGCGCCATTGACGAAGCGCAGCTGGAAGCGTCAGCCGAGCAAGTGGTTGCCCTGATCAAGGCCGAGCAGGCCAAAGGCATCAACCTGTCCCGTATCTTCCTGGCCGGTTTTTCCCAAGGTGGCGCGGTGGTGCTGCACACTGCCTATATAAAGTGGCAAGAAGCACTGGGTGGGGTGATTGCCCTGTCCACCTATGCCCCCACCTTCAACGACCAGCACCAGTTGAGTGCCTGCCAGCAGCGCACCCCGGCCCTGTGCCTGCATGGCGTGCATGACCCGGTGGTGATCCCGTCCATGGGCCGCACCGCTTTCGAGTACCTGAACACCTGGGGCGTCGCCGCCCGCTGGCACGAATACCCGATGGAACACGAAGTGGTGGTCGAAGAACTGAACGACATCTACGAATGGTTGAGCAAACAGCTGCAATAGGCTGGCTCTCTTGTAGTTGTGGGAGTATTCCACTACGCCGCGCCCGGATCTTGCATTACACTGCCCGGCGTACATTCCTTAATCAGTTGATGAGACGATCGTGCTCAAAGCACTCAAGAAAATATTCGGCAAGGGAGACGCCGCGCCACACGCCGTTGCTCCTGCTGCCAGCGTGGCACCGCCTGCGCCCGCACCCGCCAGCGAGGCCCGGCCCGCAGCAAAACCGGCCGTAGCGCATGCCAACCCCGCCCCAAAGGCTGAACAACCCGCTGCTGCTACGCCACCTGCCAACAAAGCGGCCAAGGACAAACCGCGTCGCGAGCGCAAGCCCAAGCCACAGGCCAGCCTGTGGAAACCGGAAGACTTCGTGGTCGAGCCGCAGGAAGGCAAGACCCGCTTCCACGACTTCAAGCTGTCCAACGAGCTGATGCACGCCATCCACGACCTGGGCTTCCCGTACTGCACGCCGATCCAGGCGCAGGTGCTGGGGTATACCCTGCGTGGTCAGGACGCCATTGGCCGGGCCCAGACAGGTACCGGCAAGACTGCGGCGTTCCTGATCTCGATCATTTCCCAACTGCAGCAGACGCCACCGCCCAAGGAACGCTACATGGGCGAGCCACGCGCGCTGATCATCGCCCCTACCCGCGAGCTGGTGGTGCAGATCGCCAAGGACGCCGTGGCGCTGACCAAGTACACCGGCCTGAACGTCATGAGCTTTGTTGGCGGCATGGACTTCGACAAGCAGCTCAAAGCCCTTGAAGCACGCCACTGCGACATCCTGGTGGCCACCCCGGGCCGCCTGCTGGACTTCAACCAGCGCGGCGAAGTGCACCTGGACATGGTCGAGGTGATGGTGCTGGACGAAGCCGACCGCATGCTCGACATGGGTTTCATCCCACAAGTGCGCCAGATCATTCGCCAGACACCACCGAAAAGCGAGCGCCAGACCCTGCTGTTCTCCGCCACCTTCACCGACGACGTGATGAACCTGGCGAAGCAGTGGACCACCAACCCGGCCATCGTCGAGATCGAGCCGGAAAACGTGGCCAGCGAAACGGTCGAGCAGCACGTGTATGCAGTGGCGGGTAGCGACAAATACAAGCTGCTGTACAACCTGGTGACCCAGAACAACTGGGAACGGGTGATGGTGTTTGCCAACCGCAAGGACGAAGTGCGGCGCATCGAGGAAAAACTGGTGCGCGACGGCATCAATGCCGCCCAGCTGTCGGGCGATGTGCCCCAGCACAAGCGCATCCGCACCCTGGAAAACTTCCGCGAAGGGCGCATCACGGTGCTGGTGGCCACCGACGTGGCCGGGCGTGGCATCCATATCGATGGTATCAGCCACGTGATCAACTTCACCCTGCCAGAAGACCCGGACGACTACGTGCACCGCATTGGCCGTACCGGCCGCGCGGGGGCCAGTGGCGTGTCGATCAGTTTTGCCGGGGAGGATGACTCGTACCAGTTGCCGGCGATCGAAGAGCTGCTGGGGCGCAAGATCAAGTGCGAAATGCCGCCCGATGAACTGCTAAAGCCGGTGCCGCGCAAACACCACTGACCTGTGCCGGCCTCTTCGCGGGACAAGCCCGCTCCCACAGATT
>NZ_JBNRIK010000028.1:0-19545 GCF_053557975.1 Pseudomonas sp. XP2
CCGTCTTCGGCGCTGTCTTCCAGGGTGCCAACCAGGCGTTGGTACACACCCTTGCCCAGCTCTTTGCCCAGCTCCACGCCCCACTGGTCAAAGGCGTTGATGCCCCAGATGACGCTCTGCACGAACACCTTGTGCTCATACATTGCCACCAGCGCGCCGAGGCGGCGTGGGCTGATGCGCTCCACTACCAGGGTGTTGCTAGGGCGGTTGCCCGGGATCACCTTATGCGGGGCCAGCTTCTCGATGTCCGCTTCGTTCAGGCCTTTGCTGCGCAGTTCGGCCTCGGCTTCTTCACGTGTCTTGCCCTGCATCAGCGCCTGGCTCTGCGACAGGCAGTTGGCGTACAGCCACTGATGATGGTCGGCCACCGGGTTGAAGCTCACGACCGGCACGATGAAGTCGGCCGGAATCAGCTGGGTGCCCTGGTGCAACAACTGGTGGTAGGCATGCTGGCCGTTACAGCCGACGCCGCCCCAGATCACCGGGCCGGTGGCGGTTTTCACCGGGGCGCCGTCCTGCAGCACGCTCTTGCCGTTGGACTCCATGTCCAGCTGCTGCAGGTGCTTGGTAATGTTGCGCAGGTAGTGGTCGTACGGCAGGATCGCGTGGCTGCTCGCGCCCCAGAAATTGCCATACCACACACCCAGCAGGGCCAGCAGCACCGGCATGTTCTTGTCGAACGGCGCGGTCTGGAAGTGCTGGTCCATGGTGTGGGCACCTGACAGCAGCTCCTTGAAGTTGGCGGTGCCGATGGCCAGGGCAATGGGCAGGCCGATGGCCGACCATAGCGAATAGCGCCCACCCACCCAGTCCCACATCGGGAAGATGTTCTCTTCGCGAATGCCGAACGCCACTGCGGCGGCCTTGTTGCTGGAAACCGCGATGAAATGGCGGTACAGCTCGGCTTCCGAGCCGCCCTGGGCCAGGTACCAGGTACGCGCAGCCATGGCGTTTTTCAGGGTCTCGAGGGTGTTGAACGACTTCGACGAGACGATGAACAGGGTGGTTTCGGCGCGCAGGTTGGCCGAGAGCTCGTGGAATTCACTGCCGTCGATGTTCGCCAGGTAGTGGCAGCGTACGCCACGCTGNCGCGCAGGTTGGCCGAGAGCTCGTGGAATTCACTGCCGTCGATGTTCGCCAGGTAGTGGCAGCGTACGCCACGCTGGGCGTAAGGCAGTAGCGCTTCGGAAACCAGCTCGGGGCCGAGGAACGAGCCACCGATACCGATATTGACCACGTCGGTGATCGGCTTTTCGCTGTAGCCGCGCCACAGGCCGTCATGGATGCGGCCGACCAGTTCGGTGATCTGGTTGAGTACCTTGTGCACTTCCGGCATGACGTTCACGCCGTTGACGCTCAGCTTGTCGCCCACCGGCCGGCGCAGGGCGGTGTGCAGCACCGGGCGGCCTTCGGAAGCGTTGATGATTTCGCCGCTGAACATCGACTTGATGGCGTCCTGCAGGCCCACTTCGTTGGCCAGGTTCACCAGCAGGTCGCGGCTTTGTTCGGTGATCAGGTTTTTCGAGTAGTCGAGGAACAGGCCGCAGCAGCTCAGGGAGAACTGGTCGAAGCGTTGGGCATCGGCGGCGAAGGCTTCGCGCATGCTGAAGCCTTGCATGGCGTCGCGGTGTTGCTGAAGCGCCTGCCAGGCGGGCAGCGCCGTCACATCGTGGGGTGTACGGTAATACGCCATTGCGCGGGGTTCCCTTGGTGCGTGATGAGGCCTTGGACACGGCAGTCATTGCCGGGTTCAGGCTGGCATCATTATAGGCAAAGGCCACGCACTGGGAATGGGTATGGCAGGGTGATTTTGGGGAGCGCTTTGCGCCCCATTCGCGGCACAAGGCCGCTCCCACAGTTTCTGTGTCGGGCTTGAGGGGCTGTGGGAGCGGGCTTGTGCCGCGAATGGGCTGCATAGCAGCCCCAGGCCGTTATGCGGTCTTTTCTTCCACATGCAGGTAAAGGTTGTCGATCAACCTGGTGTTACCCAGATAAGCCGCAGCAATCACCACCAAATCGCGATCATCGATCATTGCCGGGCGTAGGCTCACGGCATGGCGCACTTCCAGATAATCCGCGCGCAGCCCCGCAGCACTCAGCTGCGCCTGCCCCTCGGCGACCAGCGCGGCAAACTCCCGTTGGCCACGGCCGATGGCCGCTGCGATGTGCTGCAGCGTGCGGTACAGCACCGGCGCGGTCGCACGCTGCTCCGGCGTGAGGTAGCCATTGCGCGACGACAGTGCCAGGCCATCCTCGGCACGCACAGTGGGCTCGCCAATGATCTGAACCGGCATGTTCAGGTCGCGCACCATGGCGCGGATCACCGCCAGTTGCTGGAAGTCCTTTTCACCGAACACGGCAAGGTCTGGCTGGACCATGTTGAACAGCTTGCTGACCACGGTGGCCACACCTTCGAAATGCCCCGGCCGGCTGGCGCCGCACAGGCCTTCGGACAGGTGGGGCACGCTGACGCGGGTTTGCACGCTCATGCCGTCGGGGTACATCTCTTCCACGGTGGGCGCGAACAGCAGGTTGCAGCCGGCCTGCAGCAGGCGCTCCTGGTCTGCGGCCAGGGTGCGCGGGTACTTGTCGAGGTCTTCGTTGGCGCCAAACTGCAGCGGGTTGACGAAGATGCTGGCCACCACGAAATCGGCGCGCTGCGCAGCCTTGGTTACCAGGGCCGCGTGGCCGCTGTGCAGGTTGCCCATGGTGGGCACGAAGCCGATGCGTTTGCCTTCACCGCGAGCGCGGGCGACGGCGGCGCGCAATTCGCGGACGGTCTTGACTGTATTCATGCACTGAACCCGTGTTCGCTAGCAGGGAAGCTGACTTGCTTGACCGCCTCGACGTAAGCGACGAGCGCGCTGTGGATATCGGGCTGGCCTTGCATGAAGTTCTTCACGAACTTCGGCACTCGGCCGCTCAGCGACAGGCCGAGCATGTCGTGCAGTACCAGCACCTGGCCATCGGTGGCGCTGCCGGCGCCAATGCCGATCACCGGGATGCCCACGGCGTTGGTGATTTCTGCCGCCAGTTCGCTGGGTACGCATTCGAGCAGCAGCATGGCCGCGCCGGCCTGTTCGAGGGCGATGGCGTCGGCGCGCATCTGCCGGGCCTGGGCCTCCTGACGGCCTTGCACCTTGTAGCCGCCCAGCACGTTGACGGTCTGCGGGGTCAGGCCCATGTGTGCGCACACCGGCACACCGCGCTCAGCCAGCAGGCGGATGGTTTCGGCCAGCCAGGCGGCGCCTTCGATTTTGACCATGTGGGCGCCGGCGCGCATAAGCGTGGCGCTGTTGGCAAAGGCTTGCTCCGGGGTGGCGTGCGCCATGAATGGCAGGTCGGTGAGTATCAGTGCACCGTCATTACCGCGTTTGACGCTGGCGGTGTGGTAGGCCATGTCCGCCGTGGTGACCGGCAGGGTGCTGTCGTGCCCCTGCAGGACCATCCCCAGCGAGTCGCCTACCAGCAACACTTCAATGCCGGCCTGGCTGGCGGCCTTGGCGAAGGTCGCGTCGTAGCAGGTCAGCATGGTGATTTTTTCACCCTTGGCCTTGAGGCCATTGAGGGTGGTAAGGGTTACTTCAGGCATGTCGGAAAATCCTCGTTCAGGCGCTGTAAAAAACGACTGCATTCAACGCGTGTAGTCATCTTCCGGAGCGGCACATCATCGCGCGTGATGTTCGGGCACAGGTCCGTCCGGGCCTAAATACGGGTATGCGGCACTTTGGGGCCGCACGGGACGCCTATAGTCGTGAGCGAGGTGGGGGAAGTCAATCACCCTGTTACCGCATTGTTACGATCAGGGTGTTACTGGCGTTACCGTGCCAGTGTGCAACGCTGGAACGCCCGGTTTACAGGCGTTCAAGGCCGACGAACGGGCAGTCGCCGAGCAATTGCGCGAGGGCGCGGCCATCTGCCAGGTGGAAGTCGTCCGGCACCAGTTCGGCCAGTGGGTACAGCACGAAAGGCCGGGCATGCATGTGGTAATGCGGCACTTTCAGGCGTGGCTCGTCGAGTACCAGGTCACCGAACAGCAGGATGTCCAGGTCCAGCGTGCGCGGGCCCCAGCGCTCCTTGCGCACGCGGCCCTGGCCGTTCTCGATGGCTTGCAATGCATCGAGCAGCGCCAGAGGCGGCAGTGCGGTGTCCAGGGCGGCGACAGCGTTGGTGTAACGCGGTTGGCCGGGCAGCAGCGAATCGCTGGTGTACAAGGCCGAAGCCGCCACCAGGCGAGTACCCTCCACCTGGTCAAGCGCCTGCAAGGCACTGCGCAGTTGTTCGGCGGGTGCGTCCAGGTTGCTGCCCAGGCCGACGTAGGCGCGAGTCTTCACTCGGACGCCTCGTCACCACCGCGTTTGCGTTTGCTGGTGCTGCGTTTGCGTTTGCGCGGGCCGGCACCTTCGTCACGGCTGCCCAGCTCGCGAATCATCTCGCGACGCTCGCTGTCGTTGGCATCCTGGTAGTCGGTCCACCACTGGCCGAGGTCGTCGGTATCTTCCCCGGCGCTTTCACGCAGCAGCAGGAAGTCGTAACCGGCGCGGAAGCGAGGGTTGTCCAGCAGCATGTCGGCGCGTTTGCCGCTGCGCCGTGGCAGGCGCTCCTGCATGTCCCAGATCTCGCGGATCGGCAGCGTGAAACGCTTGGGGATGGCGATGCGCGCGCATTGCTCGGCGATCAGGTCGTGGGCCGCGCCATTCATGGCGGGTATCGGCGGCACGCCCTGGTTCTGCAGGTGCAGCACGCGGGCCGGCAGGGCTGGCCACAGCAGTGCGGCGAACAGGAACGCCGGGGTCACCGGTTTGCCCTGCTTCACCCGCAGGTCGGTGTTTTGCAACGCTTGGCTGATCAGTGTGTGGGCGTAGGTCGGGCGCTCGTCCAGGGCGTGTGCGCTGGCCGGGAACAACGGCTCGAACAGCTGCAGGTCGACCAGCATCTCGAAGGCCATGGCGCCTTGGCCTGAGAGGAACAGCTTGAGGCTTTCCTCGAACAGGCGTGCGGGCGGAATCTCGCGCAGCAGCGGGGCAAGCTCGCGGATCGGCTGGACCGTGTGCTTCTCGATACCGAAGTCCAGCTTGGCGGCAAAACGCACCGCGCGCAGCATGCGCACAGGGTCTTCCTGGTAGCGGTGGGTCGGGTCGCCGATCAGCCGCAGCAGGCGGTTGCGCACATCGTGCACACCGTTGGCGTAATCGAGAATGCGCTCGCTGACCGGGTCGTAGTACAGGGCATTGATGGTGAAGTCGCGGCGTTGCGCGTCTTCTTCCAAGGTGCCGTACACGTTGTCACGCAGGATGCGGCCACTGGAATTGTGCGACGAACGGTGGCTGTCGCCCTGGTCGTCTTCCGAGTGAGGGGCGCGGAAGGTGGCAACTTCGATGATCTCACGGCCGAAATGCACGTGGACCAGTTTGAAGCGGCGACCAATGATGCGCGCGTTACGGAATTCGGCACGGACCTGTTCGGGGGTGGCGCTGGTGGCGACGTCGAAATCTTTCGGCGTAATGCCCAGCATCAGGTCGCGGACACAGCCACCGACCAGGTAAGCCTGGTAGCCGGCGCTCTGCAGGCGTTCCACGATATTCACCGCGTGGCGGCTGAACTGGTGGCGCTGCAGCGAGTGCTGGCTCTTGTTGATCACCTCAGGCGTAGTGCGCCTGTGGTGCGTGCCCGGTACGGGCGGGCGGAAAGACTGGAACAGCTTCTTCAGCATGGGATGCACTGTGTGAAGGAATGTTCGGCCAATAATAGGAGAATGGCCGCATGATGGGCGGGGATTCTAGCATTTACTCGGGGAATGGTGTAGGCGGGTAGCAGGATGCCTGCCAGAAGGGTAGAAACGACAAGGGGAGCCTAAGCTCCCCAAGAAGTCGTTGCGTGCTCTTATTGTTTTTTTGCTGGGCTTTTTGTTTTTGTTGAGTGCCCTGTCCACAAATCTCGAAGCTTGTGGACGACCCCCAATCCAGGGGTTAAGAGCAAACGGATTGCTTTGGCCGCTGATGTCACGTTGATCTGTCGATCCAACCAGTTCAGGCGCTGCTTTTTAGTGCAGTTTTTGTTGTTCTCTGCCTGGTCGTGGGGCAAGCCCCAAACACGCATCCTCTCCAAAAGAATCAGTTAGCTGCGCCTCCGCCGTCTTGTTTTTATTGTGCGTGAGCCGTTTCGTCTTGTTCTTATTTTAGGTTGCAGTGCTTGTTATTGTTTTTGTACTAAGCATATAGCAGGTGCCGTGCCAACTTTTGCAAACCCAGTAAAATCAAGGGGTTGAGGCATTTCAGCAGTTTTCACGACGCTCAAAATGTCGCAATTTCGTTACCGTACGCCTCGGGAACTGTTACGGCGGAAAGGTTGGGTAACAGATTTTTGTGGGAACTGATGTGTTACCTGGGGTGTTTCCGGGCCCGATGTGTTCGCCACACCCTGTTTAGCGCCTATGCGATCGAGCGCCGCCCGCGCGGCGCTTCGCGGGGCAAGCCCGCTCCCACATTTGTTTCGGGCCAATCAATCCTGAGGCGTCGGAGCTCGCCCCTCTGTTGTTCCATTCAATCACGTCGTGCAGCAAGGGGCCGCGCGCCAATGGTGGCAGGAGATATTGGCCGAAACAGATGTGGGAGCGGGCTTGCCCCGCGAAGCGCCGCGCGAGCGGCGCTCGATCTCGAAGGCGACGCTGTGCCGAACTCAATTATCGCTGGTAGCGTTGCTCTTGCGCCGTGGAATGCCCAGGCGCTGGCGGCGTTCCCACAGGCACTTGCGGCTGACGCCAAGCTTGCGTGCCAGTTCGGTCTCGGTCATGTGGTCCTGATGCTCGAGTACGAAGTGCTGGAAGTAGTCTTCCAGCGACAGGTCCTCGGTCGGCTCGTGGCTGGCATTGGCAGCGCTGGCCACCACCAGGGCGTTGTTGAGGATCTCGTCCTCTTCCAGGTCGCTCAGCTCGATGTCGATGCCCAGCAGTTCGGCAGAAATTTCCGCGCTCTCGCTGAGGATCACCGCGCGCTCCACGGCGTTTTCCAGCTCTCGCACGTTACCCGGCCAGCTGTAGTGACGAATGGCTTGCTCGGCTTCGGCCGAGAAGTGCAGGTCGTCGCGGCCGATACGCGCGCTCTGGCGCGCCAGGAAGGCGCTGGCGATTTCGTTGACGTCGCTGCCGCGCTCGCGCAGGGCAGGCAGTTTCAGGGCGATCACGTGCAGGCGGTAGTAAAGGTCTTCGCGGAACTGGCCGGCCTTGGCCAGGTTCTTCAGGTCGCGGTGGGTCGCGGCGATCAGGCGCACATCGACCTTTTGCGATTGCACCGAACCCACCCGGCGAATCTCGCCTTCCTGCAGCACGCGCAGCAGGCGGGCCTGGGCTTCCAGCGGCAGTTCGCCGATTTCGTCGAGGAACAGCGTGCCGCCGTCGGCGGCTTCTACCAGGCCCGCACGCCCGGCGCTGGCGCCAGTGAACGCGCCTTTTTCGTGACCGAACAGTTCGGACTCGATCAGTGTCTCGGGGATGGCTGCGCAGTTCACCGAGATCATCGGTGCCTTGGCGCGGCGCGACAGGTTGTGCAGGGCGCGGGCCACCAGCTCTTTACCGGTACCCGATTCACCCTGGATCAGCACGTTGGAGTCGGTGGGCGCAACCTTGCGGATCTTGCTGTACATGTCCTGCATCGGCGGGCACGAGCCGATGATGCCGATTTCGCCATTGGCCGCAGCCGCGCTGCCTTTGTCGGCCGGGGCGGCCTTGCCATTGGCGGCGCGTGGCTCGGCAGCCGGTGCGGCGGCCGGGGTGTTCTGCCGGTCGCGCAGGATACGCGCCACGGCCTGCAGCATCTCGTCGTGGTCGAATGGCTTGGCGATGTAGTCCACCGCGCCCATTTTCATCGAGTCTACCGCCGAGCGCAGGCTGGCGTAACTGGTCATGATCAGCACCGGGGTGCCCTGACCAAGCTTGATCAGCTCGGTACCGGGTGCGCCTGGCAGGCGCAGGTCGCTGACGATCAGGTCGAAGGTGGCAATGCTGAAGCGTTCCTGGGCTTCCTGCACCGAGCCGGCTTCGCTGACTTGGTACTGGTTCCGCTCGAGCAGGCGACGCAAGGCCGAGCGGATGATGGTTTCGTCTTCGACGATCAGAATATGCGGCATTGATTCAATTCTCTCGACGGTCTCGAATTTCAGGGGACGTCGCTACGACATGCCGGGGCAGGGTCACGCGGATCCGGGTGCCACGTTGCCGTTCGATATCGGCCGGGCTGTCGATGGTGATTTGCCCATAATGCTCTTCCACGATGGAATAGACCAGAGCGAGCCCCAGTCCGGTTCCCTCGCCAGGGTCCTTGGTGGTGAAGAAGGGCTCGAACAGGCGGTCCATGATGTTCTTCGGTATCCCGCTGCCCTCGTCCTCGACGATCAGGTCGACGGTGTGTTCGCTGACCTCGGTGCGCACGCGCACGGCACTGCCGGGCTTTGATGCGTCGCGGGCGTTGGAGAGCAGGTTGATCAGCACCTGGGCCAGGCGCTGCGGGTCCCCTTCGGCCCAGTGGTCGGGGTTGCAGAGGTTGAAGAACTGGACTTCGAAATTGCGCCGGTTCAAGGCCAGCAGACCGATGGCGTCCTGCGCCACTTCGGCCAGGCACACCGGTTCTTCGCTGTTCTGGTGGCTGCCGCCGGCATGGGCGAAGCTCATCAATGACTGGACGATGCGCGACACCCGCTTGGTCTGGTCGAGGATCTGGCTGGACAGCTCGATGATTTCGCCATCGCCCTCGCGTTCCTCGCGCAGGTTTTGCGCCAGGCAGGCGATGCCGGTTATCGGGTTGCCGATTTCGTGGGCCACGCCGGCGGCCAGGCGCCCAATGCTGGCCAGGCGCTCGGAGTGCACCAGCTTGTCTTCCAGTGCCTGGGTTTCGGTAAGGTCTTCCACCAACAGCACAAGGCCGCTGTTACCGGGTGCCAGGGGCTCGTCAATGGCTGCCTTGTGCAGGTTCAGCCAGCGCGGTTGCCCGTCCAGTGCCAGGCGCTGCTTGTGCAAGTGCTCGTCGGGCAGGTTGATGAAGCCTTGCAGCAGGCCGCGCCAGGGCTCGTCGATGGTGAGCAGACGCGAGCCGACCACGTGCTTGGCGGCGATGCCGGTGAGCTCTTCCATGGCCTTGTTCCACATCAGGATTTCCTGGTCCTTGGCCAGCGAGCACACGCCCATGGGAAGCTCTTGCAGGGTCTGGCGATGGTAGCGGCGCAGGGCGTCGAGCTCGGCGGCCAGGCCGGTCAGGCGCGAGTGGTAGTCTTCCAGGCGGCTTTCGATGAAATGGATGTCTTCGGTCACATAGTTTTCGTTACCGGACTTGTAGGGCAGGAAGGTTTCGACCATGTCCTGGGCCACGCTCGGGCCCATCAGGCCGGACAGGTTGGCCTCGATGCGGTCGCGCAGGCGGCGCAAGGCGTAGGGGCGGCGCTCGTCGAACGGTAAGTAGAGGTCACGCAGGGCCTGCTCCACTTCTTTTTGTGCAGCCTTGGCACCCAGCGGCTTGGCCAGTTGGGTGGCAAACTCCTGCGGCGAGGCGGCGTGCAACTCGCGGCGCTGCGGGCGGCGTACGTTGTCCACGGCGCAGGCTTCTGCCGCGCTGACTTCTTCGCTGCTGGCGTTGGTGAACAGCGAGATCAGGGTGAACAGCAAAACGTTGGCCGCCAGCGAGGCAATGGCCGCCATGTGCCAGCTGGTATCGTCCAGCACATAGATCATGTCCAGCAGCGGTATATAGAAGCCCTGCAGGTTGCCCAGCAGCGGCAGCAGCATGGTCACCATCCACACCAGGGTGCCGGCCAGCAACCCGGCGATGAAGCCGCGCCGGTTGGCGGTGGGCCAGTACAGCACCGATAGTACGCCCGGCAGGAACTGCAGGGTGGCGACGAAGGCGACAATGCCCAGGTTGGCCAGGCTCTGGTGGTTGTTCTGGGTCAGGTAGAACATGAAGCCGGCGGTAATGATGGCGACGATCAGCGCGCGACGGGTCCACTTCAGCCAACGGTAGATGTTGCCTTCGGCCGGGGGCTGGTACAGGGGCAGCACCAAGTGGTTGAGGGCCATGCCCGACAGTGCCAGGGTGGTGACGATGATCAGGCCGCTGGCGGCTGACAAGCCGCCGATGTAGGCCAGCAGCGCCAGTGCTTCGTTGTTGGCGGCAATCCCCAGGCCCAGGGTGAAGTACTCGGGGTTGGTGCTGGCGCCCAGGCGCAGGCCGGCCCACAGCACCAGCGGCACGGCCAGGCTCATCAGCAGCAGGAACAGCGGCAGGCCCCAGCTGGCACTGACCAGCGAGCGCGGGTTGAGGTTTTCGGTGAAGGCCATGTGGTACATGTGCGGCATGACGATGGCCGAGGCGAAGAACACCAGCAGCAGGGTGCGCCATGGGCCTTCCTGCAGCGGGGTGTGCAGGGCGGCCAGGGCGGTCTGGTTCTGCAATAGCCAGACCTCCAGCTCGTGCGGGCCGCCGAATACGCCGTACAGGGCGTAAAGGCCTATGCCGCCCAAGGCCAGCAGCTTGATCACCGACTCGAAGGCGATGGCGAACACCAGCCCTTCGTGTTTTTCGCGCGTGGCAATGTGTCGCGAGCCGAAGAAGATGGTGAACAGAATGATCAGCGTACAGAACGCAAAGGCTACCCTGGCCTTGACCGGCTCACCGGTGAGGATGCTGATCGAGTCGGCCACCGCCTGTATCTGCAGCGCCAGCAAGGGCAACACGCCGATCAGCATGATGATGGTGGTCAATGCGCCGGCCCAGGTGCTGCGAAAGCGGAACGCCAGCAGGTCGGCCAGCGATGAAAGCTGGTAGGTGCGGGTGATCTTGAGGATCGGGTAGAGCAACACCGGTGCCAGCAGGAATGCGCCGGATACCCCCAGGTAACAGGCCAGGAAGCCATAGCCGTACTGGTAGGCCAGGCCCACCGAGCCATAAAAGGCCCAGGCACTGGCATACACGCCCAGCGACAGGGTGTAGGTGAGGGGGTGGCGAATGATCGAACGCGGGATCAACCCGCGCTCGCTGATCCAGGCCACGCCAAACAGCACCATGAGGTACCCGGCGCTGATCAGGATCATCTGGGTCAGGCTAAAGCTCATCGGCATCTCGTTGGCTCTGCAGGATGAAGGTGACGACGATCAGGATCAGCCAGAGCAGGTACGGGCGGTACCAGGCTCCGGTCGGTTCGATCCACCAGTCCATGATGGCCGGGGAGAACAGGTAGATCCCCACGACCAGAAGCAGGACCAAACGATAGATGTACATGCTGGCCTCGATGGTTGGGCGCTGCGGGCTTGGACTTATTATTGGCGCAAATGACTGGGGGGATGCTAGCGGGAATCCATTGCGTTAGCCAAGGGTTTGAAATTATTGGGCTTTTGTTATTGAGGGTTGGTTTACCCGCGAAAGCGCCGGGCCTGCCTCAGCGCAAATCAGCTTCAGGTACCGTGGTCCGCTGCGCGATCGCCTCCGGCCGCCACTGCTTGCGGGCTATCGCCAACACTTCAGCCGGCGTAGCCAGTAGCAAATCGGGGTCTGTTTCTTGCCCCAGCGCCCTCAATGCCCGCAGCAGCAGGGGAGTAGCCTGCTCTGCCTGCAGGGGCGGCGACCGGTACGACTTGCCCAGCTTGTGCCCATCCGGCTGCACGATCAGCGGAATATGCAAATAGCGCGGCTGTGAGAAGCCCAGCAGCTCCTGCAGGTACAGCTGACGCGGGGTGTTGTCGAGCAGGTCGGCGCCGCGCACGATGTCGGTAACACCCTGCCAGGCATCGTCCAGCACCACCGCCAGCTGGTACGCATACAGCCCGTCGCGGCGCTGGATGACAAAGTCGCCCACCTCACGCCCCAGGTGTTGCTGGTACTCGCCCTGCACCCGGTCGGTAAAGCGGTAGATCAGCTCTGGCACGCGCAAGCGGATCGCCGCACCTTCACGGGCATGGCCGGCATTGCGGCACAGGCCTGGGTAAATGCCGTTGTAACCCTCCAGCTGCTTGCGCGAGCAGGTACAGGCATAGGCCAGGCCCATGTTGAACAGGCGGTCGACGACCGCGGCATAGGCGTCGTGCCGCTGGCTCTGGAACACGACCTCGCCATCCCATTCCAGCGCGTAACGCTCCAGGGTTTGCAGGATGGCATCACGGGCACCGGGCATTTCCCGGGGTGGGTCGGTGTCTTCCATGCGCAGCAACCAGCGGCCGTTCACGGCGCGGGCGTCGAGCCAGGAGGCCAGGGCGGCGACCAGCGAGCCGAAGTGCAAAAAGCCGCTGGGGGTGGGGGCGAAGCGCCCGATGTAGCTGGAGTCGGTCATGTCAGGCTGGGCATATAAATGAAACGGGGCGCATGAAGCGCCCCGTTCAGGTGGAAGAAAGGTCAGCCTTTACCGACCGTTTTTTCCTTTTTCTCGGCAATTTCCTTGCAGTCGAAACACAGGTCTGCGGTCGGACGGGCTTCCAGACGGCGCAGGCCGATCTCGATGCCGCAGGAATCACACCAGCCGTACTCTTCGTCCTGGATCTTCTGCAGGGTCTTGTCGATTTTCTTGATCAGCTTGCGCTCGCGGTCACGGTTGCGCAGCTCAAGAGCAAATTCTTCTTCCTGGCTGGCACGGTCGGCCGGGTCCGGGAAGTTCGCAGCTTCATCCTTCATGTGGTCTACGGTGCGATCCACACTGTGCATGAGCTCGCCTTTCCAGGCATTGAGAAGCTTGGTGAAGTGCTTCTTCATGGGCTCACCCATGTACTCTTCGCCCTTGGTCTCTTTATAGGGCTCGACACCGTACATGGTTCCGGTTTTTTGCTTTTCTACGGTGGACATGAATAGACCGCCTCTCACTCATCTGATCCAATGCGCAGGATGCTCCATCCCCGGCGACCGCCGGCCCTGCGACTGCGAGCCGCCGAACTTACCAGATAGATCGGGGGTGCGCTACCCCGCCCGATCCTGCTTATTGACATCGGCGCGAGCCGTACGTTCGTTGGCGTGCAGAGGTAGAATCTCCAGTTTAGACCCAATTGAGAGAAGGTCATGGCCCACCCCTACAGTGCGCGCAGCCGCGCCATCGAACCCTTCCACGTCATGGCGCTGCTGGCCCGGGCCAACGAGCTGCAGGCGGCCGGGCACGACGTGATCCACCTGGAAATCGGCGAGCCGGACTTCACCACGGCCGCACCGATCGTCGCCGCCGGCCAGGCCGCGCTGGCTGCCGGGCACACCCGCTACACCGCTGCACGCGGCCTGCCGGCACTGCGTGAAGCGATCGCCGGCTTTTATGGCCAGCGTTATGGCCTGAATATCGACCCGCAGCGCATCCTGATTACCCCAGGTGGTTCTGGCGCGCTGCTGCTGGCCAGCAGTCTGCTGGTCGACCCGGGCAAGCACTGGCTGCTGGCCGACCCGGGTTACCCGTGCAATCGCCACTTCCTGCGCCTGGTCGAGGGCGGGGCGCAGCTGGTGCCGGTGGGCCCGGAGGTGAACTACCAGCTGACCGCCGACCTGGTCGAACGTTACTGGGACAAGGACACGGTCGGTGCCCTGGTCGCGTCGCCGGCTAACCCGACTGGTACTGTGCTGGGGCGCGAAGCGTTGGCCAGCCTTGCCAAAGCCACCCATGAGCGGCATGGCCACCTGGTGGTGGACGAGATCTACCATGGCCTCACCTATGGCATGGACGCGCCAAGTGTGCTGGAAGTCGACGACTCGGCGTTCGTCCTGAATAGTTTTTCCAAGTATTACGGCATGACCGGTTGGCGCCTTGGCTGGCTGGTGGCCCCACCCGGCGCAGTGGCCGACCTGGAGAAACTGGCGCAGAACCTGTACATCAGTGCACCGAGCATGGCCCAGCATGCCGCGCTGGCATGCTTCCAGCCCGAGAGCCTGGCCATTTTCGAGGAGCGCCGCGCCGAGTTCGCCCGCCGCCGCGACTACCTGCTGCCCGCCCTGCGCGAACTGGGCTTCCGCATAGCCGTCGAGCCGCAGGGGGCGTTTTACCTGTATGCCGATATCAGTGCCTTTGGCGGTGATGCGTTTGCCTTCTGCCGGCACTTTCTGGAAACCGAGCACGTGGCCTTTACGCCGGGCCTGGACTTTGGCCGTCACCTGGCTGGGCACCATGTGCGCTTTGCCTACACCCAGAGCTTGCCGCGCCTGGAAGAGGCGGTGCAGCGCATTGCCCGTGGCCTGCGGAGCTGGCAAGGCTGATGCAGTTCTATCCCCCACTCGAACAGGGCCGCCTGCTGCGCCGTTACAAGCGCTTTCTGGCGGACATCGAACTGGCCAGCGGCGAACAGCTGACCATTCACTGCCCGAACACCGGTTCCATGCTCAATTGCATGCGTGAAGGCGGGCAGGTGTGGTTTAGCCGCTCCAACGACCCCAAGCGCAAACTGCCAGGCACCTGGGAAATCAGCGAAACCCCACAGGGGCGGCTGGCCTGTGTGAACACTGGGCGGGCTAACGCGCTGGTCGAAGAGGCACTGCGGGCCGGCGTCATCGCCGAACTGGCCGGTTTTACCGCGCTCAAGCGCGAAGTCGCGTACGGAGAGGAAAGCAGCCGCATCGACTTTCGCCTGGAGTTCGACGGTGCCCCTGCGTATGTCGAGGTGAAGAGCGTGACCTTGGGTTACCCCGACAGCACGGTCGCGGCTTTTCCCGATGCGGTGACACAGCGCGGTGCCAAGCACCTGCGCGAGCTGGCGAAGCTGGCCCGGCAGGGCGTGCGGGCGGTGCAGTTGTACTGCGTGAACCTGACTGGCATCAATGCCGTACGCCCAGCTGAGGAAATCGACGCAGCCTATGCCCAGGCCCTGCGTGCGGCGGTGGCGGACGGGGTGGAGGTGCTGGCCTACGGCACCCGCCTGAGCGCCGAAGGCATTGTTATTGATTGCCGCCTGCCGGTGCTGCTTACGCCGTGAGCCAGATGCCTTGGCTGTCTTCGTGACAGCCCAGGGCCAGCAGTTGCTCACCCTCGCAAGGGCCGGCTACGCACTCGCCGCTTTCAATCAGGAACAGCGCGCCATGGTGGGCGCAGTGGATGAGGCTGGCGCTGTCATCGAGAAAGGCATCTTGCGTCCAGTTCAGCGGGATGCTGCGGTGCGGGCACCGGTTGCGGTAGAGGTACACCTGGCCCTGGCGGCGCACGCCGAACAGTTCGAGGCCGTCTACGCTGAAGGCGCGGCTTTGGCCTTCGGCCAGGGTGTGGGAGGTACAGAGCAAGTGCATGGCGAGGACGACTCATGAAACAGATGATGACTTGACGCGTCAATGCGAATAATTATCAAATTGCCCGCATTCGCTGCGCCTGGCCCCTATGGTGCGCAGTTCTGTCGCCCGCCACAAGGCGCGCGGCTCGCCTTCAGAAGGAACCCCATGATGCGCCGTCCAGTCGCCTTGCTCGCCCTCTGCGCAAGCCTTGTGCTCTCCACCACGGCCCTGGCGGCCGAGTTGCCGCAACGCTGGGTCAGCGCGGGTGGCGCCCTGAGCGAGTGGATAACTGCATTGGGCGGCGAAGCGCGGCTTGTCGGTGTGGACACCACCAGCCAGCACCCGGCATCGCTGAAATCACTGCCCAGCGTGGGTTACCAGCGGCAGTTGTCCGCTGAAGGCATTCTCAGCCTGCGCCCGGATGTACTGGTGGGCACCGAGGAAATGGGCCCGCCGCCGGTACTGGCGCAAATTCGCAAGGCCGGTGTGCAGGTGGAGTTGTTCTCCAGCAAGGCCGAACTGGCGGCGGTGGATGAAAACCTCAAGCATCTGGGGCAGTTGCTTGGCGCAGAGCAGCAAGCTTCGGCGTTGGCGGCGGGCTACCACCAGCAGATCGAGGCGGTGCAGGCCAAGGTCAAGCAGGCTCAGGCAGGGCAAAAGGCACCTGGGGTGCTACTGCTGGTCGGCCATGCCGGGGCCAAGCCGCTGATCGCCGGGCAGGGCACTGCGGGTGACTGGCTGCTGGGCCAGGCGGGTGGGCACAACCTTGCAGAACATCAAGGCTACAAGAACTTCTCCAACGAAGCCTTGGCGGCGCTGGACCCGGATGTGATCGTGTTTTCCGACCGGGCGCTGGCCGATGAGCAGGCCTTGCAGGCGCTGTTGAAAGAAAACCCCGCGCTGGCTGCCTCGCGGGCTGTGCGTGAGAAACGCCTGGTGTCACTGGACCCGACGCTGCTGGTAGGCGGGCTTGGCCCACGCCTGCCATCGACCTTGCAGTCGCTGGCAGCCACCTTCTACCCGGCGGCCCAGGCCAGCTTCGCGCAATGAAACAGCGGGTCCAGCCACGTACGTTGTTCATTTGCCTTAGTCTGCTGTGCCTGTTGGCGGTGTGGTTGTCGCTGGCCTTGGGGCCGGTCAGCCTGCCGCTGTTCGACACCCTGCGCGCCGGCCTGCGCCTGTTGGGGCTGCCGATTGCGGCTGACGGCCTGCAGCAGGCCGAGATGATCCTGGGCCAGATCCGCCTGCCGCGTACCTTGCTCGGGCTGGCGGTGGGCGCGGTGCTGGCGCTGTCCGGCGTGGCCATGCAGGGGCTGTTCCGCAACCCGCTGGCCGATCCAGGGCTGGTGGGGGTTGCCGCTGGGGCGGCGATGGGTGCAGCGGTCGCCATTGTCGGTGGTGCCTGGTTTGGCGGCATGCCGGACGCTTTCGCGCCCTATCTGTTGTCGTTCTGCGCTTTTGTCGGGGGGCTTGGGGTGACCGCGTTGGTCTACCGACTGGGGCGGCGCGATGGCCAGACCAACGTTGCCACGATGCTGCTGGCGGGCGTGGCCATGACTGCGCTGGGCGGCGCGGCCGTTGGGCTGTTCTCTTACCTGGCCGACGACGCCACCCTGCGCACACTGACATTCTGGAACCTCGGCAGCCTGAACGGTGCCAGCTACGAACGGCTGTGGCCGTTGCTACTGGTGGCGGCGGGGGTAGCGGTGTGGCTGCCGCGCCGGGCCAAGGCGCTGAATGCCCTGTTACTGGGTGAGTCGGAGGCGCGCCACCTGGGCGTTGACGTGGAGCGACTCAAGCGCGAGCTGGTGTTCTGCACGGCGCTGGGCGTAGGTGCGGCAGTGGCAGCAGCAGGGCTGATCGGTTTCATCGGCCTGGTGGTGCCGCACCTGGTGCGCTTGCTGGCCGGGCCTGATCACCGCGTGGTGCTACCGGCCTCGTTGCTGGCCGGGGGCGTGCTGATGCTGTTCGCCGACCTGGCGGCGCGGCTGCTGCTGGCACCTGCCGAGTTGCCGATTGGTATTGTCACGGCCTTCATCGGTGCGCCGTTCTTTCTGGTCCTGCTGATAAGAGGGCGCAGCTGATGTTGCAAGTCGAAGGCCTGCACCTGCGTCGGGGGAGCAACGAAGTGCTGCACGACATTCACCTGCAACTGAGCCCGGGGCAGGTGGTGGGTGTGCTCGGCCCCAACGGTGCCGGCAAGAGCAGCCTGCTGGGTGTGTTGTGTGGTGAGCTGGCGCCCGAGCGAGGGCGGGTGACGTTGCAGGGCCGGCCCCTCACCGATTGGCCTGGGCAGGAGCGGGCCAGGCGCCTGGCAGTGTTGCCACAGGTGTCCAGCCTGGGCTTCTCGTTCCGGGTCGAGGAAGTGGTGGGCATGGGGCGCATGCCTCATGGCACCGGGCAGCAGCGCGATGCGCAAATTGTCGAAGCGGCGTTGCAGGCGGCGGATGCCTGGCACCTGGTGGGGCGCAGTTACCTGGCGCTCTCCGGTGGCGAGCGCCAGCGGGTGCACCTGGCCCGCGTGCTGGCCCAGCTATGGCCGGGCGAGGAGGGGGCCACGCTGCTGCTCGACGAACCGACCTCGATGCTCGACCCACTGCACCAGCACACTACCCTTGAATCCGTGCGCCGCTTCGCCGACCGCGGCGCTGCGGTGCTGGTGATCCTGCATGACCTGAATCTGGCTGCGCGCTACTGTGACCGTATCCTGTTGCTGGAGCAGGGGCGCTGCCATGCGTTTGCCACGCCCGAAGCGGTATTGACGCCAGCGGCACTGAAGGCGGTGTACGGTATCGACGTACTGGTGCAGGCGCACCCAGAGCGTGGGCACCCACTGATCATCACACGCTAGGAGGCATTGTCGATGCGTCATCTGCTGCTGTCGGGTTTCTCGCTTTGCCTGATGTTGTCACTGGGCGGCTGCCAGACCAGCCTGCCGCCACTGCCCTCCTGGCAGAGCAGTGAAGGGCGCACGCATGCCGAGTTGGGGCACATCATCGATCTTGCCAGTGGCCGGGCGATCAGCCCTGAGCAACTGGTGCAGCGCCTGGCAGGCACCCCTCGCGTGCTGGTGGGCGAAAAACATGACAACCCGGACCATCACGCGTTGCAACTCTGGCTGCTACGGGCGATGCAGGGGAACCGCGTGCAAGGCAGTCTCCTGCTGGAAATGCTGCAGCCTGAGCAGCAACCGCTGGTCGACAAGGTTCAGGGGCAGCCGCTGCCGGCGAACTTGCCCAAGGCGCTGGCCTGGCAGGAAGGGTGGGATTGGCAGCTGTACGGGCCGATAGTGCGTGAGGCCTTGCAGGACCGAGTGCAACTGCTGGCTGCCAACCTGTCGCCTGGTGAGATGCGTCAGGCCTATCGACAGCCAGCCCCGCTGACTGGCAAAAGGTCCAATGCACCGGCGGTAAAGGCTGCTTTGCTCGAGCAGGTACGCGCGGGCCATTGTGGGATGCTGCCGGAAAGCCAGTTGCCGGCGATGCTGGCCGTGCAGCAGCAGCGCGACCGGCGCATGGCCGAGCGGTTGCTGTCCGCGCCGCAGCCAGCGTTGCTGTTTGCCGGGGCCTATCACGTGCGCAAGGACCTGGGCATACCCTTGCACCTGGCAGATCTGGGGGCGTCGGCGTCGGGGGAGACCAAGGTATTGCTGCTGGCCGAGGTGGGCGAGCAGGTTGAGCCAGGCCAGGCTGATTACGTGTGGTACACCGCGGCGATGCCGGAGCAGGATTACTGCGCGCAGTTTCGCCAGTAGTGTGGGCCAGGCGGCACAAACCCCCAGGCAAAAAAAGACCCGGCAAAATGCCGGGTCAATAACCGTGATTAGCCTGATGAGGAGATAATCTGAGAGTCCGAACCAGGGGCTCTTAGGTTATCCAACCAGTCTCGCGACCAGTTGTGATAATCATAACAATTCTCATTCAGGCGTCAATCCCTTCCCCACGATTATTTTGGATTTTTTTGCGTAGGATTTTTCGCGTCCAGTTGTTGATTGAGCGCTTCTTTGCGTTCGAGCGGCAAATCGTTCCAGTGCATGTCCAGCAAGGCGCCCTCAATGGCGTACAACAGCACCTTGGAGGCGCGGAACCCTCGTGTCTTGACGGCCTGGTAGGCACCCACCGCACCCAGGCGACGCAGATCCGATGCGCTGTGGATGCCGGCGGCATGCAGCCACTGCGCAGAGGTCTTGCCAAGGTTCTTCAGGTGCTGCAATTCATCGTTCATCGAGCCTCCTTGCGATGGCTGAACGTGGATTGGAGGATAAATCGCGAGCAGGTCAGAGAGGAGTGTAGCGGGGGTTAAGAAATGCGCGGCCTTTTGCCATCGGGGGCGATGAACTGCCTTT
>NZ_JBNRIK010000028.1:19636-97374 GCF_053557975.1 Pseudomonas sp. XP2
TGGTTCCCCGGCGATAGGGCCGGTACAGGAAAACGGCGAACTTACAGGCCTGGCAACCGCTGGCGAATCTGCTCGATCACCTGGTCCATGCTGCCAGCATCCTGGGTATCGACCCGTGTGCTCTGCACCAGCTCCTGCGCATCCAACGCTTCACGGCTCGCCTGCTGGGCCTTGACCACATCCAGGGTGGCATCGGAGGGGTCGGTGTTTTCGGCCTGACGCTGCTCCAGCCAGCTGGCGATGACGGCCTCGGGTGCGTGGCAGTCGAGGATCAGGAACGGCACACCGGTCTGGCTGGCGACGTCTGCAGCAGCCTGGCGCTGTTCACGCTTGAGGTAGGTGGCATCCAGCACCACCGGGAAGCCGGCGCGCAAAACGGTGGCTGCCACTTCATGCAAACGTTGGTAGGTGGCGGCACTGGCATCCGGGTCATAAATGCCTGCAGTGAGTTGGCCGGCGTGGTCGTGCGGCTGATCGCCGAACAGGCGCTTGCGCTCGACGTCGGAGCGCACGCGAATGGCGCCCAAGGCCTCGACCAGGCGCATTGCCACGTGGCTCTTGCCCACTGCCGAGACACCATGGGTGATGGCCAGCAGCCGCGAAGGGATGGCGCTGTAGCTTTCCGCCAGGTTGGCGTAGTTGCGGTAGGTGCGCAGGGTAGTGGCCCGCTGCACGCCATCGGCATTGGCCGGCATGCTGAACAGCGCGACCTTGGCCCGTACCAGGGCGCGATAGGCTTTGTAGAAGTTGAGCACCTCCAGGCCTTCATAATCGCCGGTCAGCTCCAGGTACTGACTGATGAAACGTCGTGCCAGGCACTTGAGGCCGCGATCTTCCAGGTCCATGGCGAGGAAGCCGGTGTCGGCCCAGACATCGGTCATGCGGAACGGTTCGTTGAACTCGATGCAGTCGAAGATCACCACCTGGCCGTTGATCAGGGTCGCGTTGCCCAGGTGGATGTCGCCATGACACTCGCGGGTAAAGCCATTGGCCTTGCGCGAGGCGAACAGGCCTTGCAGCCGCTCGAAACTGCTCCGCGCCCACGCCTGCAGGTTGTCCAGTTGCAGCAGGTCGGCCTTGTCGCTGAGGAATGGGCGGATCTGCTCGAAGTTCTGCTCGACCGGGGCCATGACGCTTTCAGGCGAACCGTAGGGCTGCTCGGCAGATACCTTGGGGGTCTGCAGGTGAAACTCGGCAATTTGCCGGGCCATCTGGTCAATGTGCGCGGCATTCAGTTCACCATTGGCCTGCAGGGTGCTGAGCATCTGCCCCTGAGGGAACTGGCGCATCTTCAGCGCGTATTCGATGGCCTCGCCGTCGCCACCGATCTGCGGCGCTTCGACACTACCGGTCACCGCCAATACCTCCAGGTACAGGCCATCGGTCATGCGCTGGTTCAGGCGCAACTCTTCGTTACAGAAATGCTGGCGCTGACCCAGTTCGGTGAAATCGAGGAAGCCGAAGTTCATCGGTTTCTTGATCTTGTAGGCGTACTCGCCGGTGAGCAGCACCCAGGAGATATGCGTCTCGATGAGCTGGAACCCATCCACGGGGTGAGGGTACAGGGCGGGGTTCTGCAACGCAGTGATAAGAGCTTGGCTCACGGCAAATCCTTCCGGGGCAGGGAATTCGAATGCGCCATTATGGTCAATGGTGCCGTCCCTGCCTACCGCTGGGCCGTCTGCCCAGCCTTTATAAAGTGCGTATAATCCGCCGCCATGACCCGATCTCGAAATCCTCGTACCCCTCAGAAACCCTCGACCAGCCGTTCTCGCGCCTGGCTGGGCTGGGCTTTGAAGCTCAGCCTGGTAGGCCTGGTGATCGTTGCCGGCTTCGCGGTTTACCTCGATGCTGTCGTGCAGGAGAAGTTCTCCGGCAAGCGCTGGACCATCCCGGCCAAGGTGTATGCCCGGCCGCTGGAGCTCTTTACTGGTCAAAAACTGAGCAAAAACGACTTCCTTACCGAACTCGATGCGCTCGGCTACCGGCGTGAGAGCGCGGCCAACGGCCCAGGTGCGGCGGCCGTCAACGGCAATACCGTCGACCTCAACACCCGTGGCTTCCAGTTCTACGAGGGGATGGAACCGGCGCAGTTCGTGCGCGTGCGCTTCTCCGGCGATTACGTGGCGGGCCTTTCTGCGGCCAACGGCAAGGCGCTCGACGTGGTGCGGCTGGAGCCGCTGATGATCGGCGGCATCTACCCGAAGAACCTCGAAGACCGCATCCTGATCAAGATCGATCAGGTACCCAAGTACCTGCTCGAAACACTGGTAGCGACCGAAGACCGCGACTTCTACAGCCACTACGGCGTGTCGCCCAAGTCCATCGCCCGGGCAATGTGGGTCAACACATCGTCGGGGTCCATGCGCCAGGGGGGCAGTACCCTGACCCAACAGCTGGTGAAGAACTTCTACCTCAGCAGTGAGCGCAGCCTCAGCCGAAAGCTGACCGAGGCAATGATGGCGATGCTGCTTGAGCTGCATTACGACAAGCGCGAGATTCTCGAGGCCTACCTCAACGAGGTGTTCGTCGGTCAGGATGGCCAACGTGCAGTTCACGGTTTCGGTCTGGCCAGCCAGTTCTTCTTCAGCCAACCGCTGTCTGAGCTGAAACTGCACCAGATCGCCCTGCTGGTAGGCATGGTCAAAGGCCCGTCCTACTACAACCCGCGGCGTTACCCTGACCGTGCCCTGGCTCGCCGCAACCTGGTGCTCGACCTGGTGGCCGAGCAAGGCGTGGCCAGCCAGGCGGAAGTTGATGCAGCGAAGAAGATGCCGCTGGGCGTGACCAAGCGCGGCAGCCTGGCTGACAGCTCGTTCCCGGCCTTCCTCGACCTGGTCAAGCGTCAACTGCGCCAGGACTACCGCGACGAAGACTTGACTGAAGAAGGCCTGCGTATTTTCACCAGCTTCGACCCGATCCTGCAGATGAAGGCCGAAACTTCGATGAGCGAGACCTTCAAGCGCCTGTCGGGGCGCAAGGGTGCTGACGAGGTGGAATCGGCAATGGTCGTGACCAACCCGGAAACCGGTGAGGTACAGGCGCTGATCGGCAGCCGCCTGGCAGGCTTCGCCGGTTTCAACCGGGCCATTGATGCTGTGCGGCCGATCGGCTCGCTGGTAAAACCGTCGGTGTACCTGACTGCGCTGGAGCAGCCGAGCAAGTACACCCTGACCAGCTGGGTGCAGGATGAGCCATTTTCGGTCAAGGGTGCCGATGGTCAGGTCTGGCGCCCACAAAACTACGACCGTCGACCGCATGGCACCATCTATCTGTATCAGGGGCTTGCCAACTCGTACAACCTTTCGACTGCCAAGCTTGGCCTGGAAGTGGGCGTGCCCAATGTGATCAAGACCATTGGCCGGCTAGGGGTAAATGTCGACTGGCCAGCCTTCCCGGCCATGCTGCTGGGTGCTGGTGGCATGTCGCCGATGCAGGTTGCAACCATGTACCAGACCATCGCCAACGGCGGTTTCAACACCCCGATGCGCGGTATCCGCAGCGTGTTGACTGCCGAAGGCGAGCCGCTCAAGCGCTACCCGTTCCAGATCCAGCAAACCTTCGACCCGGGCGCCATCTACCTGGTGCAGAACGCCATGCAGCGGGTCATGCGCGAAGGTACCGGGCGCTCGGTGTACAACACCTTGCCGCGCTCGCTGACCCTGGCGGGCAAGACCGGTACCAGTAACGACTCGCGCGACAGCTGGTTCTCCGGCTTCAGCCAGGACCTGCTGGCCGTGGTGTGGATGGGCCGTGACGATAACGGCAAAACACCCTTTACCGGTGCCACCGGTGCCCTGCAGGTATGGACCAGTTTCATGAAAAAGGCCGACCCGCTGCCGCTGGACATGCCGCAACCGGACAACGTGGTGCAGGCCTGGATCGACCCTTACACTGGCCATGGGTCTGATGCCAGCTGTCCGGGAGCGGTGCAGATGCCGTATATTCGCGGGAGTGAACCGCCCGCCGGTGCGACCTGTGGCGGCGAGCAGAATCCTGCCGAGTCGGTCATGGACTGGGTCAAAGGCTGGATGAATTAAGCACAGGCTGCATTGATGAGGTGTGACGTGAACAAGTGGCTGTTTCCTGCCGTGACGGCGTTGGCTGTGCTCCAGGGGTGCTCAAGCGTCCCGCGCGGCAATATACCGGTGGTCGATTCGAGCACCCGCGTGTCCAACAGCGAGCGCGTGACGGCTAACCGCTCGGCGGGTGGCTATAACACGGGCACCGCGCAAGCGCAGACGCTGCCCGAAGACTCCGGTGTTACCGTGATGATTCCGCAGGGCGCTGGCGCTTCAGGTATCCAGACGTTCCCGGCTGCCAATGGCGCGGCACCGATCAGCACCTCGCCTATCACGCCTGGCCCGATTACCCCGGGCCCGGTCAGTTCGGCGCCGATGACCACAAACCCGAACCCGATCGCCGACGAGCCGTTCGACATCGCGGCCATGAACAGCGCCCCGGCAAGCACCAGCGCGCCAACCGGTATTCCGCGCAGCAGCACCGCTGCCGGTGGTCTGTCGGCCGACGAGCAGCTAGATGGCCCGGTGCTGGCCCTGTTGACCACCGCGCAGACCCAGCAGGGCAGTGGTGACTTCAACGGCGCTGCTTCGAGCCTTGAGCGTGCCCAGCGCATTGCCCCGCGCGAGCCGCAAGTGCTGTACCGCCTGGCCCAGGTACGCCTGTCGCAGGGTGATGCCGCCCAGGCCGAACAGTTGGCGCGTCGCGCCCTGACTTACGCCAACGGCCGGCCAAGCCTGCAGGCCGAGCTATGGAACACCATCGCCCAGGCCCGTGAAAAGCAAGGTGACAGTGCTGGCGCAGCACTGGCCCGGCAGAAGGCACGGGTCAATTCGTGATGATCGAGCAACGTATTCTGGATATTGCCGACCACCTGTTGCTGATCGAACGTGAACTGGTGGTGCAGGGGTGGTGGGATGACGAGCCACCCAGCGACGAGGCATTGGCCAGTACTGTGCCGTTCGCTGTCGATACCCTCAGTTTCGAGCAGTGGCTGCAATGGATTTTCCTGCCGCGCATGAAGATCATCATCGAGCTGGGCCATCCCCTGCCCAACGCCTCCAGCATCCTGGTCATGGCCGAGACCGTGTTTACCGACCGGCCGGAGCAAAGTCGTGAGCTGCGCCGACTGTTGGCAGCATTTGACCAATTGATCGCTCCTTCCGCCTGATTTCTTCAGTTTTTCCTTCAAGGGCCGCAGATTGTGGCCCTTTTTTGTGGAAATCTTATTTATTCTGCTGCTGAAGCGATTTTTAGTGGTGGCAGGAATTCATCTTGGGGAAAAATTGGCAATAATTTTTCTTGACATGTTGGCGCCGAATCACAAGAATCCAACTTCCGCTGTAGAGGGACTGCCAGAAGCAGACCCGCTAGGCAGATCATGAGGTGCACACCCGCGCCGACCTGTTACACCCCGCAACGCGTTACCTCGCGCTGGGTGGGAAAACCCCGCAACACTCTGGGGTGCTCCCAATACTTGCTCAGTCAGTGCTGACGTTTTCGCTCATGCTCTGCTTGGCAGTAAACCTATTAAGACCCGTCCACTAGGGACGGTATTCTGGCGTTTTAGAGGTGAACAACGTGGAGCTTTTATCTGGCGCTGAGATGGTCGTCCGCTTTTTGCGTGACGAAGGCGTTAAGCACATCTACGGGTACCCTGGTGGTGCTCTCCTGCATGTTTACGACGCGCTGTTCAAAGAACCGGAAGTGGAACACATCCTGGTTCGTCACGAGCAGGCGGCAACCCATATGGCGGACGGCTATGCCCGCGCCACCGGCAAGGCCGGTGTGGTGCTGGTAACCTCCGGCCCGGGCGCGACCAATGCCATTACCGGCATTGCCACCGCCTACATGGATTCGATTCCGATGGTCATCCTGTCCGGCCAGGTGCCTAGCACCATGGTGGGTACCGATGCCTTCCAGGAAACCGACATGATTGGTATCTCGCGGCCGATCGTGAAGCACAGCTTCATGATCAAGAACCCGACCGAGATCCCTGAAGTCCTCAAGAAAGCTTTCTACCTGGCGCAATCCGGTCGCCCAGGTCCGGTCGTGGTCGACATTCCAAAAGATATGACCAACCCGGCCGAGAAGTTCGAATACGTCTATCCGAAAAAGGTCAAGCTGCGTTCCTACAGCCCGGCGGTCCGTGGCCATTCTGGCCAGATCCGCAAGGCTGCCGAGATGCTCCTGGCTGCCAAGCGCCCGATCGTCTACTCCGGTGGTGGCGTGATTCTGGGCGGTGGCTCCGAAGCCCTGACCGAAATCGCCAAGTCGCTGAACCTGCCGGTCACCAACACCCTGATGGGGCTGGGTGGCTTCCCGGGTACTGACCGCCAGTTCCTCGGCATGCTTGGCATGCACGGCAGCTACACCGCCAACATGGCCATGCACAATGCCGACGTGATCCTCGCTGTGGGCGCACGCTTTGACGACCGTGTGGTCAACGGCCCGGCCAAGTTCTGCCCGAACGCCAAGATCATCCACATCGACATCGACCCGGCGTCGATCTCCAAGATGATCAAAGCCGACGTGCCAATCGTTGGTCCGGTCGACAGCGTGCTCAGCGAAATGCTCGGCATCCTCAAGGAAATCGGCGAGCAGCCTGACAAGGCGGCGCTGGATGCCTGGTGGAAGCAGATTGACGAATGGCGTGGCGATGGCGAGCTGTTCCCTTACGACAAGGGCGATGGCAACGTCATCAAACCGCAGAAAGTCATCGAGACCCTGTGCGAAGTGACCAATGGCGATGCCTTTGTGACCTCCGACGTGGGCCAGCACCAGATGTTTGCGGCGCAGTACTACCGCTTCAACAAGCCGAACCGCTGGATCAACTCCGGTGGCCTGGGCACCATGGGCTTCGGCTTCCCGGCGGCGATGGGCGTGAAGCTCAACTTCCCGGACCAGGACGTTGCCTGCGTGACCGGCGAAGGCAGCATCCAGATGAACATCCAGGAGCTGTCCACCTGCATGCAGTACGGCCTGCCGGTGAAAATTGTCAACCTGAACAACGGTGTGCTGGGCATGGTCCGCCAGTGGCAGGACATGGCCTACAACGGTCGTCACTCGCACTCGTACGTCGAGTCGCTGCCTGACTTCATCAAGCTGGCCGAGGCCTATGGCCATGTGGGTATCCGCATCACCAGCCTGAAGGACCTCAAGCCGAAGCTGGAAGAAGCGTTTGCGATGAAGGACCGCCTGGTGTTCATCGACATCGCGGTTGACCGCAGCGAGCACGTCTATCCGATGCAGATCAAGGATGGCTCGATGCGTGACATGTGGCTGAGCAAGACGGAGCGTACCTGATATGCGGCACATCATTTCCCTGCTGCTGGAAAACGAACCAGGTGCGTTGTCCCGTGTGGTCGGCCTGTTCTCCCAGCGCAACTACAACATTGAAAGCCTGACCGTGGCGCCGACCGAAGACCCGACCCTGTCGCGTCTGACGCTGACCACCGTTGGCCATGACGAAGTGATCGAACAGATCACCAAGAACCTGAACAAGCTGGTCGAAGTGGTCAAGCTTGTCGACCTGTCGGAAAGCGCTCATATCGAGCGCGAACTGATGCTGGTCAAGGTCAAGGCCACCGGTGCCCAGCGCGCCGAGATCAAGCGCACCACGGATATCTTCCGTGGCCAGATTGTCGACGTGACCGCCAGCGTGTACACCGTGCAGCTGAGCGGCACCAGTGACAAACTGGACAGCTTCATCCAGGCGATCGGCACTGCATCGATTCTCGAAACCGTGCGCAGCGGCGTTACCGGCATTGCCCGTGGCGACAAAGTGCTCAGCATCTAAATTCAAAAATTAGCGATGGCTCCGCAGGGGCCGAGATATAACCAGGGGTATTTCATGAAAGTTTTCTACGATAAAGACTGCGACCTTTCCATCATCCAGGGCAAGAAAGTCGCCATCATCGGTTACGGCTCCCAGGGCCACGCTCAAGCGTGCAACCTGAAGGACTCCGGTGTAGACGTTACCGTCGGTCTGCGTAAAGGTTCGGCTACCGTTGCCAAGGCTGAAGCCCACGGCCTGAAAGTTGCCGACGTTGCAACCGCTGTCGCTGCGGCTGACCTGGTCATGATCCTGACCCCGGACGAGTTCCAGGGCGCGCTGTACAAGAACGAGATCGAGCCGAACATCAAGAAGGGCGCTACCCTGGCCTTCTCCCACGGCTTCTCGATCCACTACAACCAGGTTGTTCCGCGTGCCGACCTCGACGTGATCATGATCGCACCGAAGGCCCCGGGCCACACCGTTCGCTCCGAGTTCGTCAAAGGCGGCGGCATCCCTGACCTGATCGCTATCTACCAGGACGCTTCGGGCAATGCCAAGAACGTCGCCCTGTCTTACGCTTCGGGCGTTGGTGGTGGCCGTACCGGCATCATCGAAACCACCTTCAAGGACGAGACTGAAACCGACCTGTTCGGTGAGCAGGCCGTTCTGTGCGGCGGTACCGTCGAGCTGGTCAAAGCCGGTTTCGAAACCCTGGTCGAAGCTGGCTACGCGCCAGAAATGGCCTACTTCGAGTGCCTGCACGAACTGAAGCTGATCGTTGACCTCATGTACGAAGGCGGCATCGCCAACATGAACTACTCGATCTCCAACAACGCCGAATACGGTGAGTACGTTACCGGCCCGGAAGTCATCAACGAAGAATCCCGCAAGGCCATGCGCAACGCTCTGAAGCGCATCCAGGACGGCGAGTACGCGAAGATGTTCATCTCCGAAGGTGCTACCAACTACCCATCGATGACCGCCAAGCGCCGCAACAACGCCGCTCACGGTATCGAAATCATCGGCGAGCAACTGCGCTCGATGATGCCGTGGATCTCGGCTAACAAAATCGTCGACAAGACCAAGAACTAAGTCTTATCGATAGATGAAAAACGCGGCTTCGGCCGCGTTTTTTCGTTCTGGGAGCCCGCTTCTGGTATAAAGCAGACCAGTGGCCTGCTGTCAGAACCTGTTTCGCGGGCCCGTGTCGAACATTTTCCATCCTGTTGCAAGGTACCCTTTATGAGCGAACGTCCCGAAGAGCCGAACAAGCCCTCCGACGCCGAAAGCCTGCTACCTGTCGATGAGCACGTTGAAGAAGGGCATGACGCCGAAGGCCGCAAGGTGCGCCACCGCGGCATCTACCTGCTGCCCAACCTGTTTACCACCGCCAACCTGTTTGCCGGCTTCTATTCCATCATCAGCTCGATGAGCGCACAGAGCGCCCTGAGTGCCGGTGACCCGCGCGAGGCGAGCAAGTACTTCGCCTTTGCCGCCATCGCCATCTTCGTGGCCATGGTGCTCGATGGCCTGGACGGCCGCGTTGCACGCATGACCAATACCCAGAGTGCCTTCGGTGCCGAGTACGACTCGCTGTCGGACATGGTTGCCTTCGGCGTGGCCCCTGCTTTGCTGGCATTTGGCTGGGCGCTGGGTGACATGGGCAAGGTCGGCTGGATGGTCGCCTTCATTTATGTGGCCGGTGCCGCGTTGCGTCTGGCACGCTTCAATACCCAGGTCGGCACTGCCGACAAGCGTTACTTCATCGGCCTGGCCAGCCCGGCTGCCGCAGGGGTGGTGGCGGGTACCGTGTGGGCGTTCAGCGATTACGGCATTCAGGGCTCCAAGCTGTCGTTCCTGGTGGCGCTGCTGGTAGCGGCTGCCGGCATGCTGATGGTCAGCAATATCAAGTACAACAGCTTCAAGGAGCTGGACCTCAAGGGGCGCGTGCCGTTCGTGGCCATCCTTGCCGTGGTGCTGGTATTTGCCGTCGTGTTCAGCGACCCGCCGCGCATCCTGCTGCTGATCTTCCTCGCCTATGCGGCATCTGGTCCGATCCAGTTCCTGCTGAAGGCGCGCCGGCGCAAAGCGTGAAAATCGCTTAACGCTGGAATAACCTTCCGGCTCCATAGTCATACTGGTACATCCGTTACCCAGTGCTATGGAGCCGCCCATGCTCATCAAGCTTCCCAGGTCTTCCGAGTGCAAGGCCTCGCAGATCACGCCAGAAGGCATCTACCTTTCCCGTCGCACATTGCTGGGTGGCTCGTTGGCCGGTCTGGCGCTGGGCGCCCTGCCAGGCGGGGCTGGGGCTGCAGAAGTCTCGCGTTATGCCGATGTGCAGGCCGGCACCGCGCCAGCCTGGTTCGCCGACAAGCTCGCTGCCACGCGCTGGCAGGCGATGACGGTGAAGGACGAGGCGATCACGCCGTTCAAGGATGCCACCCATTACAACAATTTTTACGAGTTCGGGCCCGACAAGGGTGACCCGGCAGCCAATGGCGATAGCCTGAAGACCGAGCCGTGGTCGGTTGTGGTGGATGGTGAGGTGGGCAAGCCTGGGCGCTATGCGCTGGAAGACTTCGTCAAGCCTTATCAGCTTGAAGAGCGGATTTATCGGCTGCGTTGCGTAGAGGCTTGGTCGATGGTTATCCCTTGGTTGGGATTCCCTTTGGCGCAGGTGCTCAAGCAGGTGGAGCCCACGTCCAAGGCGCGGTATGTGCGCTTCGAAACATTGAAGGATCCGCAGCACATGCCCGGGCAGCGTTCGGGGTTCGCCCTGATCGACTGGCCTTATAGAGAGGGGCTTCGCCTGGACGAGGCAATGCACCCTTTGGCGATCCTGGCGGTAGGCATGTATGGCCGCGAACTGCCGAACCAGAATGGCGCGCCGTTGCGCCTGGTGGTGCCGTGGAAGTATGGCTTCAAGAGCATCAAGTCGATCGTGCGCATCAGTTTGGTGGCTGAACAGCCCGGCACTACCTGGGAAGGGCTGGCGCCGGATGAGTATGGCTTCTATGCCAATGTGAACCCTACGGTCGATCACCCGCGCTGGAGCCAGGCACGTGAGCGCCGATTGCCCAGCGGGTTGTTCAGCCCCAATGTGCGAGAGACCCAGATGTTTAATGGCTACGCCGATGAAGTGGCGTCGCTGTATACCGGGCTCGATCTGCGGAAGAACTATTGATGCGTTACCCCTGGTTTCGCCTGGCTATTTTCGTCGTGGGATGTCTGTTCCCGGCGTGGTGGTTATATGAGGCAGCGATGAACCTGCTGGGGCCTGACCCCGGGAAGATCATGATGGATCGCCTTGGGCTTGGGGCACTCACCTTCCTGTTGGTGTCCTTGAGCATGACGCCACTGCAGAAGGTGACGGGCTGGTCGGGGTGGATCGTGGTGCGTCGGCAGCTGGGGTTGTGGGTGTTTGCTTATATAGTGCTGCACATCCTTTGTTACCTGTTCTTTATTCTTGGGCTGGATTGGGGGCAGTTGGCGGTGGAGCTGAGTAAGCGGCCCTACATTATTGTGGGTGCGCTTGGGTTCCTGTGCTTGCTGGCCTTGGCGGCTACCTCGAATCGGTATAGCCAGCGGCGGCTGGGGGCGCGGTGGAAGAAGCTGCACAGGTTGGTGTATCTGGTTCTTGGGCTGGGCTTGCTGCACTTTTTGTGGATCGTGCGTTCGGACCTGCGGGAGTGGGCTGTCTATGCGTTTATTGGTGCTGTGCTGATGGTGCTGCGGATTCCTGCTGTTGGGCGGGGGCTTTCGAGGGTTGGTCGGAAGCAGGGCAGGGCGGTTTGAGAGTGAGGTGGGGCTGCCAAGGGTCGGTCTCGAGATAGTAGTGGCTGTGAAAGGTGCTTGCCTTTGATCTTGTGGCGCCTGTGAGATCGAGCGCCGCCCGCGCGGCGCATCGCGACGCAAGGCCGCTCCCACATTTGTTTCGGGCCAGTCCAGCCTGTGCCATTGGCGCGCGCCCCCTTGTTTGTTCCCTTCAATATTGAAGGTTGCGCCGCCCCTTCACTGCAATCTCCAGCCATACACCCAGGGTGCGAGTGCGGAAGAGGCAGGAGTAACTGGCCCGAAACAAATGTGGGAGCGGCCTTGCGCCGCGATGCGCCGCGCGGGCGGCGCTCGATCTCACAGGCGCTGACTGTGTTGTGGCGGACACCTGGTGGCCTTTCTACGGTGTTCCCTGCTTATATTTCAGTTTCTTGAAATTAAAGGTTGACGCCCTTCTGAATCCCCTTATAATGCGCCCCACTTCCAGCGACATCGGAACGACAAACTCCTTGAGATTCAATGAGTTAAGTAGTTAAGGTGGCGTTGAAAGGGCTACGATCGAAAGATCGCAAGCGGTTGAAATGGTGGTTGACAGCGCTTCTAAACGCTGTATTATTCACCTCCCGCTACGAGAGATCGCAGCGAGTTAAGTGATTGAAGCTAAACGAGTTTCTCGCAAAAAACTTCAAAATAAACGCTTGACAGGCTCTGAGGAATGCGTAGAATGCGCGCCTCGGTTGAGACGAAAAGCTCTTAACCAAACGCTCTTTAACAAATCGAATCAAGCAATTCGTGTGGGTGCTTGTGAGTACGGACTGATAGTCAAAAAGATTATCAGCATCACAAGTGACCATGCGAGAAATCACATAGTCATTTGAGATTGCTGAGCCAAGTTTAGGGTTTCTTAAAAACCCAAGCAGTATTGAACTGAAGAGTTTGATCATGGCTCAGATTGAACGCTGGCGGCAGGCCTAACACATGCAAGTCGAGCGGATGAGAAGAGCTTGCTCTTCGATTCAGCGGCGGACGGGTGAGTAATGCCTAGGAATCTGCCTGGTAGTGGGGGACAACGTTTCGAAAGGAACGCTAATACCGCATACGTCCTACGGGAGAAAGCAGGGGACCTTCGGGCCTTGCGCTATCAGATGAGCCTAGGTCGGATTAGCTAGTTGGTGAGGTAATGGCTCACCAAGGCGACGATCCGTAACTGGTCTGAGAGGATGATCAGTCACACTGGAACTGAGACACGGTCCAGACTCCTACGGGAGGCAGCAGTGGGGAATATTGGACAATGGGCGAAAGCCTGATCCAGCCATGCCGCGTGTGTGAAGAAGGTCTTCGGATTGTAAAGCACTTTAAGTTGGGAGGAAGGGCATTAACCTAATACGTTAGTGTTTTGACGTTACCGACAGAATAAGCACCGGCTAACTCTGTGCCAGCAGCCGCGGTAATACAGAGGGTGCAAGCGTTAATCGGAATTACTGGGCGTAAAGCGCGCGTAGGTGGTTTGTTAAGTTGGATGTGAAAGCCCCGGGCTCAACCTGGGAACTGCATCCAAAACTGGCAAGCTAGAGTACGGTAGAGGGTGGTGGAATTTCCTGTGTAGCGGTGAAATGCGTAGATATAGGAAGGAACACCAGTGGCGAAGGCGACCACCTGGACTGATACTGACACTGAGGTGCGAAAGCGTGGGGAGCAAACAGGATTAGATACCCTGGTAGTCCACGCCGTAAACGATGTCAACTAGCCGTTGGAATCCTTGAGATTTTAGTGGCGCAGCTAACGCATTAAGTTGACCGCCTGGGGAGTACGGCCGCAAGGTTAAAACTCAAATGAATTGACGGGGGCCCGCACAAGCGGTGGAGCATGTGGTTTAATTCGAAGCAACGCGAAGAACCTTACCAGGCCTTGACATGCAGAGAACTTTCCAGAGATGGATTGGTGCCTTCGGGAACTCTGACACAGGTGCTGCATGGCTGTCGTCAGCTCGTGTCGTGAGATGTTGGGTTAAGTCCCGTAACGAGCGCAACCCTTGTCCTTAGTTACCAGCACATTATGGTGGGCACTCTAAGGAGACTGCCGGTGACAAACCGGAGGAAGGTGGGGATGACGTCAAGTCATCATGGCCCTTACGGCCTGGGCTACACACGTGCTACAATGGTCGGTACAGAGGGTTGCCAAGCCGCGAGGTGGAGCTAATCTCACAAAACCGATCGTAGTCCGGATCGCAGTCTGCAACTCGACTGCGTGAAGTCGGAATCGCTAGTAATCGCGAATCAGAATGTCGCGGTGAATACGTTCCCGGGCCTTGTACACACCGCCCGTCACACCATGGGAGTGGGTTGCACCAGAAGTAGCTAGTCTAACCTTCGGGAGGACGGTTACCACGGTGTGATTCATGACTGGGGTGAAGTCGTAACAAGGTAGCCGTAGGGGAACCTGCGGCTGGATCACCTCCTTAATCGACGACATCAGCCTGCTGATGAGCTCCCACACGAATTGCTTGATTCATTGTNGAATGTTGATTTCTGACTTTTGTCAGATCGTTCTTTAAAAATTCGGATATGTGATAGAAATAGACTGAACACCAGTTTCACTGCTGGTGGATCAGGCTAAGGTAAAATTTGTGAGTTCTGCTCGAAAGAGCGACGTGCGAATTTTCGGCGAATGTCGTCTTCACAGTATAACCAGATTGCTTGGGGTTATATGGTCAAGTGAAGAAGCGCATACGGTGGATGCCTTGGCAGTCAGAGGCGATGAAAGACGTGGTAGCCTGCGAAAAGCTTTGGGGAGTCGGCAAACAGACTGTGATCCAGAGATCTCTGAATGGGGGAACCCAGCCAGCACAAGCTGGTTATCTTGTACTGAATACATAGGTGCAAGAGGCGAACCAGGGGAACTGAAACATCTAAGTACCCTGAGGAAAAGAAATCAACCGAGATTCCCTTAGTAGTGGCGAGCGAACGGGGACCAGCCCTTAAGTTGGTTTGAGATTAGTGGAACGCTCTGGAAAGTGCGGCCATAGTGGGTGATAGCCCCGTACACGAAAATCTCTTATCAATGAAATCGAGTAGGACGGAGCACGAGAAACTTTGTCTGAATATGGGGGGACCATCCTCCAAGGCTAAATACTACTGACTGACCGATAGTGAACTAGTACCGTGAGGGAAAGGCGAAAAGAACCCCGGAGAGGGGAGTGAAATAGATCCTGAAACCGTATGCGTACAAGCAGTGGGAGCCTACTTTGTTAGGTGACTGCGTACCTTTTGTATAATGGGTCAGCGACTTATATTCAGTGGCGAGCTTAACCGAATAGGGGAGGCGTAGCGAAAGCGAGTCTTAATAGGGCGTTTAGTCGCTGGGTATAGACCCGAAACCGGGCGATCTATCCATGGGCAGGTTGAAGGTTAGGTAACACTGACTGGAGGACCGAACCGACTACCGTTGAAAAGTTAGCGGATGACCTGTGGATCGGAGTGAAAGGCTAATCAAGCTCGGAGATAGCTGGTTCTCCTCGAAAGCTATTTAGGTAGCGCCTCATGTATCACTGTAGGGGGTAGAGCACTGTTTCGGCTAGGGGGTCATCCCGACTTACCAAACCGATGCAAACTCCGAATACCTACAAGTGCCGAGCATGGGAGACACACGGCGGGTGCTAACGTCCGTCGTGAAAAGGGAAACAACCCAGACCGTCAGCTAAGGTCCCAAAGTCATGGTTAAGTGGGAAACGATGTGGGAAGGCTTAGACAGCTAGGAGGTTGGCTTAGAAGCAGCCACCCTTTAAAGAAAGCGTAATAGCTCACTAGTCGAGTCGGCCTGCGCGGAAGATGTAACGGGGCTCAAACCATGCACCGAAGCTACGGGTATCACCTTTTGGTGATGCGGTAGAGGAGCGTTCTGTAAGCCTGTGAAGGTGAGTTGAGAAGCTTGCTGGAGGTATCAGAAGTGCGAATGCTGACATGAGTAACGACAATGCGAGTGAAAAACTCGCACGCCGAAAGACCAAGGTTTCCTGCGCAACGTTAATCGACGCAGGGTTAGTCGGTCCCTAAGGCGAGGCTGAAAAGCGTAGTCGATGGAAAACAGGTTAATATTCCTGTACTTCCAGTTATTGCGATGGAGGGACGGAGAAGGTTAGGCCAGCCTGGCGTTGGTTGTCCAGGTTTAAGGTGGTAGGCTGAAATCTTAGGCAAATCCGGGATTTCAAGGCCGAGAGCTGATGACGAGTTGCCTTTAGGCGACGAAGTGGTTGATACCATGCTTCCAAGAAAAGCTCCTAAGCTTCAGATAACTGGGAACCGTACCCCAAACCGACACAGGTGGTTAGGTAGAGAATACCAAGGCGCTTGAGAGAACTCGGGTGAAGGAACTAGGCAAAATGGCACCGTAACTTCGGGAGAAGGTGCGCCGGCGAGGGTCAAGGACTTGCTCCGTAAGCCCATGCCGGTCGAAGATACCAGGCCGCTGCGACTGTTTATTAAAAACACAGCACTCTGCAAACACGAAAGTGGACGTATAGGGTGTGACGCCTGCCCGGTGCCGGAAGGTTAATTGATGGGGTTAGCGCAAGCGAAGCTCTTGATCGAAGCCCCGGTAAACGGCGGCCGTAACTATAACGGTCCTAAGGTAGCGAAATTCCTTGTCGGGTAAGTTCCGACCTGCACGAATGGCGTAACGATGGCGGCGCTGTCTCCACCCGAGACTCAGTGAAATTGAAATCGCTGTGAAGATGCAGTGTATCCGCGGCTAGACGGAAAGACCCCGTGAACCTTTACTATAGCTTTGCACTGGACTTTGAATTTGCTTGTGTAGGATAGGTGGGAGGCTTTGAAGTGGGGACGCCAGTTCTCATGGAGCCATCCTTGAAATACCACCCTGGCAACTTTGAGGTTCTAACTCAGGTCCGTTATCCGGATCGAGGACAGTGTATGGTGGGTAGTTTGACTGGGGCGGTCTCCTCCCAAAGAGTAACGGAGGAGTACGAAGGTGCGCTCAGACCGGTCGGAAATCGGTCGTAGAGTATAAAGGCAAAAGCGCGCTTGACTGCGAGACACACACGTCGAGCAGGTACGAAAGTAGGTCTTAGTGATCCGGTGGTTCTGTATGGAAGGGCCATCGCTCAACGGATAAAAGGTACTCCGGGGATAACAGGCTGATACCGCCCAAGAGTTCATATCGACGGCGGTGTTTGGCACCTCGATGTCGGCTCATCACATCCTGGGGCTGAAGCCGGTCCCAAGGGTATGGCTGTTCGCCATTTAAAGTGGTACGCGAGCTGGGTTTAGAACGTCGTGAGACAGTTCGGTCCCTATCTGCCGTGGACGTTTGAGATTTGAGAGGGGCTGCTCCTAGTACGAGAGGACCGGAGTGGACGAACCTCTGGTGTTCCGGTTGTCACGCCAGTGGCATTGCCGGGTAGCTATGTTCGGAAGAGATAACCGCTGAAAGCATCTAAGCGGGAAACTTGCCTCAAGATGAGATCTCACTGGGATCTTGAATCCCCTAAAGGGCCGTCGAAGACTACGACGTTGATAGGTTGGGTGTGTAAGCGCTGTGAGGCGTTGAGCTAACCAATACTAATTGCCCGTGAGGCTTGACCATATAACACCCAAGCAATTTGCTAGCGCAGATTGCGGTGGTGAAGATGATACGAACCGAAAGTTCGCAACGAACCACAAATATCACATATCCGGATTCGCTGGGCTGTCCATTTGGACATTCTGGCTACAGAATTTCTTGACGACCATAGAGCATTGGAACCACCTGATCCCATCCCGAACTCAGCAGTGAAACGATGCATCGCCGATGGTAGTGTGGGGTTTCCCCATGTGAGAGTAGGTCATCGTCAAGATTCATTTCGCAAAACCCCTATCTGCGCATGCAGGTAGGGGTTTTGTCTTTGTGGGCAAAAAATCTCAGCCCTGCCCGAACCCCTGTAGGAGCAGCCTTGTGCTGCGAAGAGGCCGGTAAGGCTAAAGATTATCTTCGGCTGCAATGGCCTCTTTGCAGCACAAGGCTGCTCCTACAGGGGTCTGTGGTAAGTCGCCTCCCACAATTTGAGCCAGAACACTAGAATAGGCCCACGCACCTTTCCAGAAGCGCCATATGCCCAACCCTGACGAACACGAAGCCTTGGCCCAATTGCCGCTGGACGAGCTTGTCGCCTGCCACGAATGCGACCTGCTGCTCCGTAAGCCTGTGCTCAAGCCCGATGAAAAAGCCCAATGCCCACGTTGCGGCTACGAGCTCTATGCCCATCGGCATAATGTAGTCAACCGCAGCCTGGCTCTGGTACTGACCGCGTTGTTACTGTTCGTACCTGCCAATTTTCTACCGATCATGCAGCTGCACCTGCTTGGCCAGACCTCGGACGATACTGTCTGGAGCGGCGTACTCGGCCTGTACAATTCGCAGATGCGTGGTGTAGCGGTGGTCGTGTTCCTCTGCAGCATGGCCATCCCCCTGGCAAAACTGCTCTGCCAGCTGGCGGTATTACTGAGTATTCGCTTGAACATGGGCCGTAACTTCGGCCTGCTGTTCTATCGCATCTATCACCACTTGCGTGACTGGGGCATGCTCGAGGTCTATTTCATGGGGGTGCTGGTGGCCATCGTCAAGCTGGTGGACCTGGCCGAACTGACCGTGGGCCTGGGGTTGTTCTGTTTCATCAGTCTGTTATTGGTCCAGGTGTGGCTTGAAGTGGTGATGTCTGCGCACCAGATCTGGAGTGCGCTATCGGGGGAGGACCTGCATGCGGGCGATTGATGCAGGCATTCTTGTCTGCAATGAATGTCATGAACTGAACAAGCAAGTGCCAGATAGCACTTCGCAGCACTGCACGCGCTGCGGCGCCATTGTGCATGCTCGCCGCCCTAACAGTATCGTGCGCACCTGGGCGCTGCTGGTTGCTGCGTCGATCCTGTACATCCCGGCCAACCTGCTCCCTATCATGACCGTGAGTACACTCGGGCAGGGCAGCCCGGACACGATCATGTCCGGCGTCATCACCCTGCTCAAGCACGGTATGGTGCCCATTGCCGCCGTGGTGTTCATTGCCAGTATCCTGGTGCCCACGTTCAAGCTGGTGGGCATTGGCTTGCTGTTGTACTCCGTTCAGCGTCACCAGCCGCTTTCGGCTCGGCAACGGATAATGATGTATCGCTTCATTGAATTCATTGGGCGCTGGTCCATGCTCGATATCTTCGTCATCGCCATTCTGGTGGCAGTGGTGAATTTCGGCCGAATCGCCAGTGTCGAAGCCAACCTGGGCGCTGTCGCCTTCGCAACTGTGGTGATCCTGACAATGCTTGCCGCTTTAACTTTCGATCCCCGACTGATTTGGGATAACACGGAGTCGGATGACGACCATGAGTGACCTGCCAACGGCTAAAACCCGCCCAGCCTCAAACTGGTCGGCCATCTGGATCCTGCCCTTGATCGCCCTGATGATCGGGGGCTGGCTCGCATGGCAGGCCTACAGCGCGGCCGGCGTGGAAATTGAAGTCCGCTTCGAGTCGGGTGAAGGTATCGTCGCCAACAAGACCGAAGTCATCTACAAGGGCATGCCGGTAGGCAAAGTGAAGAGCCTGGTACTCGATGCCGAGGGCGACAACCAGGGGGTGATCGCCACCATCGAGATGAACAAGGCCGCCGAGCCTCACCTGACCAAGGGCACACGCTTCTGGCTGGTGAAACCGAGTGTGAGTCTGGCGGGTATCACCGGCCTTGAAACCCTGGTGTCGGGTAACTACATCGCCGTCAGCCCGGGCGAGGGGGAGCGTACCAAGCGCTTTACCGCGTTGAAGGTGGCGCCGCCGCTCTCGGATTCGGAGCCAGGCCTGCATTTGACCCTCAAAGCCGAAAGGCTCGGCTCGCTCAACCGTGACAGCCCGATATTCTACAAGCAGATCCAGGTGGGTCGGGTGAAGAGCTATCGCCTGTCCGAGGACCAGAGCACCGTCGAGGTCAAGGTGTTCATCGAGCCTGCCTACGCCAGCCTGGTGCGCAAGCACACGCGTTTCTGGAACGCCAGCGGCGTCAGTATTGATGCGTCGCTGTCGGGTGTGAAGGTGCGCAGCGAGTCGCTGTCGAGCATCGTGGCCGGTGGTATCGCTTTTGCTACGCCGGAGTACCGCAAGGACAGCCCGCCCACCGATCCGAGCCTGCCGTTCCGCCTGTACGAAGACTTCGATGCAGCCCAGGCAGGTATCCGGGTCAAGGTGAAGCTGAGCGATTACGAGGGCCTGCAGGCAGGCCGCACGCCGGTCATGTACAAGGGCATCCAGGTGGGCTCGCTGAAAGCCCTGAAAATGGAAGACAACCTGTCCAGCGCATCGGCCGAGCTGACGCTGGACCCGCTGACCGAAGACTACCTGGTCGAGGGCACACAGTTCTGGGTGGTCAAACCGTCCATTTCCCTTGCAGGTATCACTGGCCTGGAAGCGCTGGTCAAAGGCAACTACATCGCCATACGCCCGGGGGAGAAGGGTGAGCGACCCGAGCGTGAGTTCGAGGCCCGCGCCAAGGCGCCGCCGCTCGACCTCAAGGCGCCGGGGCTGCACATGGTGTTGTTTGCCGATACCTTGGGGTCGCTGGAGATCGGCAGCCCGGTGATGTACCGCCAGGTCAAGGTGGGTAGCGTGCAGAGCTATCAGTTTGCGCGTAACAGCAACCGCATCCTGATCGGTGTGCATATTGAAAAGGAATACGAAAAACTGGTTAACGGTTCGTCGCGCTTCTGGAACGTCAGTGGCATCACCCTGACGGGCGGCCTCTCGGGCATCAAGATCAAGAGTGAGTCGCTGCAAACGCTGATGGCCGGCGGTATTGCGTTCGACACGCCGCGCCCGGATGTGGCGCTGAAACGCCGCATTCCACGCTTCCGCCTGCATGACAGCCAGGAGGCGGTAAACCGCGCGGGTACTTTGATCACCGTCCGTGTAGACCGTGCAGATGGCCTGAAGCCGGGTACGCCGATCCGCTTCCGTGGCCTGGATGTGGGCAGTATCGAAAGCGTTGACCTGACCAATGACTTGCAGGCAGTGCTGCTGCGGGCACGTATCACCGAAGCGGCGGACCGTATTGCCCGTGCCGGTACGCAGTTCTGGGTGGTCAAGCCGGCATTGGGCCTGGTGCGCACCGAGAACCTCGACACCCTGATCGGCGGGCAGTACCTGGAGGTACAGCCAGCAACCAAGGACCGTGGCCCTCAGCGCGATTTCATCGCTTTGGCCGATGCCCCGCAAGTGACGGGGCCGGAGGTCGGCTTGCCCTTGACCCTCAGCGCCCCGCGCCGTGGATCGATCAAGCCGGGTGTGCCAGTGACATACCGTGAGGTGGCGGTCGGCAAGGTGACAGGCTTCGAGTTGGGGCAGAGCGCTGACCGCGTGCTGATCCATATCCTCATCGAGCCACGCTATGCGGCACTGGTACGCAGTGGTAGCCGCTTCTGGAACAGCAGTGGCTTCGGTTTCGACTGGGGGCTGTTCAAGGGGGCTACGGTGCGTACCGAGTCGGTGGAAACCCTGATCGATGGCGGTATCGCTTTTGCGACGCCGGATGGCGAGCAGATGGGCAACCCGGCCCGGCCGCAGCAGACCTTTGCCTTGTTCGACAAGGCCGAGGATGAATGGCTGCAGTGGGCGCCGAAGATTCAGATAGCCAAGTAATGTAAAAGCAGGGTCGCCAACTGCGGCCCTGCTTTTTTGTGGGAGCGGCCTTGTGTCGCGAAAGGGGCGCGTAGCGGCCCCTCGGTCTCAGCGCAGAAGCTGAGATTGCCGGGGCTGCTTTGCAGCCCTTTCGCGACACAAGGCCGCTCCTGCAGAGACCGAGCTCCACATGGAGCCGTGCCCGCAAGCATAAATCGCAGGCAACAAAAAACCGACCCTAGGGTCGGTTTTTCGAATAGCGCGTCGCTTAGGCAGCTGCAGCTTCTTTCAGCGCCTTGATGTGGCCATTCAGACGGCCTTTGTGACGAGCAGCTTTGTTCTTGTGGATGATACCTTTGTCGGCCATACGGTCGATTACAGGTACAGCCAGAACGTAAGCGGCTTGCGCTTTGTCGGCGTCTTTTGCGTCAATGGCTTTAACTACATTCTTGATGTAGGTGCGGACCATGGAACGCAGGCTGGCGTTGTGGCTGCGACGCTTCTCAGCCTGTTTTGCACGTTTCTTGGCGGAAGGTGTGTTGGCCACCGTCGAGCTCCTCGAAAGACTTTAGGTAAATAGCAAACAAAATAGGCCGCGAATCATGCCGATCAGTAGATCGATTGTCAAGGCCACCTGCAAGGTTCCGCCGAGCGGTGCGCCAACAAGAGGGAAAGATTCCTTTCTGCTGCGCGACCTGTACACTCGGGAATTTTTGGCTCCCCTGCGAAGGCGCGGGAGTATCGCACATTCGGACGCTGTCTGGCAGCGTCCTCTGCCCTTGGCGTGAATCTTTTCGATGAACCTGCTCAAATCCCTGGCTGCAGTAAGCTCGATCACCATGGTTTCCCGGGTGCTGGGCTTCGTGCGTGACACCATCCTGGCTCGCATCTTTGGTGCCGGTGTTGCCACTGACGCCTTCTTTATCGCGTTCAAATTGCCCAACCTGCTGCGGCGCATTTTCGCCGAGGGTGCGTTTTCCCAAGCTTTTGTGCCGATCCTGGCCGAGTACAAGACCCAGCAGGGCGAGGAAGCGACGCGTACCTTCATCGCCTACGTCAGCGGCCTGCTGACCCTGGTCCTCGCCCTGGTGACTGCCATCGGTATCCTGGCGGCGCCATGGGTGGTATGGGCAACAGCCCCCGGTTTTGTCGACAACGCGGAAAAGTACGAGCTGACCACCGCCCTGTTGCGGGTGACCTTTCCTTATATATTGCTGATTTCGCTTTCTTCCCTGGCCGGCGCAATCCTCAATACCTGGAACCGTTTTTCGGTACCGGCCTTCACCCCGACCCTGCTGAACGTGGCGATGATCGCCTTTGCCGTGCTGCTGACGCCGTACTTCAACCCGCCAATCATGGCCCTGGCCTGGGGTGTGCTGGCGGGTGGCCTGGCGCAGTTGTTGTACCAGCTGCCGGCATTGAAGAAAATCGGCATGCTCGTGCTGCCGCGTCTGAATCTCAAGGACGCGGGAGTGTGGCGGGTGCTGAAGCAAATGCTGCCGGCGATTCTTGGGGTATCGGTGAGCCAGATCTCGCTGATCATCAACACCATCTTTGCCTCCTTCCTGGTGGCCGGCTCGGTGTCGTGGATGTATTACGCCGACCGCCTCATGGAGCTGCCGTCGGGCGTGCTGGGCGTGGCCCTGGGCACCATCCTGCTGCCGACCCTGGCCAAGACCTACGCCAACAAGGACCGCGAGGAATACTCGCGGATCCTCGACTGGGGCCTGCGCCTGTGCTTCCTGCTGGTGCTGCCGTGCACCCTGGCGTTGGCCATTCTTGCCGAGCCGCTGACCGTTGCGCTCTTTCAATATGGCAAGTTCAGCGCGTTTGATGCGGCCATGACCCAGCGGGCGCTAATGGCCTATTCCGTAGGCTTGCTGGCGATCATTCTGGTCAAGGTACTGGCACCCGGCTTCTATGCGCAGCAGAATATCCGCACACCGGTGAAGATCGCGATTTTCACCCTGTTCTGTACCCAGCTGTTCAACCTCGCCCTGGTCGGCCCGCTTGCGCATGCCGGCCTGGCGCTGGCGATCAGTCTCGGTGCGTGCCTGAATGCCGGCTTGCTGTTCTGGAAGCTGCGCAGTCAGCAGTTGTTCGAGCCTCAGCCAGGCTGGGCAGTGTTTCTGCTCAAGCTTGTTCTGGCAGTGGCGTTGATGTCGGCGGTCCTGTTGGCGGGCATGCACTATATGCCGGCCTGGGAGCAGGGCATCATGCTTGAGCGCTTCATGCGGCTTGGCGCACTGATCCTGGCTGGTGTCGTGACGTATTTCGGCTGCCTGTACCTGTGCGGCTTCCGGCCCCGGCATTTCGCCCGCAAGGCCTTGCACTGAGGCTTCAGGTGGGTCAGGCGTCGGTTTTTCGCATTCCACGCCGCCCTTGGGCGTTGCTGCCTGTCACCGGCGCCCGGGTGTGGTTATAATCGGCCACTTTATGAGCAAGAAGCGCGTTATGCAGCTGGTTCGAGGTCTTCACAACCTGCGCCCCGAGCACCGGGGCTGTGTCGCCACCATTGGCAACTTCGACGGGGTTCACCGCGGCCACCAGGCAATCCTGGCGCGCCTGCGCGAGCGCGGCCAGGCCTTGGGCCTGCCGACCTGCGTGGTGATTTTCGAACCTCAACCACGCGAGTACTTTGCCCCCGATACCGCGCCGGCGCGCCTGGCCCGTCTGCGTGACAAGGTCGAACTGCTGGCCGCCGAGGGCATCGACCGGGTGCTGTGCCTGGCGTTCAACCAGCGCCTGAGCCAGCTCAGCGCCGACGCTTTCGTCAAGGCCATCCTGGTCGACGGCCTGGGCGTGCGCCACCTAGAAGTGGGTGATGACTTCCGCTTTGGCTGCGACCGCGCCGGCGACTTCGCCTTCCTGATCGAAGCCGGCAAGCAGTACGGCTTCACCGTCGAGGCCGCCAATACGGTGATCCAGGACGGTCTGCGCGTCAGCAGCACCGAAGTGCGCAAGGCCTTGTCCGAAGGCAATTTCGAGCTGGCCGAGCACCTGCTGGGCCGCCCGTACAGCATTACCGGCCGCGTGCTGCATGGCCAGAAGCTGGCCCGCCAGCTCGGTACACCTACCGCCAACATCCAGCTCAAGCGCCGCCGCGTGCCGCTGTCCGGGGTCTACCTGGCCAGCATCGAAGTCGACGGCAAGGCCTGGCCGGGTGTGGGCAATATTGGCGTGCGTCCCACCGTTGCCGGTGATGGGCGCCCGCACCTGGAAATTCATCTTCTGGATTTTGCCGGCGACCTGTATGGCCGGCGTCTGACGGTGGAGTTCCACCACAAGCTGCGTGAAGAGCAGCGATTCGCCTCCCTGGAGGCGCTGAAGTCGGCGATCGATGCGGATATCGCCGCCGCACGTGCACATTGGCACGCTCAACCGCTAACGAAGAGCCTGAAATGACCGACTACAAAGCCACGCTTAACCTTCCGGACACCGCCTTCCCCATGAAGGCCGGCCTGCCTCAGCGCGAACCGCAGATCCTGCAGCGCTGGGACAGCATTGGCCTGTACCAGAAGCTGCGCGAAATTGGCAAGGATCGTCCCAAGTTCGTCCTGCACGACGGCCCGCCCTATGCCAACGGCAAAATTCACATCGGTCATGCGCTGAACAAAATCCTCAAGGACATGATCGTCCGCTCCAAGACCCTGGCCGGCTACGATGCACCGTATGTCCCGGGCTGGGACTGCCATGGCCTGCCGATCGAACACAAGGTCGAGGTGACCCACGGCAAGCACCTGTCTGCCGATCGCACCCGTGAGCTGTGCCGCGAGTACGCCGCCGAGCAGATCGAAGGGCAGAAGACCGAGTTCATTCGCCTGGGTGTGCTGGGTGACTGGGACAACCCCTACAAGACCATGAACTTCGCCAACGAGGCCGGTGAAATCCGCGCCCTGGCCGAGATGGTCAAGCAGGGCTTCGTGTTCAAGGGCCTCAAGCCTGTGAACTGGTGCTTCGACTGCGGTTCGGCGCTGGCGGAGGCCGAAGTCGAGTACGCCGACAAGAAATCCCAGACCATCGACGTGGCCTTCCCGGTTGCCGACGAGGCCAAGCTGGCTGCCGCCTTTGGGCTGGATGCGCTGACCAAGCCAGCCGCCATCGTGATCTGGACCACCACCCCCTGGACCATCCCGGCCAACCAGGCGCTGAACATCCACCCGGAGTTCAAGTACGCCCTGGTCGACACCGGTGAGCGTCTGCTGGTGCTGGCTGAAGAGCTGGTCGAGTCGTGCCTCAAGCGCTACAACCTGGAAGGCTCGGTCATCGCCACAGCCCAAGGTTCGGCACTGGAGCTGATCAACTTCCGGCACCCGTTCTACGACCGCCTGTCGCCAGTCTACCTGGCCGACTACGTCGAGCTGGGCGCCGGTACCGGCGTTGTGCACTCCTCGCCGGCCTACGGCGAAGACGACTTCGTCACCTGCAAGCGCTACGGCATGGTCAACGATGACATCCTCACTCCGGTGCAGAGCAACGGCGTGTATGTCGAGTCGCTGCCATTCTTCGGCGGCCAGTTCATCTGGAAGGCCAACCCGGCCATCGTCGAGAAGCTGAGCGAAGTCGGTGCGCTGATGCACACCGAAACCATCAGCCACAGCTACATGCACTGCTGGCGCCACAAGACCCCGCTGATCTACCGCGCCACCGCGCAGTGGTTCGTGGGCATGGACAAGCAGCCGAGCACCGGCGAGCCGCTGCGTGAGCGCGCCCTCAAGGCCATCGAAGAGACCAAGTTCGTGCCGGCCTGGGGCCAGGCGCGCCTGCATTCGATGATCGCCAACCGTCCGGACTGGTGCATCTCGCGTCAACGTAACTGGGGTGTGCCGATCCCGTTCTTCCTGCACAAGCAGACCGGCGAGCTGCACCCACGTACCGTCGAGCTGATGGAAGCGGTGGCCAAACGCGTCGAGCAAGAAGGTATCGAGGCCTGGTTCAAGCTGGATGCCGTCGAACTGCTGGGTGAAGAAGCGGCTCAGTATGACAAGATCACCGATACCCTGGACGTGTGGTTCGACTCCGGCACCACCCACTGGCACGTGCTGCGTGGCTCGCACGACATCGGCCACGCCACCGGCCCCGTTGCCGACCTGTACCTGGAAGGCTCCGACCAGCACCGTGGCTGGTTCCACTCGTCGCTGCTCACCGGTTGCGCCATCGACAACCACGCGCCGTATCGCGAGCTGCTGACCCACGGTTTCACTGTGGACGAAAACGGCCGCAAGATGTCCAAGTCGCTGGGCAACACCATCGAGCCGGAGAAGGTCAACAACACCCTGGGTGCCGACATCCTGCGCCTGTGGGTTTCGGCCACCGACTATTCCGGTGAAATGGCGGTTTCCGAGCAGATCCTGCAGCGCAGCGCCGACGCCTACCGCCGTATCCGCAATACCGCACGCTTCCTGCTGTCCAACCTGTCCGGTTTCGACCCGGCCCGCGACCTGCTGGCCCCTGAAGACATGCTGGCACTGGACCGCTGGGCCGTGGACCGCACTCTGCTGCTGCAGCGCGAGCTGGAAGAGCACTACAGCGAGTACCGTTTCTGGAACGTCTACTCCAAGGTGCACAACTTCTGCGTACAGGAGCTGGGCGGCTTCTACCTCGACATCATCAAGGACCGCCAGTACACCACCGGCGCCAACAGTGTTGCCCGCCGTTCCTGCCAGACTGCGCTGTACCACATCAGCGAAGCGTTGGTGCGCTGGATTGCGCCAATCCTGGCGTTTACCGCCGACGAAATCTGGCAATACCTGCCGGGCGAGCGCAACGAGTCGGTGATGCTCAACGGCTGGTACCAGGGCCTGAGCGAGCTGCCGGAAGGCACCGAGCTGGACCGCGCCTACTGGGACCGCGTGATGGCGGTGAAGGCATCGGTCAACAAGGAGCTGGAAAACCAGCGCACCGCCAAGGTCATTGGCGGCAACCTGCAGGCCGAAGTCACCCTGTACGCCGACGAAGGCCTGAGCGCCGACCTGGGCAAGCTGGGCGACGAGCTGCGCTTCGTGCTGATCACCTCGGCCGCCAGCGTGGTGCCGTTCGTGCAGGCACCGGCAGACGCCGTGGCCACCGAAGTCGAAGGCCTCAAGCTGAAAGTGGTCAAGTCCGGCCACGCCAAGTGCGGCCGTTGCTGGCACTTCCGCGCCGACGTCGGCAGCCACCCGGAGCACCCGGAAATCTGCAGCCGTTGCGTCGACAACCTGACCGGCTCGGGCGAGGTGCGTCACTATGCCTAACCCGGCAGTGGGGCGCTTCGGGCGCCTTGCATGGCTTTGGCTGAGCTTGCTGGTGCTGGTCCTCGACCAGGCCACCAAGCTGTATTTCAACAACGCCCTGACCATGTACCAGCAAATTGTGGTGATTCCTGACTACTTCAGCTGGACCCTGGCCTATAACACCGGCGCCGCTTTCAGCTTCCTTGCTGATGGCGCTGGCTGGCAGCGCTGGTTGTTCGCCCTGATCGCGGTGGTGGTCAGTGCCGTACTGGTGGTGTGGCTCAAGCGCCTGGGGCGCAACGAGACCTGGCTGGCCGTGGCGCTGGCGCTGGTGCTGGGTGGTGCCATTGGCAACCTGTACGATCGCATCGTGCTGGGCCATGTGGTCGACTTCATCCTGGTGCACTGGCAGAACCGCCATTACTTCCCGGCCTTCAACGTGGCCGACAGCGCCATCACCGTTGGTGCGGTGATGCTGGCGCTGGATATGTTCAAGAGCAAGAAGTCCGAGGATCCGGTCCATGACTGACACCCGTATCGGCCAGAACACCGAAGTCACCCTGCACTTCGCGCTGCACCTGGAAAACGGCGACACCGTCGACAGCACGTTCGACAAAGCCCCGGCCACCTTCAAGGTGGGCGATGGCAACTTGCTGCCGGGCTTCGAGAGCGCGCTGTTTGGCTTCAAGGCCGGTGACAAGCGTACTCTGGTAGTGGCCCCGGAGAACGCCTTCGGCCAGCCCAACCCGCAAAACGTGCAAGTCATGCCGCGGTCCAACTTCGAGGGCATGGAGCTGTCCGAAGGGCTGCTGATCATCTTCAACGATGCCGCCAACGCCGAGCTGCCGGGCGTGGTCAAAGCGTTCGATGACGACCAGGTGACCATCGACTTCAATCACCCACTGGCTGGCAAGACCCTGACCTTCGAGGTGGAGATCCTCGAGGTGAAGGCCCTGTAAGCCTGGAGCCGAGCATGCAAATCAAACTCGCCAACCCTCGCGGCTTCTGCGCGGGGGTCGACCGGGCGATCGAGATCGTCAACCGTGCGCTGGAAGTCTTCGGCCCGCCGATCTACGTGCGTCACGAAGTGGTGCACAACAAGTTCGTGGTGGAAGACCTGCGCAACCGCGGTGCCATCTTCGTCGAAGAGCTGGACCAGGTGCCGGACGATGTCATCGTCATCTTCAGCGCCCATGGTGTGTCCCAGGCCGTGCGCCAGGAAGCCGCTGGCCGTGGCCTGAAAGTGTTCGATGCCACCTGCCCGCTGGTCACCAAGGTGCACATCGAGGTGGCGAAGTACAGCCGTGACGGCCGAGAGTGCATTCTCATCGGCCATGAAGGGCACCCGGAAGTCGAAGGCACCATGGGCCAGTACGACGCCAGCAATGGTGGCGCCATCTACCTTGTCGAGGACGAGGAAGATGTTGCCAGATTGCAGGTGCGCGACCCTGATCACCTGGCCTTCGTGACCCAGACCACGTTGTCGATGGACGACACCAGCCGCGTCATCGACGCCCTGCGTGCGCGCTTCCCGAACATCGGTGGCCCGCGCAAGGACGATATCTGCTACGCCACCCAGAACCGCCAGGACGCCGTCAAGCAGTTGGCCGGTGAGTGCGACGTGGTGCTGGTGGTCGGCAGCCCGAACAGCTCCAACTCCAACCGCCTGCGTGAGCTGGCCAAGCGCATGGGCACCCCGGCTTACCTGATCGACGGTGCCGAGGACCTGCAGCAGGGCTGGTTTGAACAGGCAGCACGCATTGGCATAACCGCTGGCGCTTCGGCCCCCGAAGTGCTGGTGCGTGGCGTGATCGAGCAGCTCAAGGCCTGGGGCGCTACCGGCGCTGAAGAGCTGGACGGGCGTGAAGAGAACATCACCTTCTCGATGCCAAAAGAGCTGCGGGTTCGCTCGCTGATCTGACTGAAGCCTGTACTGGCCTCATCGCTGGCAAGCCAGCTCCCACAGGTACTGCACAAGCCTTGAAGGCAGTGGTATCCAGTGGGATCTGGCTTGCCGGCGATAGGGCCGGCAAGCTCGGCTCAAGGCTATGTGCTTGCACAGCGAGTATTGTTTCGGTCCTCTGCAAGCAATCTGACTCTGCCGCTCGATGCCAGCACCACTTGGTATCGGCTGCTGGCAGATGAGCGTTCACACACTTCCAGCGTTGTTCCCAACCAGCTGTTGTTCAGCGTCATTGGAACCCCCAACGCACTGAACTTGAACCGCTCCCCGCGATTGCTCGTAATCTTGAGCGGCCTCGAAAGGCGCTGCTCGCGCAACAGCTGCTGGTTATGCTCCAGCATTACCTGCCAACCGTTCCCCCAATTACCGTCCAGCGCCTGCACCAGCACCGGCTGGCTTTGCAGCATGGCGTGGCTGCGTGCGCTGCGCAGTGCCTGTGCCAAATCGCGGGCAGCGGCTGCCCGGTGTAGGTCGTCGCTCATCCTGGCGTAGGCCGGCATACCGAGCTGTGTCAGCAAAACGGTCACTGCCAAGGCCGACAACATTTGTATCAGTGTTACGCCTCGTTGCTTCACCGTGCATTCCTCCGTGAAAGTGCTTGGCTATAGCTTCACGTTGGCTGGCCAAGCGGTCTAGTCGGCCAGGTTAAGGGCTGTTGCAGGAAAATTCGCAGGAGTGCAGGGATGCACACAAAGCATCGGGGCATGACGCTGCTGGAAGTGTTGTTGGCAGTCGTGGTGGTGGCCGTGGGCATGTTCGCAGCGGCAGCGATACAGTTGCAGGCATTGCAGGCTGCGGACAGCGCGCGCCGTGATGGGCAGGCGGTAATGGCGACGCACAGTGAGCGTGAACGGGGGCGTCGATGAGGCGCGCCCAAAGTGGTTTTGGTTTGCTTGAGTTGATGCTGGGGCTAGGTATCGGCTTGGTATTACTGGCGGCGGTTAGCCAGGTCTTTACATCAGCTCACCAGGCCTGGCGCCTGCAAAGTACCGCGGTGCGCATGAATGATGAGGCGCGGCAGGCATTGTTGCGCATGGCGCAGGACGTGCGCATGGCCGGAATGTTCGGCTGTATGCGCCTCAAACCTGGCGACTTCCTGGACGTGGCTGCGCAGCCTGCCTTTGCCCGGCCACTGCAGGCCGATAGGTCAAGCTTGAGCCTGGTTGTCGCCGAGCTGCCAGGGTATGCGGGCGACCCGGAGTGGACCGTGGTGACGAACTGTATCGACGAAGTGAGGGTTCATAAGCATCGAGTACAAGGCGATGAAAAGCTGATGGCTGTGCCCGTCAGTCGCCATCACTATGTGCACAGTGGCACCACGCTTTTCTTCAAGCGGGGTCACATTAATCAGCCACTGGTCGATCATGTACGGGAGCTGCGAGTGGGGTATGTACCTGGTGAGCGGGTCGATCTTCTACTCACATTGTATGAACCCAGCTTGCAGCTTGAGCAGCATCACTCGCTGAGCGTGGCACTCCGCAACCCGGTACCCGCTTCATGAGCCGCCAGCGTGGTGTGGTTCTTCTGTTGGCCCTGGTCCTGAGCATGCTGCTGGGTCTGCTTGCAGCATCTGCCCTGCGCGACGCCCTGGTGGAAACGCGAATGACGGGATACCTGAGCGATGGTCTGCGAGCGTTCGAAGAAGCCGAGGCTGCGCTGCAGGCAGGGAAACACGAACTTGAGCGGGCACCTCCTGACCCTTGTGGCGCGTGCCTGCCACCAGCCCGACCGCACGATCTGGCAGGGCAGTGGCAGGGCACCCACAATGGTTACTTCCATATACAGAACCTGGGCACGAGCACTCGCGCTGCGCACCTGCCAGACGAGCAGCTGGTTACCCTGTTCCGCATAACTGGAGTCAGCAAGCAAACCCAGTCACGGCATGTGCTGGAAGCCGTCTATGCCATGGCTGGCGACACCACCCGGCGTATCAGCTGGCGGCAAAGACTGAGAGGAGACTGACATGCAGCAAGGCTTGAGCCTGATCGAGTTGTTGATTGTGCTGGCCGTGACCGGCATTCTGGCAGCCATTGCCTACCCCAGTTACAGCGACCAGCTTCGGCGAGCCGCACGCAGCGAAGTGGTTGGCCTGCTGCATGATGCCGCCCTGCGCCTGGAGCGCCACCGCGTGCGCACCGGCCAATATGCCGAGGGTGACCCGGCCTTGCCCGACGGTACCCGCTATTACAGCCTGCAGGCCCAGCGCGACAGCGACACCTTCACGCTGCGCGCACGGCGGCTGCCCAGTGGGCTGATGGCGCAGGATCGCTGTGGCGACTTCCAGCTCGACCAGGCCGGCGCGCAGCGCAATCCGGGTGCCGTTGGCGGCAGCGAGCACTGCTGGGGAAGCTGAAGGTTGAATGATGCCCGGTGCATCGCGGTTTTACTTCAGGTGTTGGATCGACAGATGAGCAAGCAAGTAGTGGTGGTCGGCGGCGGGGTGATCGGCCTGCTGACGGCGTTCAACCTGGCGGCCAAGGTCGGGCAGGTGGTGGTATGTGACCAGGGTGAGGTCGGGCGTGAGTCGTCGTGGGCCGGTGGTGGCATCGTTTCGCCGCTGTACCCTTGGCGCTACAGCCCGGCTGTGACCGCCCTGGCGCACTGGTCGCAGGACTATTATCCGCAGCTGGGCGAGCGTTTGTTCGCCAGCACCGGTGTCGATCCCGAAGTGCACACCACGGGACTGTACTGGCTCGACCTGGATGACGAAGCCGAAGCGCTGGCCTGGGCCGAGCGTGAGCAGCGGCCGCTGAGTGCCGTGGATATCACGGTGGCCTACGGCGCAGTGCCGGTGCTGGGCCCGGGTTTCAAGCGCGCGATCTACATGGCTGGCGTGGCCAACGTGCGCAACCCGCGCCTGGTGAAATCGCTGAAGGCGGCGCTGCTGGCGCTGCCCAACGTCACCTTGCGCGAAAATTGCCAGATCACCGGCTTCGTTCAGCAGGGCGGGCGCGTGACCGGGGTGCAGACCGCTGAAGGTGTGCTGGCGGCGGATGAGGTGGTGCTCAGTGCCGGGGCCTGGAGTGGCGACCTGTTGCGTACCCTGGGCCTTGAGCTGCCGGTAGAGCCGGTGAAGGGCCAGATGATCCTGTTTAAATGCGCTGAGGACTTTTTGCCGAGCATGGTGCTGGCCAAGGGGCGCTATGCGATCCCGCGGCGGGATGGGCACATTCTGGTGGGTAGCACGCTGGAGCATGCCGGGTATGACAAGACCCCGACCGGAGATGCGCTGGAAAGCCTGAAGGCATCGGCGGTGGAGTTGCTGCCTGGGCTCGAAGGGGCCACGGTGGTGGGGCACTGGGCCGGGCTGCGGCCAGGCTCGCCAGAGGGCATTCCCTACATTGGGCCGGTGCCAGGGCACGAGGGGTTGTGGCTGAACTGCGGGCACTATCGCAACGGGTTGGTGCTGGCGCCAGCGTCTTGCCAGTTGTTTAGCGACTTGCTGACCGGTGCCGAGCCAATCATCGACCCGGCGCCGTATGCACCGGCAACGCGGTTGGGCTGAGGGCTTCTGCGGTCAAGCACAGCCCTTGAAGACCATGAAAACCCTGTGGGAGCGGGGTTTTCCCGCGAACACCGGCGAGGCCGGTGTCAGGCACCGCGTGGCCCCATTCGCGGGACAAGCCCGCCCCCACAGTGATCACTGTTTTCTGCGTGACAGCGCAGCCCAAGGGGCTGGGCAATCTTCTACAGGTGTTGTGTTCAGCCCTGTCGGCCAGGCCCCTGTTGCAGGTGCGCCTGGCTGCAATACCACTCTTTGCCCTGCTGCAGCGCCCGGTCGTTGGGCAGGTGTACGCCGCAATGGGCGCAGCGCACCATCTGCAGTGGCGCATCCAGTTTCGCCTCGGGGTGCGACTGTTGGCTGACTTTGAACTTGCGCCACAGCCAGAACGCGGCGGCGATCAGGGCGATCCAGAAAAGTAGGCGAACCATGGTGTCCAGCTTGTCGGTTGAAGAAGCTGACAGTCTAGGATGCGGCCAATAAAAAAGGGAGGCCCAAGGCCTCCCTTTCATGTACCGCTGTGTATCAGTCGAACAGACCAAAGGTCATGTAGCTGAACCAGGAGCGGTCTTTTTCTGCTTGTTTCGGGCCTTCCGGCACGATCGGGTCGCCGTTTTCGTCTTTCGGCAGCAGCTCTTGCGGCATCTCGTCACGCGCGTCCTGGAACTGCTTGACCACGTCCTGGTTCGCGCGGGTTTCGCCCGGCGGCAGCGGCGTATCGGTTTCGATCAGGCCCAGGGTGGCCTTGGACAGCCAGCCGCGCCCGTCAGACTCGGTCTGCTTGGGCTGGAACTCGCCATCGGCCAGGCTCGGGTGGTCAGGGTAGTTGAGCTTGAGGGTTTCCAGGCTGCTGGCGGCCAGTTCGTCCAGGTGCATCTTCTGGTACGACTCGACCATTACTGCCAAGCCGTCGCCGACCGATGGGGTTTCCTGGAAGTTTTCTACCACGTAGCGACCACGGTTGGCGGCGGCCACATAAGCCTGGCGGCTCAGGTAGTAGTCGGCCACGTGGATTTCATACGAAGCCAGCAGGTTGCGCAGGTAGATCATGCGCTGCTTGGCGTCGGGCGAGTAGCGGCTGTTGGGGAAGCGGCTGGTCAGCTGGGCGAACTCGTTGTACGAGTCGCGGGCGGCACCCGGGTCACGCTTGGTCATGTCCAGCGGCAGGAAACGGGCCAGCAGGCCACGGTCCTGGTCGAACGAGGTCAGGCCTTTCAGGTAGTAGGCGTAGTCGACGTTCGGGTGCTGCGGGTGCAGACGAATGAAGCGCTCGGCGGCCGACTTGGCAGCCTCGGGCTCGGAGTTCTTGTAGTTGGCGTAGATCAGCTCGAGCTGCGCCTGATCGGCATAGCGGCCGAACGGGTAGCGCGATTCCAGGGCCTTGAGCTTGTTTACGGCGCTGGTGTAGCTGGAGTTGTCCAGATCAGCTTGCGCCTGCTGGTACAGCTCGGCTTCGCTGAGGTTCTCGTCAATGACCTCTTTATTAGAGGAACAGGCCGCGGTAAGCCCGAGGATGGCGATCAGCAGCAGGTGTTTCACTTGCATGGCGGCTTGCGTCCCTTTGACGGCCGCTGTCTTGGGCGGTGCCGTCCTGTTATGATGAGCGCCCCGGCCAACCCCGGGACAAAAGAAGCCGTATTTAACCACAAGCTCGCAGCCGAAACCAAAGGCTGTGCGCCCGCCGAATCGAGCATGTCCGAGATCATTCAACTTAGCGCAGAGGTACCGTCCGAACTGGGCGGCCAACGCCTCGACCAGGTCGCCGCCCAATTGTTCGCTGAGTACTCGCGTTCGCGGCTTACTTCGTGGATCAAAGAGGGCCGCCTGACGGTCGATGGCGCCGTTGTGCGCCCTCGAGACACCGTCTATGGTGGCTCGCTGCTAGCACTGCAGGCCGAACAAGAGGCCCAGGGCGAGTGGATCCCAGAAGATATCGAACTGGATATCGTCTACGAAGACGACCATATCATGGTAATCAACAAGCCTGCCGGGCTGGTCGTGCATCCGGCTGCCGGTCATGCCAGTGGTACGTTGCTCAATGCGCTGCTCCACCACGTGCCAGACATCGTCAACGTACCGCGCGCCGGCATCGTTCACCGGCTGGATAAAGACACCACCGGCTTGATGGTGGTGGCCAAGACCTTGCAGGCGCAGACCAGGCTGGTCGAGCAGATGCAGGCGCGCAAGGTCAGCCGCATTTATGAATGCATCGTGATCGGCGTGGTCACTTCCGGTGGCAAGATCGATGCCCCGATCGGTCGCCACGGCGGCATGCGCCAGCGCATGGCAGTCACCGACGGCGGCAAGCCGGCGGTCAGCCACTACCGCGTGCTCAAGCGCTTCCGCTCGCACACCCACGTGCGGGTCAAGCTGGAAACCGGCCGTACTCACCAGATTCGTGTGCACATGGCCCATGTTGGTTTCCCGCTGGTCGGCGACCAGACGTACGGTGGGCGCTTCCGCATTCCGCCGGCTGCCAGCCCAACCATGGTCGAGGCGGTCAAGACCTTCCCGCGCCAGGCGCTGCACGCGCGTTTCCTGGCCTTGGCCCACCCGATTACCGGTGAAATCATGAAGTGGGAATCGCCACTGCCCGATGATTTCGTGTGGTTGCTGTCGCTGCTCAACCAGGACCGCGAGAGCTTTATCGGATGAGTGGCCTGACGCAGTCGCTGTTGTTTCCCGACTGGCCCGCCCCGGCCTCGGTTCGCGCCTGTGTCACCACCCGTCAGGGCGGCATCAGCCTGCCGCCCTACGAAACTTTCAACCTTGGCGACCACGTTGGGGATGACCCTGCTGCCGTTGCCGAGAACCGCCGCCGCCTGAGCGACGCGTTCGCCATCCGCCCTGCCTGGCTGAAGCAGGTGCATGGGCTGGTGGTGGCGGATGCCGACCCTGCCGTGGTGGCCGAAGCCGACGCCAGCTGGACCGACCAGCCTGGTATTGCCTGTACCGTGATGACCGCCGATTGCCTGCCCGCGCTGTTCTGCGACCGGGCCGGTACTCGCGTGGCGGCGGCGCATGCTGGCTGGCGCGGGTTGGCGGGCGGCGTGCTGGAAGCCACCCTGGACCGCCTGGCACTGCCGCCTGAAGAAGTGCTGGTGTGGCTGGGGCCAGCCATTGGCCCACAGGCTTTCGAAGTGGGGCTGGAAGTGCGTGATGCCTTTACCGCCGTGCACCCGCAAGCTGCTCGGGCATTCGTCGAGGGCGAACGGCCAGGCAAGCTGATGGCGGATATCTACGAGCTGGCGCGCATTCGTCTGGCTGCCCGTGGCGTAACTGCCGTGTATGGCGGCGGCCTGTGCACGGTCAGTGATGCGCGGTTCTTCTCCTATCGCCGTACCCCGCAGGGTGGGCGCTTCGCATCACTGGTGTGGCTGCAACCCCGCTAGCCTGTACTGGCCTCTTCGCGGGCTCGCCCGCTCCCACAGGAATCCACACCTTTTGAAACTGTTGGTGGACCTGTGGGAGCGGGCATGCCCGCGAATGGCCACCGTTAATTCAACAGGTTGACTTCGGTCAACCCCGCTACGCTTGAATCTTCCAGAATCAGCCTTATCTATAAGTTCATCTCAGGCAGGTTTCTTCATAAACAGGCGCTGTCCATCGCTCCGACCTGCCCTTTAAAGGAAGGTACACCATGCGAATAGACCGTTTGACCAGCAAGCTGCAACTCGCAATATCCGATGCTCAATCCCTGGCCGTTGGCATGGACCACCCAGCCATCGAGCCCGTGCACCTGATGCAGGCACTGCTCGAACAGCAGGGCGGTTCGATCAAGCCGCTGCTGATGCAGGTTGGCTTCGACATCAACAGCCTGCGCCAGGCGCTGGTGAAAGAACTCGACCAGCTACCAAAAATCCAGAACCCCACCGGCGACGTGAACATGTCGCAGGACCTGGCGCGCCTGCTCAACCAGGCCGACCGCCTGGCCCAGCAGAAAGGCGACCAGTTCATTTCCAGCGAACTGGTGCTGCTGGCCGCCATGGACGAGAACAGCAAGCTCGGCAAGCTGCTGCTGAGCCAGGGCGTGAGCAAAAAGGCCCTGGAAAATGCCATCAACAACCTGCGCGGTGGTGCCGCAGTCAATGACGCCAACGCCGAAGAGTCGCGCCAGGCGCTGGACAAGTACACCGTCGACCTGACCAAGCGCGCCGAAGAAGGCAAGCTGGACCCGGTAATCGGCCGTGACGATGAAATCCGCCGTACCGTGCAGGTGCTGCAACGCCGTACCAAGAACAACCCGGTGCTGATCGGTGAGCCTGGTGTGGGTAAAACCGCCATCGCCGAAGGCCTGGCCCAGCGCATCATCAATGGTGAAGTGCCTGACGGCCTCAAGGGCAAGCGCCTGCTGGCGCTGGACATGGGGGCGCTGATTGCCGGTGCCAAATACCGTGGCGAGTTCGAAGAGCGCCTGAAATCCCTGCTGAACGAGCTGTCCAAGCAGGAAGGCCAGATCATCCTGTTCATCGACGAACTGCACACCATGGTCGGCGCCGGCAAAGGCGAGGGCGCCATGGACGCGGGCAACATGCTCAAGCCTGCCTTGGCCCGTGGCGAATTGCACTGCGTCGGTGCCACCACGCTGAACGAGTACCGCCAGTTCATCGAGAAGGACGCCGCCCTGGAGCGCCGCTTCCAGAAGGTGCTGGTGGAGGAGCCGAGCGAGGAAGATACCATCGCTATCCTGCGTGGTCTGAAAGAGCGCTATGAAGTGCACCACAAAGTGGCCATCACCGACGGTGCCATTATCGCTGCGGCCAAGCTCAGCCACCGCTACATCACCGACCGCCAGCTGCCGGACAAGGCTATTGACCTGATCGACGAAGCGGCCAGCCGTATCCGCATGGAGATCGACTCCAAGCCGGAAGTGCTCGATCGCCTTGATCGCCGCCTGATCCAACTGAAGGTGGAATCGCAGGCGCTGAAGAAGGAAGAAGACGAAGCAGCGAAAAAACGCCTTGAGAAGCTGACCGAGGAAATCGAGCGGCTGGAGCGTGAATATTCCGACCTGGAAGAAATCTGGGCATCGGAGAAGGCAGAGGTGCAGGGCTCGGCGCAGATCCAGCAAAAGATCGAGCAGGCCCGCCAGGAGCTGGAAGCCGCCCGTCGTAAAGGCGACCTGAGCCGCATGGCCGAGCTGCAGTACGGGGTGATCCCCGACCTGGAGCGCAGCCTGCAGATGGTCGACCAGCACGGCAAGACCGAGAACCAGTTGCTGCGCAACAAGGTGACCGAGGAAGAAATTGCCGAGGTGGTGTCGAAGTGGACCGGTATTCCCGTGTCGAAGATGCTCGAAGGTGAGCGCGATAAGCTGCTGAAAATGGAAGCATTGCTGCACCAGCGTGTGATTGGCCAGGACGAAGCGGTGACCGCCGTCGCCAACGCAGTACGTCGCTCGCGTGCGGGGCTGTCTGACCCGAGCCGGCCAAGCGGTTCGTTCCTGTTCCTTGGCCCCACCGGTGTGGGCAAGACCGAGCTGTGCAAGGCGCTGGCCGAGTTCCTGTTCGACACCGAAGAGGCGATGGTACGCATCGACATGTCCGAGTTCATGGAGAAACACTCCGTGGCTCGCCTGATCGGTGCACCACCAGGGTATGTAGGGTATGAAGAGGGCGGTTACCTGACCGAGGCCGTACGGCGCAAGCCATACTCGGTGGTGCTGCTGGATGAGGTGGAGAAAGCCCACCCGGATGTGTTCAACGTGCTGCTGCAGGTGCTGGAAGACGGCCGCCTGACCGACAGCCACGGGCGCACCGTGGACTTCCGCAACACGGTGATCGTGATGACTTCCAACCTGGGCTCGGCGCAGATCCAGGAACTGGTAGGCGACCGCGAGGCACAGCGTGCGGCGGTGATGGATGCAGTGGGCGCGCACTTCCGTCCGGAGTTCATCAACCGTATCGACGAAGTGGTGGTGTTCGAGCCACTGGGCCGCGAGCAGATTGCCGGCATTACCGAGATCCAGCTGGGCCGCCTGCGCAGCCGTCTGCTGGAGCGCGAACTGTCGCTGAGCCTGAGCCCGGAGGCGTTGGACAAGCTGATTGCCGTGGGTTACGACCCGGTGTACGGCGCACGGCCGCTGAAGCGGGCTATCCAGCGCTGGATCGAAAACCCGCTGGCGCAGCTGATCCTGGCAGGCCAGTTTGTGCCAGGTACGTCGATTACCGCCACGGTGGAAGGCGACGAAATCGTCTTTGGCTAATGCGTTGCACCATGAGCCCCGCTTATGCGGGGCTTTTTTTTGCTTTCTCACACCCGCTGTGGGGCCCCTGTGGGAGCGGGTTTACCCGCGAAGAGGCCGGTGCAGCCCAGTAAAACCGGGGCTTTCGGGGAATTCAGGTTAACTTGCTGAAATTTTTGAAATTTTTGCTTGCATCAAGATTCGGGTGACCCTAATATACGCCGCGTTGTCAGGCACTAAGCGAATCACCAGCAACATCGGTGACCGCAAAACAACTTACAAATCAGTAAGTTGAATGAAAAAAAGTGGTTGACAAGCAAAACGAAGAATGTAGAATAGCCGGCCTCAGCAGCGACAAAGCGAAAGCTAAGAAGCTAAAGGGTCCGAAGCGAACACAGTCTTCGGAGTAGTAAATCGGTAAGTTGTACCGAAATTTAGTTCCGCGATAGCTCAGTCGGTAGAGCAAATGACTGTTAATCATTGGGTCCCTGGTTCGAGTCCAGGTCGCGGAGCCAATCTCGGGGTGTAGCGCAGTCCGGTAGCGCGCCTGCTTTGGGAGCAGGATGTCAGGAGTTCGAATCCCCTCACCCCGACCATTTTTGGGTCGTTAGCTCAGTTGGTAGAGCAGTTGGCTTTTAACCAATTGGTCGTAGGTTCGAATCCTACACGACCCACCATGTAAAGAAGGGCATCTCAAAGAGATGCCCTTTTTTTTGAAAGACCCGGGGTGTAGCGCAGTCCGGTAGCGCGCCTGCTTTGGGAGCAGGATGTCAGGAGTTCGAATCCCCTCACCCCGACCATTTTTGGGTCGTTAGCTCAGTTGGTAGAGCAGTTGGCTTTTAACCAATTGGTCGTAGGTTCGAATCCTACACGACCCACCATGAATAAAGGGCATCTCGAAAGAGATGCCCTTTTTCTTTTGCTCAGATTTAACCCACCTCTTACCGCAACACGGGCCCTTGTGGGAGCAGCCTTGTGCTGCGAAAGGGCCGGTACGGCAAAAGATTTTCTCGGCGGGTAATGGCCTCTTCGCAGCACCAGGCTGCTCCTACAGGTCAGCGCATTGCCTGCAGGAGCGGGTGCCTGTCAGTGCAGCTTCAGGCGCGGCTCGGTACCCCGGCCAATCTTGCTACCCAGCATCATCAACGCCGTGCGGAAGAACCCGTACAACGCCATCTGGTGCATGCGGTACAGCGACACGTAGAACATCCGCGCCAGCCAGCCTTCCAGCTTTACGCTGCCCATCAGGTTACCCATCAGGTTGCCCACCGCCGAGAAGCGCGACAGCGACACCAGCGAGCCGTAGTCTTTGTACTCGTAAGTCGGCAGCGCCTTGTTCTCCAGCCGCGCCTTCAGGCTCTGTGCGAGCATCGACGCCTGTTGGTGCGCGGCCTGGGCCCGGGGCGGCACGTTGCGGTCGCTGCCCGGTTGCGGGCAGGCGGCGCAGTCGCCGAAGGCGAAGATGTTGTCGTCGCGGGTAGTCTGCAGGGTAGGGCGCACCACCAGCTGGTTGATACGGTTGGTCTCCAGGCCATCGATGTCTTTGAGGAAGCCAGGCGCACGGATACCGGCCGCCCACACTTTCAGGCTGGCCTGGATCACTTCGCCGTCCTTGGTCTTCAGGCCGTCCTCGGTCACTTCACTGACGGCAGCGTTGGTCAACACCTTCACCCCGAGCTTTTCCAGGGTCTTGTGCACCGGCACGCTGATGCGCTCTGGCAGCGCCGGCAGCACGCGCGGGCCTGCCTCGATGAGGGTGATGTGCATGTCCTTTGGCTGGATGCGGTCCAGGCCATAGGCCGCCAGTTCGTGGGCGGCATGGTGCAGTTCGGCCGCCAGCTCCACGCCGGTGGCACCGGCGCCGACGATGGCTACGCTGATCTGCTCGCTGGCCACGTCGCCGGCGTGGGCGCGCAGGTAGTGGTTGAGCAATTGCTGGTGGAAACGCTCGGCCTGCTTGCGCGTGTCGAGGAACAGGCAATGCTGCGCCGCGCCCAAGGTGCCGAAGTCGTTGGTATTGGAACCCACGGCAATGACAAGGGTGTCATAGCCCAGGGTGCGCGCAGGCAGCAGTTCGCGGCCCTCATCATCGAGGGTGGCGGCCAGTTGAATCTGCTTGCCCTCGCGGTCCAGGCCGCTCATGCGCCCCAGCTGGAAGTTGAAGTGGTTCCACTTGGCCTGCGCCACGTAGTTGAGTTCGTCTTCCGAGGAGTTCAGCGAGCCGGCGGCCACTTCGTGCAGCAGTGGCTTCCAGATGTGCGTCAGGTTGGTGTCGACCAGGGTGATCTCGGCTTGCTTGCGCTTGCCCAGGCTTTTACCCAGGCGGGTCGCCAGTTCCAGGCCGCCGGCGCCACCGCCGACAATCACGATGCGATGAGTCATGGGGATATCTCATAAGGTTTACGGAATTCGTGGCCCGGGGGGCCGGCCGCAAACTGCACGAGGGGAGGGCGAGCGCGAGGCAGCTCATAGCACCAGTCCACTCAGCAGGCGGCTGATGAGACCCAACCCGATGGTCACGGCTACCACCAGCACAAGGAGCAGCCACGGCCGGAAAGGCCTGCGCTCGACTTGATGCTGGGGGGCTCGCAGATACTCATCGACACGACGCTGATCTTCCGGGTTCAGGCGGCTGGTCATGGTGGGCCTCGTCAGGTAGACGTCTGTGACTGCGCAAACGCTACAGCGTTCGTGCAGGCGCTTGAAACAAATGATAATGCTTTCTATCCCTGGCGCCGAGTGTACGCCATCGCAAACACTCGCTGCACTGGATCAAAGACTGATGCCCACGTCGAAGACAATGCTGCGGCCCAGGTTGCCGCGCAGGAAGTCTGGTGCATCGGGGTGGGCGAACAGCACCCGGGCAAAGGTCGGCCCCACCAGCGACAGCGAGCGCCAGCCCTGGCGCAGGTATTCGGTGGGCGGCGGGAAGTGGGTGTTCAGGTCGAGCACTTCGCGCTTGAGGCTGGCGAAGGCGATGATGTCCAGCTCGTTCAGCTCCAGCCCGCGTTCCCGGTAGTTGTGCGCCTTCTTGCGCAAGGTCGGCGCCAGGCGCCCCAGCAGCTCGGTGGCACTGATGCGCCGCGGGCGCGCTTCACGGCGCACCAGCTGTGCCAGGGAAAACGCACTGCGCCGGCGCTGCAGCTCTTCGCGCCACTCATCGTTCAGCCGACGCCCCTCGTCGAGCACAAAAAACACCTCGAAGGCCGCGTCGCGGAACAGCACATCGGGCGGCTCTTGCCCGGCCGGGGTGAAGTCTTCGCTGCGGTAGGGGATATTCAACCCCTGCAACAGTCGCTGGCACACCCAACGCTCCCGCTCCCACTTGCGGGCGTTGGAGAGAAAGGCGTTAGCTTGTTCGGCCTGGATGGTAAGCAGGCGCAGGTAGTCTGAGTCATCCATGCAGACAAGCTTAGCCGCTAATCGATGACGGTAAGATGCTGTTTAAGCGTGGGAATCAGCTCAATACTGGCCACTGCTGCACGAGCCCGACCAGGTGGACCAGGCCGAAGCCCAGGCAGATCAGCGAACTGACTACGATAAAACGCTGCGAACGCCCGGTGCCCGCCAGCAATCTTGGCCCCAGCACGCCGCGTAGCAGGTACACCAGGGTGATCAGGCAGAGGATTGGCAGCAGCAACGGCAGCCTGCCGATTGCCCCTGCCGCCGACAGCGCATAAGCCGACCAGGCCAGTAACACGCAGGCGATGGCGGCGGTGATCAGCCCCGGGTACCAGCGACCCTTTTCGGCTGCCACCGCCATACGCTCGCCAGCCCCGAACAAACGGTACCAAGGCGGGCCTACGGCGATGATGACGAGATGAAGTACGCCGATGATGGCGTTGAGTGCCGCTGCCAGCAGAAGGGCAGGGTTGAGTCCTTCCGGCATGACCAATACTTCCTGCATCGAACGAGGCCGCCAGCCTACCGCAGCCGAAGGAAAGGGAGAAAGGGTGTAGACTCGGTTTTATCCACATGGCTGCAATGGGTATTGTTCAGGTGATCAGCGCGCAGGTGTTGTCCGGTACCACGTTAAGCCTTGGCTGGCTGGGTTATGTGCCATTGCTGATCTGGGCGGTAAGCCGGGTTCGCTGGGTTGAACTGTTCACCGACCGGCGCCGCCAGCATTTGCTGTTTGGCACGGTGTTCTGCCTGTTTGCGCTGTGGTTGGTGAGGCGCGATTTCGATACCGGGGTGTCGTACCACTTCATTGGCATGACGGCGGTCACCCTGTTGCTGGACTGGCCGCTGGCGGTGCTGGGCGGGTTCATGGCCCAGCTCGGCTTGCTGGCGCTGGGGCGCCAGGACCTGGCGGCGCTGGGGGTGAATGGCTTGCTGCTGGTTGGCTTACCGGTGCTGATTACCGAGGTGTGCGCGATACTGGTCGAGCGTGCACAGCCGCGAAACCTGTTCGTTTATATCTTCTGTTCGGGGTTCTTCCCGGCAGCACTGACCGTGCTGGTTTGCGTGCCCGCAGCGCTAGGCTTGTTGTGGCTGGACGGGCGTTTTGCCCTGCCGGAGTGGCTCAGCGACTTTGTCGGCTATCTGTGGCTGATGATGTTCCCCGAGGCGTTCATCAACGGCATGGTGATCAGTGCGCTGGTGGTGTTTTGCCCGGAGTGGCTGGAAACCTTCAACCGCACGCGGTACCTGCAGGCGCCCTGGAAGGAAGATGAGCGGTGAATGTATGGTGGCTGCGCCGGCCTCTTCGCGGGTAAACCCGCTCCCACAGGTACTGCACAGCACTCAGAGGTTGCACTCTCACTGTGGGAGCGGGCATGCCCGCGAACACGGGCGAAGCCCGTGCCATCCCCTGCGCCGCCTGCTTCGCGGGCTTGCCCGCTCCCACAGGTACCGCGCGGGTTGTGGGCACACGTTGTATGTGTGGATCAGCTCAGTGCCGCGGCTCCAGGTCACCCGAATACAGCTCATCCTCGGACTCTTCTGCCCCCGGAATCTTGTGCTCTTCGGCCGCCCAGGCCCCCAGGTCGATCAGCTTGCAACGGTCCGAACAAAACGGCCGGAACGCGCTTTTCTCGTTCCATTCCACAGGTGCGCCACAGGTCGGGCAATCGACGGTCAATGGCTGGCTCATGGCTGGCCTCCTTTCAAAGTCAGGTAAAAGTGGTGCAGGCGGTCAATCTGCTCATGCAGCGCGGCCAGGTCGCCGTCGTTGACCACCACATCATCGGCATGGCGCAGGCGTTCCTCACGGGCCAGTTGGGCCTGCAGAATCGCCTGCACCTGTTCGGCACTGGTGTTGTCCCGCGCCAAGGTACGGGCTATTTGCAGTTCCTGCGGCGCATCGATCACCAGCACGCGCTGGGTCTTGTGGTACTGCCCCGATTCGATCAGCAACGGCGACACATACACCGCATACGGCGACTGCGTCTTGGCCAGGTAGCTGAAAATCTCCTGCCCGATCAGCGGGTGCAGCAGTTGCTCCAGCCATTTACGCTGGGCCGGGTCGGCGAAGATCAGCTGGCGCAGGGCGGCGCGATCAAGCTGGCCGTCAGCCTGCAACACACCCGGGCCGAAGCGCTCGACGATGCTGGCCAGGGCCGGGCGGCCAGGTTCGACAACCCAGCGCGCCGCCTGGTCGGCATCGACCAGGTGCACGCCAAGTTCGACAAAACGCTCGGCAGCGGCGCTCTTGCCGCTACCAATGCCGCCGGTCAGGCCGAGAATCCAGGGGGTAAAGGCTGCAGTGGCCATCAGTATCCAAGCAGTTGCATGTAAGAGGCGTATATTTCATCACCCCAGAGCACAGCAATCCACCCCGCAATCGCCAGATAAGGGCCAAAGGGGATCGCCGTACCCAGCGCATGCCGGCGCAAACGCAGCAGGCACACGCCTACCAGCGCCCCCACCACCGACGACAGCAGCAGCGTCAACGGCAGCACCTGCCAGCCGCCCCAGGCCCCGATCAGCGCCATTAGCTTGAAGTCGCCATAGCCCATGCCTTCCTTGCCGGTGACCAGCTTGAACACCCAGTACACCGTCCACAGGCTGAGGTACCCGGCCACCGCGCCCCACAACGCGTCAGCCAGTGGCACATACAGGCCGAAGGCGTTCACGATCAGCCCAAGCCACAGCATCGGCAGCACCAGCACATCCGGCAGCAATTGGTGGTCCGCATCGATCAGGCTCAGGGCCAGCAGGCACCAAGTGAGCGGCAGTGCCAGCAACGCCTCGGCCGAAGCACCAAAGCGCCAGGCCACCACCAGCGACAGCAGCGCGCTGGCTATCTCGACCAGCGGGTAGCGCGGGCTGATACGGGCCTTGCAGGCTGAGCAACGCCCGCGCAAGGCCAGGTAGCTGAGTACCGGAATGTTCTCCCACGCGCGAATCTGATGCGCGCAATGCGGGCAGCGGGATGCCGGCAGGCACAGGTCGAAGCGTTCGTGTCGCGCAAGCGGCAGCCCCAATACCTCTTGCGCCTCACGCTGCCATTGTCGCCCCAGCATGATCGGCAGGCGATACACCAGCACGTTGAGAAAGCTGCCCACCAGCAGGCCGAGCACCGTGGCCAGGGTGAGGAAGTACGCCGGCTGCTCAGCCAGCAAAGTCCATAGAGTCATGTTCAGATCAGGCTACCCAACTGGAAGATTGGCAGGTACATCGCCACCACCAGGCCACCCACCAAAAGGCCCAGGATCAGCACGATGGCCGGCTCCAGCAGGCTGGTCAACTGGTCCAGCGCCTGGCTGACCTGTTCCTCGTAATGGCTGGCGGCTTTTTCCAGCATCTGGTCCAGCGTGCCACTGGACTCACCGATGGCCGTCAGCTGCACCAGCAACGGTGGAAACAGCGTCTCGCCTGCCATCGCCTGGTTCAGCCCTTGCCCATTGGCCATGCCCTGGCGTAGCCGCAACACCGCTTGCTCGTGCAGCTCGCCCCCGGTCACCCTGGCTACCGTGCCCAGCGCATCCAGCAACGGCACCCCGGCGCCGTACGACGTTGCCAGGCTACGCGCAAACCGCGCCAGCGCCGCCTCCCTCAGCAACTTGCCGAACACCGGCAAGCCCAGCACCCGCCGAGATATCCACAGGCGCGCTGGCGCATGCTGGCGGTACAGCTGGCGCACGGCCAAACCCAGCACCACCCCCAGCACCAGCAACAGCGGCGCGAACCGGCTCAGGGCTGTGGACAAGTCGATCACCCACTGGGTAAATGCTGGCAACGCCGCGCCCATGCCCGAGAACATGCTTTCAAATTTCGGGATAACCTCCAGCAACAAGATCGCCGACACCCCCAGCCCGGTCAGCAACAGCAGCAGCGGATAGACCATCGCCTTGCGCACCTTCTTGTGCAACGCCCGGCGCTGTTCCAGCATACCCGCCAGTTGTTCCAGCTGCCGGTCAAGCGTGCCCGACTGCTCACCCACACGCACCAGGTTGCAGTACAGCGCATCGAACCACGCCGGGTGGCGCTGCAACGCATCTGCCAGCCCAAGGCCCGAGGCCACATCCTGTTTCAATCTATCCAGCAACGCCGCCTGTGCCGCATCGCAACCACTGCGCCCCATCACTTCGAATGCCTGCAGCAGCGGCACCCCGGCCTTGAGCAAGGTCGCCAATTGCCGGCTGAAACCCGCCGGGTCCGCCTTCGCCCGCCGCTTCGGCAAACTGAATGTCAGCCCGCTGACTGGCCGCAAACTGGCCACCGTGATGCCCTGGCGAATCAGCCCGGCACGTACATAAGCCGGGCTGCGCCCAGGCGTTTGGCCGCTGACCGGCGTGCCGTTGGCGTCGGTGCCGTGCCAGCGGTAAAGCAGTGAAGTCGAAGCCATGCAAAGGTCCTTTTTCTGCCCCAGCGACAAGCCTGGAAACAGCTTGCCGCGTCCATGCCAGGGCGCGCGTCCATGATGCTCACTAGAGTAGTTCAGCGAAGATGACGCCCAAGCGGGCAGGGGTGACAAAAGGTGTCTGTTCAGGCCTACTGCGCCGCTGCCGGTTGGGGCGCAACCCACCTCAATGTGTAAGCGAATCAAAAAGGAAAGATGTTCATGAAAGGGCAACGCGGTATCACCCTGATCGAACTGATGATCGTTGTCGCGATCATCGGCATTCTGGCGACCATCGCCTTACCGATGTACACCAACCACCAGGCACGCTCCAAGGCCGCGGCCGGGCTGCTGGAAATCAGCGCGCTGAAGACGGCGATGGACCTGCGGTTGAATGACGGGAAAGACGTAGCGGGCGTGGCCGAACTGGGTGGCCAGCCGGCAACGGCGCATTGTGCGATTACCGCTAGCGGCAAGGCCGCAGATGGCAGCGGCAGCATTGCCTGCACGCTGGTGGATGCGCCGGCAAACGTGCTGGGCAAGGCACTGACCCTGACGCGTTCCGCCAGCGGCTGGGCGTGCACTACCGACATCGAAGAAGACCTGGCGCCCAAGGGGTGCAAGGGGGCTTGAGGGCAGGGTAATAAACTAGCGGAAACAGGGGTTTGCGTTGCGGGTGTGAGCAGTGGTACGTTGCGCTACACGCCGGTGTAGCTCAGTCGGTAGAGCAGCGCACTCGTAACGCGAAGGTCGCAGGTTCGATTCCTGTCTCCGGCACCAGAATCAGTTGGCCTATGGCGATTTCTCGCTACCTGGCACCAATAGAAGCCCGCCTTGTGCGGGCTTTTTTGTTCCCGCTTTTTTCCCCACGGATCTGCGTGTTTTTGACTTTATGGTCCGCAGTTTTCCACTTAGGGTTGCGCGTATTTTTAGATAATGGTTAGCTGTCGATCAGGTTCTTGCCAGTGTTTACGGGGTTAGAGCCGAATTTTTTCTAGATAATGATTTTGCCGTTTAGAGATAATTTTGAGATGCCCTCGTTTTCTCACCACGACCTGCAGCTACTGAACCCATCCTTCGACTCGCCGCTGGTTGACGTTCTGGCCGAGCTCGAATTTCTGCGCAGGCTGAGGCTGGAAGGGGACACCCCACCTCAGGTGTTCTTTCAGTTGAAGGCGCTGTTCCACACGCTGGAGAGCCTGGGCTCTGCTCGAATCGAGGGCAACCACACCACACTGGCCGACTACATCGACAGCAAGGTCGAAGGGAAGGCCGAGAGCACCGATCAGTTGCTGGAAATTGCCAACATCGAGAAGGCGATGGATTACATCGAAGAGGTGATCAAGCCCGGTGCAGACCTGACAGAGCATACGATCCGAGAATTGCACGCGATGACCGTACTGGGGTTACGGCGTGAAGGCGATAGAACGCCAGGCGCCTACCGGGAAGGGGCGGTCAGGATCGCCCAGGCGGAGCATGTGCCTCCGGACGGTGTGCTGGTGGCGCAGTACATGCAGGAGTTGGTCAGTTTCATCAATCGCGACGATTCCCCTAAATACGCGCTGATGAAGGTCGCCCTGGCGCACCACCGTTTCGGTTGGATTCACCCATTCGGCAATGGAAATGGGCGGGTGGTAAGGCTGCTGACCTATGCGCTGTTGATGAAGTACGGCTTCAACGTGAACACGGGTGGTCGGGTACTCAACCCCACAGCGGTGTTCTGCAATGACCGGGACAAGTACTACACCATGCTGGGGCTTGCCGATACTGGCACCACAGCAGGGCTGGAGGCATGGTGTACCTATGTGCTGCAGGGTATCCGCGACGAATTGGAGAAGGTGGACAAGCTCACCGACTATGGCTACCTCACGAAGTGCATTCTGCTGCCGGCCGTGAGTTTTGCACGGAGTCGGGAGTGGATTACCGCGACCGAGGAACAGATTCTGGTCAGCGTCATAAAGATGAAGGTCGTGAAATCGAGTGACATTGCTCAGGCACTCCCCGCGCTCACGGCTAACCAACGGACTTATCAGATCAAGAACCTGGTAGAGCAAGGCATGCTTCTGCCAATCAACCCAGGTTCGAGGCAATACACCCTTGGCTTTTCCAACAATTATCTGGTGCGTGGGGTCATCAAGGCACTGAGGGAGCAGGGGTTCATTCCAGAGCCACTCGACAGGCCTTGAATAATCGCAAGGTCGGCACTAATTCAGCTTGAATTTGTCTCATTTCGTGAACATTAAGGCCCGAATGTAAGCACGATGCTCGAATATCCCACGTCCTGTGTGTCGCGAAAGAGCCGCAAGGCGGCCCGGCAATTTCTTGTTCCACCGCTGAACTGTGCCCTGCAACACAGTTCCCTCTCTCCACGAAATCCTTTCAAGATACTTCGGAACAGCTTTACAAAGCATGCGCAGCCGGGCAGTCGAACAGGTATCGCTACCCGGAGCATTGCCCCGTACCTGTTTGAGCCAACTGTCTTGCTCAATTTCTAAAAGCTAGCGCGATCCCTGTGGGTGCGGGCAAGCCCGCGAATGGCTGCAAAGCAGCCCCAATTAAGCCAGAAAACGTTAACTGACTGGTGTTAGGGCTTGCCCGCGAACACGGGGGAAGACCGTGCCACGCACCGAGATACTGACTTGCCGTACGCACGTATAAAAACAGTGCCAATACAATTTTCGTCAGCGACGCTGTGGTACGAGCTCTGAAAGCCCCCGGCAATGATTTTTTGTGTACTCCCCAAGTCGGTAGCTCGCTCGTTCACTACCCATGTGATGGACGCCTATTCCAGTACACCGCTTTCGTGCGCCAGACGTTCCCTCTTTACTTCGCGGCCCTGCAGCAACCTATCCGCTTGGCCGAATCTTGCGCCAACCTGCGCCCGTCTCTTTCTCTGGAAAGAGACGGGCACTTCTACCACTGCTGCAGCCCTGATCGCACAAGGCATTGTGGCATTCCCCCTCGTGACAATCGGCGTGACAAACGCGGATGTCACCAGCAACAGCCTTGTAGATGATGGTGCCGCAGACCACGGAATGGACTGCACCTGACTGACAGTCAGGCATGCCCCGGTCATCGCATTGCTGCGTTCACCCGGCTCAGGATCTCGCGGCACTGGTCTCGTCAGCCAGTGCAGCCTCCACCCGCCCATCGGTAACGGTGCTCAGGAGGCCAGATCATGAGATGCCCTTGCTCCCGGACGTAAGGAGCCGCTAGTCCCGCGTAGTGGACATTCCCCACAGGTCGCAGGGGCCTTGATCCCTGATAACACTCAGCATTCTTGGCGGGATGACGTGGGGCGAGGATCGGAGAACGAAAGATGAGGTGACAGTCATGGCATTGGTGGGTAGACGAGATGGTCGTAATTTCGGCTATGGCAGGCAATTGAGCTATGCAGGGCCGCAAGCGCTGAAAGACATGTTCGGCTGCGGCCATTACGGCACGGTCAAGGCGCACTGTGATCGGTGGCAGGCATTCGTTAGATGGTGCCGTTCCGAACAAGCGCTGCGCGAACGCACTGAGTTCGAGGCTCTATGGGCGAGCACAGTGTGTGCTCGCCCGGTCAAAGTCACCAAGTTCTGGCTTGAGCCAGCTTGTCACTGATTTCCGGCACCAAGAATGCTAAGAGCTTGTTGAACGACGGATCCTGTCGGAAAGCCTCATCGTGCTTCTCCATGCCTTCTTTGATGATCTTCGTACGACGTGCCCATGTGCCCTTGGTGTCCTGGTCTTTCAAAAGCTGCTCATGGCCGTAAAGCCTGAGTGTCCACCCGAACGCGTACAGGTACTCTTTGTAGTGATCAAACGCGGTGTTGGCGACGTTCAGCAAGCGCGGCAGGTTGTAGCCAACCGGGTAGCCAAAACGGGCACTCAACATCAGTGAAACCATGCCGTGGAATTTGCCAGAACGGTGATCCGCCGGCAGCAGGAGATCGGGCATCGCGATGCGCATGTTCTCCCGGAGAATTGTCCAGGCGGCATTTGTCTCCCGGCAGTCGTTCGCCGCATGCCTTGACCAGAAATCTATGAACGACTGACGGGAAGCAGAAGCGCTTAGCAACTGTTCGACCACTGCGCGTACGTACTCGTAATCCCTATAGTAAACCTTCTGATCCTTGGGGTTGATGGTCAGCTGATCCAGGAACACTTCTTCTTTGACCCACCTGTCATAAATCTGGCCATTCTTCACCTCCGGGGTGGCGAACCAGCAGTCCATCGCCATCCGCTTCGACTCCTGCGAGCGCTTCAGTGTGGCCTCATTCACCACGAACACGTTGTAGTTGTTCAAATAGAAGATGTCTTCCTCGGAGGTGCGCGTGAGGCTGGGGTCGAAGTCCTGGAAGACCCAAATTATCGCGCCGTTGTTCAGGCGATAAAACTCACGGCGGCCTACGATCTCGGTCAGGTACGTCGTCGAGAGCTGCACCTCGAAAGCGATCCGCTGGCCGGCGTGTTCGACTTGGACGTCCGGTTTGCGCCATTGCGCCCGGTCGGCCAGTCGAATGCCTTTCCAGACCACCTCAACCTGCGGCTCAGTGCAGTTCTCGTCGGCGATCAGGCTGTCGCGAATGATGCCCTTCAATCTCAGGTGGGCCATGCTTTCTTTTGCTGCGTTGTACTTGATGCAGTTGATCTGCTGAGCACTGAGCTGGCCGCGAGTGGAAATCGAGCACTTTTGCTCGACCTCTTCTACGGGATGGTGACGGAAGTGGAAGCGACGCCCCTTGGTGCGCACGAGAATCACCGGTGCAGTGCACAGGTGGCAGACAAGCCAAGGTGCTTCGCGATTGCGCGTGTAGCGGCTGACCAGTTCAGCGCGGTCTTTGATCACCAGCCCAAGCTCGCGGCTCAGAAACACCTGCAGGTCAACGTCGAGTCCGGTCTCCATGTCGAGGATTGCGGTCAGAAGCATCGTATCGGTGGGTTGTGCGAATTCACGGGTGTACATGGTGCTTTCCTTTCGTTTGGCTCGTGCTTCCAGAATCCCGATTGCGGCTTCGCGCTGCCACCGAACTGCTTACACTTACTACCACCCGGTGATATCCAGCTCCGCTAGACCTATTGATTCATGGCTGAACCTACGTGTCTTTCTTTGCAAGTGCCTCATCAACGCGGCGCTTCAGGTCTGCCGCGAAGGCTTCTATGGCGTAGATCGCTTGCTGAACGTCTTCGATGCTCAGATCAATCGGTTCGTCGTCGACGGTCTTTCCGTTGCGGTGAACGATGTCATGCCGCTTGATGCAGATCCGAGCGATGTCTGCCATCTCAAGCCCTTTCATGTGCTCACCAAACATCGCGCCCAAGATTTCACGGATGGTTGCCACGTTGTGGAAGCTGAGCTCGGATAACACCTTGAGCACAATGCCCTGAACGATCGCGGGATCCTGGGCGACCTGCTTGAGGGAGATCGTTCTCTTGCTCAACGCTTCGTACTCGGTGACGAGGTTCAGCATCAGACGAGGCTCGCTGATGACAAGCTTTCGTACGACGGTGCTGATTAATGCCTCAAGTAAGGTCACTGCATGCGCATACACCAGCTTGTACGTCGTGTCGGCTTGAGTCTGGTTGCCCACAAGCGTCAGCAGGCTGTAGGCGGTTGTCAGGTCTGTGGAGAACTCATGGAAGAACTGCTTGTGCGAATGTCGCTCCAGCCACAGGTACTCGGCTTGTTCCGCATCGAGCATCTCTATGTACTCTTCGTAGAACTCATTCCAGAGCCCCGTTGTGTCTTCAGCGGTGAGATCCAGGCCGTACTTGTTGTGAATCCATAAACTGCATTGTTGCGCCTCGATTTCGAAGAACACGTCCTTGCTTGCACTCATGTAGCCTCCTGTCCCATGTCGGTGGTGCTGCCTTTAAGTCGCGGCCCGGTCTGGGCCATGCAGCTTTGACAGCGGCGTATTGACTGTGAGTGATCATCAGCGATCATGCTCTGCATGCGTGCCTGTATTCTGCCACCATCGAGCGAAAGGATGATGTGATCGCCATGCTTCAAGAAACCGTCTGTTACGAATGCGTTGTCGATCCTTATCTGGGTGGGGAGATTCGAGACAGTGGCGCCTCAGCCGTCTGTAGCCTGTGTGACTCGAATCGCCAATGCGTCCCGCTCTCCGAGATCGTCACCCTCGTCAAGGCAATCCTCGATCGTTACATCTGTGAGGGCGAGTTCGACTTCCGCTGGAATGGTGTTGAATCTGAGCAATACCAGTACGGTAACCCGCTCGATTTCTGGGTCGGAGAAGTGTTTGGCTGCGACAACGTCGAACCTATCGTTACGGCGGTGTGCAGTGAGCTCGCGTCATACAGCGATGGTGTGACGTACTCCAGGGTGTCCGCGATGCCGAACGACATTCGCTTTCAGTGGGGCGAATTCCAGGAGGGCATGAAGCACGGCAATCGGTTCTTCAACGATAACGCGAAGGCCTTTCTCGACTGGTTGTTCGACGACCTAGGTGAGTACTGCGCCCCATTGAGTGAACACGCGGTTGTTCGTGTACTCACGGCTGACAACGCACCGCCGATCTACCGCGCCCGCACCTGCCTGGCATCGGGAAGCGTGGATGAAATCCTGGCCAATCCTGCCCGCAATCTCGGGGCGCCGCCGAAGGCCAGGGCGGGCGAGGGCAGGATGAATCCCGCTGGTGTCCCTGCTTTCTATGTTGCGCTGGAGCGCCTGACTTGCATCGCCGAACTTCGGCCTCCAGTGGGCGGCACGGTCGTGAGCGGTGAGTTCAGATTGAACAAGGACGTCAGGGTGCTGGACTTCACGCGCCTGGAGGAGGCTGATCCGGGGCCCATGCTTAGCTTTTTCGATCCAGCGTTTTTCGCCAAAGAGGGCCGGCGAGAATTCCTGAGGTATCTGCACGGCGAGATTACTCTGCCGGTTCTGCCAGGCCTGGAGCGCGACTATCTGACTACCCAGGTCATCGCCGAGTACCTGGCGACGCACTGCAAACCTCGGATTGATGGTGTGATGTTCAGTTCGGTGCAGCAGGACTGTGGAACCAACATCGTGCTGTTCTCGCACGTGGCCTGCACAGCGGAGTCGATGACATTCCGCTTCAATGGTGGCATGGGGCTCAGGGGGGCGAAAGCATCTGACGCACCGCGAATCGAATATGTGCCGGGCAGCTTGATCTATCACAAGATTCGAGGCTTGGTGTACGACCCAAGCGATGAACCCCTACGAGAGAACTCGCTTGGGCCGCTGACTGAGATGCATGAGTTCTAGTGCGCGAACCCTCTGCAACCAGGCTCGGGCGCCAAGAAACGCCCCAGCCTGGCTGACACCTGTCTGTCAGGGGAACAGCATGAAGGTGCTGTTGGGGTGGCGCTGGGACTCGTCGAGTTCGGAAGTATCAAGCCCGTAGGTACGCAGCATCCAGCGGGACACGCCGCCGTGTCCCTCGCCGACCTTTGTCCGGCCATGCAGCGCGATGCGGTTGTTGACGATGGCAATGTCCCCGGGCGCCAGGGCGACAGGGATCACGCAGTTCAAGCAGGCCTGTGTCAGCGCATGCATCGCCTTCTTGGCGGGCGTTTCACCAACATCGGCTGGCTGAGTGGAGCTGTGGCTGTAGCGAATCCAGAATCCGCTCTGCATGCGAAACAGCAGTTGGGCGTCATCGACCAGCAGTTCTTCGCCCAGGATCTCCTCCATGCCGTCGCGGAAGGTGAGCTGCGACTGCAGGATGTATTGCGGTTTCTGCAGTTCCTGAATGTGCTCGGGGTCAAGCTCGCTCAAGATGGCTTCAAGCGGCATCACGGTCGTCGGCACTGCGTTGGGGTTGCGCAGCGCTGACAGGCAAACAAAGTCCGGCGATGGTGCAATGCGCGGGTTTTCAGGGTCGCGGTGGCCGCGCACGGGGAACGAAACACCATCGGTGTGGCCGTTCATTTTTCCCTGCGACTTTTCAGAAACCCGGCCTTCACCCGGAATCACGACCAGGTTCACGAAGAGGTCGCCGCCGTTTTCCGAACCATACGACACGGTATCGGCCCCCAGTCCGGCCAGGCAGATGATTGCCGTGGCACGCGCTACCAGTGTACCGACGCAGTCCGGTACCGGACGAAAGCCGATTGGCGTGTCAGGAATGCTCTGGGGGTCGAACACGCTGCGCAAATGCAGGCACGGCATTTGCCAAGCAAGATCATGAACGTCGCTGCGTTTACAGCCCAGATTGGCCAGTTCGGCATCAAGCGCTGGCAGCAAGGCATGGCCAAATGCAACGGGATCACTGAGCTGTTGAGCCATGTCCTCAACGCTGAGCTGCGACTTCCAGTTCGTGATAACGATTCGCAAAGCAGTACAAAAATGAGCGTCGATCAATTGTGTGCCTACGCGTGCGGGTGATATAAATGTGATATACGCCAGCGTGACCTATCACGCGTCTTCTTGCTAGCGATCGTTCGGATCCATGAAAAAGCCCAGCCTCAAGCTCGCCGATTATCTCAATGGGTGCGCTAGTTTTCTAGCCTGCCTCAAGCCTTATATGAGTCTGACAAAAGCGGCTCAGGGATTCAGATGCAGGCTTACACTCCCTGATGGCACCTGTTTGGATGTGCAAGGCAAGGATAAACCTCATGTCGCGCTAAACCTCATGCACGCGCTTGTGAACGTGATGCCACTGGCTCCACGTGAAGAACAGAAAGAAAAGATGTCTGTCTCAACCAGAGAGCCTGCGGTGAACTCCCAGGCAACGGAGACGATCATGCATTCTGAGGTGAAGGCTAAACAGATGGATGAAGCTACTCGTAAAGCCCGCGAACAGATCGGCGTTACGACTAAGGTATCGCTGCTTGAGGAGATCGACGCGGTCGCCAAGCAGAGGGGCATCTCGCGTGCGATCGCCGCACGTGACCTTCTGCAAGATGGGCTGACTCGCTTCGATCGGGAGTCCCGAACCAAGAGCACATCGAAGCTGCTGGCAGACTACGAACGAAAAGCAAACGACTTCGCCGGTGCCCAAACGAAAAACTGGAGCATTCGTGCTGAGCGTCGACTGGTCATGAAAACGCAGTTGACGGCGGGAGAGTATGAACGCTCCACCTCGTCGTTCGTAAATGGCCTTTTGGCCGAGGCGCTGTCGCACTGTCCGGTGGCCGCTGCGTTGGCCGTAAAGGCGCCGGTAATTGCCGATGCTTCCGTCGCGCTGGCTTTGGAAGCCATCGAGCGTGTAAAGGGGCCGAAGGCCAAGCAGATTGCTGCTGAGGCTGACTTGGGCGACAACCGTGTTCTGGCAACCTTGATTCTGGGCGGATCTGTCTTTGCGCCTGCTCGGGTCATCCGCAAAATGGCGGATTATCTGCAGGTTCCCTTCGACGCGTTTTCCGTTGCGTTGGAGCGACGTTTTACGAGTCAGCCTGTACCTGCCTTCAAGGCCACTACAGGTAAACCACAAGTTGATCTGCAGCGGAAATCCTGGAGTGTTGCAGTGAAGGAGCTGGAATTGTCGCCGGACGAGGAAGCTCGCCTGCTGAAACTGGAGGGTTGAGCATGAATCCCTTCGACAGGGCTCGACGGAAAGCCATGGATGTTCGAGAGTCGCTGGTGGGGTTAGCCGACTCTCATGGGCCAGTTTCTTCCAAGACGCTGCTTGCCAACGTTGAAGTGATCCTCGGCGTTGGGATCGAATTTGTACCACCGGGCCATTCGATTCTGGGTGGCACCGATGGTGTACTCAAGCGCAACGATGAGACCATGTACATCCGCAAGGATGTCAGTGAAGCCGAGAAGGCTTATCTGATCGCGCATGAACTGGGTCACTGGTACCTGGACGCCGATCTGCAGGAGACCACGTACGCCGATCTTGCGGCCATGACCGCCTCCGAAGGCAGCGAGGCGATCGTCAAGGTTGAGGCATACGGCGCAAACGAGCGCACTGAACTGCAGGCCAATGTGTTCGCGCGCGAGTTGCTCTTGCCTCGTATCGTCGCCCAGCAACAGTTTTTCGCGCACCTCGGCGCGAGTCAGATCTCGCTCAACCTGACGGTACCGATTGAGATCGTTCGCCAACAGTTGTTTGACGGTCTTCTGTTGCCGATCCTGCCCACCGTACCGCCTGGCGCATTGCCAGAAATGACCGATGCGCAGCGCCTGGCGGCGCATGCCAAAGAAACGTTCGTGAACGTGGTGGCAGGCCCCGGCACCGGGAAGACGACCACCCTGGTGCACCGCATCAAGTACTTGCTTGAGCAAGGCGTGCCGGCCAACAAGATCCTGGTGCTCACCTTCACCAACAAGGCGTCTGCTGAATTGGTCGAGCGATTGGCTGCCTCGGGTATCAAGAACGCGACAAACGTGTGGGCGGGCACCTTCCACGCCTTCGGCCTGGAATTCCTTCGTAAGCATCACCACCTGTTCAACCTCCGCGCGAAAGTAAGCATGGCTGACAAGCTCATGCAGGTCAGGCTGATGGTTGGGCGCCTGGCCAAGGTCAGGCTGAAGTACTACCTGCGGCTACAGAACCCCTACGATTGGCTTCCAGGTGTGATCGAGCACATCAAGCGATTGAAGGAAGAGTGCCTGACGGTCGATGACTACCGCGCTCGGCTCAAGGCGCTGCCCCCATGTGATCAGGATGTCCAGGATGAGCGTGAGGACATCGCGACACTCTTTGAGGCCTATGAAGAGGCCATGCGGGAAAAGTGCTGGGTCGATTACGTCGACCTGGTCGCTTACCCGTCAATCCAGGCCCGGCGCGCGCGTGCCACCGTCGCGCAGTACCTCGATCAATTTGAGCATGTGCTGGTCGATGAATATCAGGATGTCACTGAGGTCATGGTCGAGCTGATCAGGCAGTTGGCCCTGAATGCGAATTCGGTGTGGGTGGTCGGTGACGTTCGCCAGGCGATCCATCACTGGCGAGGCTCTTCCATCAAGAGCTTGATCGATTTCGACAAGACCTCCAAAAGCTTGCGGCACATCACACCGACGTACAAGCGCTATGCACTAGATCTGAACAGGCGAAGCACGCCTGAGATTCTCGACCTGTTCAACTGCGCTGGCACGTATCACGCGCTGCGTCATCTGATGCCGCTTGAGCCGGTCACGGCTTATCGGCCATCGATTGGCGGAATCCCAAGGCTCTACCAGTGCGACTCCAACCTCGCCCAGGCAGCCACCCTTGAAACGTGCATCAAGGCGCTTGCGGCTCAGGGCATCCCCTACCGCGAGCAATTGGTCATGAGCCGCAGCTCCACGAACGTTGAGCACGTTGTCGAGGAGCTGACCAAGCGGGGCGTGCCGGTTCTTCATCTCGGGGACATCTGCCAGCGGCCTGAAATCAAGCGACTGTTCTGCCTGATGGAGCTGCTCTGCATGCGGCAGCCCAGGTCTTTGGTCGGCCTGATGCAGGATCCACGATTCCCGATGACGGCCCAGGACATCGAGCTGCTCATGCGTTTCACGCAGAATGGCAGTGGTACCGCGCTTCAGCGTGGGCGATGGATCTGGAGCAATATCCCGGGCCTCTCGGCACAAGGGCAGGTGGCGAAAGCAAACCTGAGCATGTTGCTGCAGGGCTTCACGCGCAATACAAAGCCGTGGGTGTTCGTTTCCACGGTAATGCTGGATCGTCGCTACGGGTTCCCGAATCCGGCTGATACGTCAATCGAGGCGCACACTGCCCGGCTCGCAATCTGGCTGTTCGTCTATGCAGTGCGCAACGGTGACGGCGATGGCAGCCAGTCCCGCCTCACCAAGTTCTTGCTGCAAGAAGAACTACGTCGGCGCATTGGCGAGAAACTGGCGGATCGAGGCATACCGCCTGAGGCAAGAGCCCTGGATGCCGTCAACGTCATGACGGTGCATTCCAGCAAGGGGCTTGAGTACTCGGCGGTGCATCTCACCAACGTCGACGATACCGCCTACGGGCCCAATCGGCCCTACTTCTACGATCTGCGTCCACTTGAGCTGATTCCTCCCGAGGTGCTAAACAGCACCGATGATGACTTTGCGTTCGAGGAAAAGGTAGAGCGGAACAATCTGCTCTACGTGGCGCTGTCCCGTGCCCGCGATCACCTGTACCTCTACCAGCTCGCTGACACCACCAGGCCGGCGCCCCTCAACGCGGCAGGCAAGAAGCTTCGAACGCTGTACGGCATCCGTTTGCCTGCCATACCGCCTGCTCCATTGCCGATTGGCAGCGCCGTTGCGCCGAGCACAGTGAGCTACGAAGCGTTCCAGACCTATATGAACTGCCCGCTTCAGTACCATTACCGGCATGAGTTGACCCTGACGGCTGAGCAGGAGATTGATGTGTCGATCCGGGCGCGGTGGGCTGTCAGCGACATGCTCTTTGAGGTGTTGAAGAACGCTGCCGTGCCTCAGACGGCGTTCCAGGCTGCGTGGAAAGCGCGCCTCCTGCCCCCAAAAACCGAAGATCCGCAGCTCTATGAGGATGCTGTGACAGCGGTAAAACGAGGCCTTGCGCTTGTCGGTGAGATTCGGGGCAGCCTGGTAGAAGGGCTCGTATCAGAGGTGGCTGGACTGCAGATCGTGCTGCCGTGGATGCTGTCGGTGGGCAGCGAACTGCACTGGATCCGAGCGCACGAAGGGCTGTCAGGGACGATGAAGCAGCTCAGGCCAATGATGGTGAACATGAATGCCCCCGGCATCCGATACGCCACCATCTATTCGTTGATCACCGATAAGCGCATTCGAGAGGGCGCCTCGCGTGGCATCGAGCGCACGACAGTATACAAGATGGCCAAGAGCTTCATCGCCGGTGATCGGTTGCCCAACCGGGGCAGAAGCTGCAGTCGCTGTGCGTACCTGAGTATTTGCGACGGCAAGCCCTGACAGCCTGTTGATGCTCACAGCGCTGCGCATTCTGCCGGAGAATTTTACGGGATTTTGGCCGTGGGGCTCATGGCAGGGTCGGATTCTGCAGGAGCTTCGTCTTTGCGAGCCGGGCTGATCGTGATACCGACACCAAATGTCTCAGCTAGGCCGGAAATCATCCGTTCCTTCGAGCTCTGTGCAAAATCATCTCGCCTGACACTGGACGCGGCACCAAAGAGCAGATTGATCACAATGAGCGCAGTCAGCGCGTTGCCTAGCCGTCCTCCATCATCCTGTCATGCCATTTCGCAGTGGTCGGGATCCTGAAAATAGGCTGGGGATAATTTTAGAGATAAAGAGTTGTACGCTTAAGAATAATAGCCATTGAATTCAGGCCCTTTCGTGTTGCTACGACTCCTGTCTCCGCACCAGTAGACCGTTTCCAGCAGTCTATGACTGTCTATGAAACGCACCACAAAGCCCGCCTGGCGCGGGCTTTGTGGTTTCTGTCTGGCGCGTTTTGCCTTTGGTATTCCGGCCTCGACAGCGAAGCCTGAGCGGGCTTCAGCGCAATCGATCGCTCAGGCTGAGCTTGATCCACCCAATACCAATACCAGATCAGTATGGAAAGCCTGGTTACGAGCCCATGCTGATCTTGAACAGCTGATTGTCGGCTTCCCTCGAGCAACTGCCTTGCTCAAGATCTAAAAGCTTGCACGACTCATACTGTGTAGCAATTGTATTGTCCAGACTCCAAAGGCCTGCACAATCACTGTGAGAGCGGGCTTGTACCGCGAACACGGGCGAAGCCCGTGCCATCCACCACCTGACCCAACGCAACTAAACATGGTCCTATAAGCACTTTTCTGCGCGCTGTGAACCCATAATCGGCAGTGTGGTGCCGGTTTTACCCGTTCTGAAGCTGATAATCAGCAAAGTAATGCCGGTTTCTGTATCTTCTAGAACGCTTCACCCCGGCCCCTATTGGGCATCTGCGCATCAAGGAGTCGTTGGCAGGCCTTCAGCCAAGTCGGAACTAGGCTTTCGCGCAAGCTGAGGTCGTGGACAGGACGAACGAATTTCTTGAGTACGCCGTGAATAATCTGGATAAGCGACTCGTGGAGTGGGGACTGCGATGAAAAAACTACAGCCTGAAGAGCGCGCCCAACTCGTAGAGGATATCGTCAAGCGCAACGCGGCGGGGCTCGATCCCATTGGGGCATCCATCCGCCGTCTGCGGCTCGAAGTCACCGGGCTTGACCAAGAGACCTTCGCGGCCATGTGCAAGATGTCCACGAAAAGCCTGTACGAACTGGAAAGCGGGAAGTCGAATCCGAAGCTCAGCACTTTGGACGCCGTGCTGCGTCTATTTGGCGTTCGGATGGGTATGGTGATGACTGCCAAAGACAAGCCCACTGCAACGCTCGTCGGCAACAATGCTGGCCAGTTGCAGGCGGGTGGGCCAATCGCTGTGGCCGCGCCGCTGGCTGGTTCCCACGTGGTGGCCGGACCGAAAAGAGGGAAAAGCCCTGCAGCGGTCAAAGCGAAGAAGGCAGTGTCGAGACCGCCATCGCCACGGGCACAGAAAAGCAGTCAGGAAAAGTGAGATTGATGTGGGATGCAAATAAAGTCTCATCCCAATTTCATCTAACTGATCGATTGCGGCATTAAGTCTGGTTGCTCGCACTAGTTCCAAACCATGACGGCATCGAAAGCAAAGCCAAAGGGAGCAGGCCAGTTGCTTGAGGTGGGCAATATCTTCCAGCTCGTTCTCTCTGACTTTTCCTACGATCTCGAGCGGCTATTCACATAGCCCCGAACCTTGCATTGCAACCCCCGCAGCGATACCGTACTCAAGTCGCGGCCAATTCCGCGACCGGGTTTGGCGACCCGAACGAAAAGGCGCATCGGCGCCCCCGACCACGATTGCAGGCGCTTTTTTTGCGTCCGCAGTTTCGTGTAATGGCGGCTGTGCGTGGGAGACCTTCGGGTCTGCCGAGTTCCTTTTCCTCGGTTCGCCAACCTGCGTACAGCTGCCACCCTAATCGTTTGGCGACGGTTAGCGTGGTGCTTCAATCGAAAAGGACCGCATGCATGCTCATCTCAAGTCCATCCAGGATCCTCGCATTCGTTCTCCACCGTCGTACCTCGACAGTCCCCGGCTACCTCACCGTCAGCCAATCCCGCTCCGTCTCCGCCCAACCGGAGGCACGCCATGACTGACCAAGAACGCCTCTCCACCATCCAAAGCTACGCCTGGACCCTCGAGCTACTAGGCGAGGCCCTGGTCCAGCACGATGAAATGCTGGAATGCGAACACAACCCGCAATTGAGCTTTCGCAACACGGCCGGTATCCATCAGGCGATTCGGATCATCAGCCGGTTGGCCAGTGAGCAGTGTGGGAAGGTGATGGAGGGCAACGGCCATGAGTTGGAGGGTTAGAGGAGGTCGTTGATGAGTGGGGGCCAGATGTGGGGGTTGCAGCTGGCTCCTTCTGTTGAGGCCGATGGTGGGTTATTCCTGCCAGGCCGGGGTATGGGGCTGCTGCGCAGCCCATCGCAGGCAAGCCAGCTCCTACACGGACCGCATATGGCCTGGAGTGTGTGCGTTGCTTGTGGCGAGCAATTTTATACGAAATACGCAGTACATTCGTACCCTCGAAAACTTGCGAAAACAGCCACCCAGCAATAAAGACCCTCAGTCGCCGAATCAGCGACGCGACCTTGGCCGGTCGGAATCGAAAGGCGCATCAGCCCCCAGTCTTCATCGCAGGCGCTTTTTTTGTGCGGTCATTAGCGACTTCAATGTCAGCCAATCCCGCTTCGTCTCCGTCCAATCGGAGGCCCGCCATGGAGCAGAGTGGTCAGGCCCCGGCTGGTCAGGGTGGGGCTTTGCTGTTTGGCGCTTCCTGCGCAGTGCGCCGCCGGCTAGCTGTTGAGCAGGGCAGTTGCTCGTACGCCCGGTGTTTGGTGCGCAGGTATAGATCAGTCTGCATTGAGCCAGTCGACTTCCCGCTCCTGAATGACCAACCTCAGGTCACCTTGATGTGCAGCGGGGTAACAAGCCAGGAAGGCGCCGACCGGGTAGAGGTAATGAGATTCGACTGGGTGCCCGTCGGCGCTTGTAAGCTTGATATCACAATCAGGGCTTTCGCACTGCGTCAGGTCGAAAGGTTGACCGGTTTGGGCATCGACAATTTTCCATAGGGAAGGATCGCTGGCTTTTATGGGCTGGACATCTACCACGCCATTGGCATTGGTGAATACGCCTTCGCCCAGATGCTCGCCGCTGCGTAGGTAAAGCCGATAGCCGCCATCAAAATGGCGGAAATACAGCACCAGCGATTGCGCACTGGCACCCCTGTCAAAGGTAATCAGCCCGCTGTCCCTACCTAGGTGCCAGTCTTCGTCTGAGCAATTGAACATGCCAATGGCACGGCCGCCATCCATGACAGGCTTCAAATTGTTGATGGGACTGCTGAGAATAATTGGCCCTGTGCACATGCTGTCCAGGGTATTCAGGGGGCAGCCGGCAATTTGCAGGGTTGCGGTGAAAGAAAGTTTCTTGTGATCGGTCATGGTGCGTTTCCGGTTGGTGAGCAAGACGGACAGGCTAAGCTGACCTGAATGGCACACCCATCCGGAACTGGTTCCGCGCAGCGGCGGGAGCCGGGCTCTACTCGCGCATCGTGTGGGGCGCTGCTTCATGGATTAAGCCAGGCATCACCTTGGGTGGTCTTTTCGCTTCAGCGGTCAATACTTCCCTTTATACGCAGGCGTGTTCCTGGTGGCGCGCGCCGCTGGGAGGTGTCAGGTGAACAAGCTAACAATCGTGGGTGCCGGCCTGGTCGGCGAGGCGGCGGCGCAGATCATCGCCCGGGATGAGTTGTGCCGTGAACTGGTGTTGATGGATGTACAGGGCGAGCTGGCGCAGGGCAAGGCGCTGGATGTGTGGCAGGCCGCTGTGGAGTCTGGTTCCGATACCCGGGTCTACGGTGGTGCCCAAGCCGAAATGCTCGACGGTTCCGAGCTGGTGGTGATTACCGCAGGCGTGCCGCGCAAGCCCGGGCAGTCGCGCCAGGATGTGCTGAGTATCAACCTGCCCATTCTCGATAGCATCATGGCCGACATCCAACACCATGCGCCGACAGCCACGGTGCTGGTGGTGTCCAACCCGGTCGATGTGCTGACTTATCGCGCCTGGAGCCTCAGCGGCCTTGGGCGCGCCAAGGTATTTGGCCAGGCAGGGGTGCTGGATACCGCGCGCATGAAGTGCTTCATTGCCGAGCAGACCGGGTTTTCCGCTCGGGATATTACGGCGCTGGTGCTCGGCGGGCATGGCGACAGCATGGTGCCGCTGATGCGCTACTGCCAGATCGGCTCGGTGCCGCTGTCGCACTTCCTGTCCGATGACCAGATAGAGCGGATCGTGGAGCGCACGCGCAAGGGCGGCGGCGAGATTCTGGGCTTGAAGAAGCTGGGCAGCGCCTGCGATGCGCCGGGCGTGGCCATTGCGCAGATGGTGGATGCCATCGCCAATGGGCGAAACCGTATCTTGCCGGCTGTGGCGATCCTGGAGGGCGAGTACGGGCGCACGGATATTGCCATGGGTGTGCCCTGTGTATTGTCAGACCAAGGGCTGGCGCGGGTGATCGAGTTGCCACTGGATGCGCAGGAACAGGCGATGTTCGACCATTCTGCGGATCAGGTGGCGCGGGATATTGCCGAGATGAAGACGCTTTGAGCGATGGCCGTGAGGGGCTGCCTGGCAGCCCCTGCGCGGCAAACGCTGGCGCTACCGCTGGTAAGCCTTGCCGAAATGCCGCTCCAGCCGTGCCTGCACCAGCTCCAGCAGGATCGACAGCACCCAGTAGATCACCGCCGCCGTGGTCAGCATCTCCAGGTAACGATAGCTCGACCGCCCGTAGGATTGCGCAAGGAACATGACCTCCCACACGCCCATCACCGAAATCAGCGAGGAGTCCTTGAGCATCGAGATGAACTGGTTGGCCGTGGGCGGAATGATCACCCGCATGGCCTGGGGCAGGATGACGTGGCAGAAGATCTGCCGCGTGCGCATGCCCAGGGCCAGCGCCGCTTCACGTTGCCCGCGCGCGACCCCGAGGATACCGGCACGGAAGATCTCGCTCAGGTAGGCCCCATAGTTCAGCGACAACGCGATGATGCCGGCACTGATGGCGCCCGGTACCAGGCCCAGTTGCGGGAGGCCCAGGTAGATCAGCAAGATCTGGATCAGCAGCGGTGTGCCGCGGAAGAACGAGGTGTAGAAGCTGGCAACACCCACCAGCACGGCGCTGTTCGACAACCGCGCCAGCGCGGCGGCAAAGCCCAGCAGCACCGAGACCACCATTGAGCACAGGCACAGGAACAAGGTGAGCGCCGCGCCCTGGAGAAAGCCGTTAGGCCCCAGCTTGAAGCCGGCGAGGTTCGGAAACTTCTCCAGGATGATCGCGAACTTCAGGTCAAAGCTGAGGAAAAACGCCACAAACAGGCCGAACAGCGCCAGCCAGGTCAGCAGTAACCGGGTACGGAAGCTGAACAGGCCGGCGCCCGCCGGCTTGACCACGGGCTTGGGGGAGGGGGGGAAGCTGCTCATTTGCTGATATCGGCGCCAATCCATTTTTGCGACAGCTTGGCCAGGGTGCCATCAGCCTTCAGCTCGGCAAATACCTGGCGCACCTTGGCGTCCCACTCAGGGTCGCCTTTTTCGATGGCTACCGAGTTCGGCTCCTCATACAGCGGTGCGCCGGCCAGCTTGAAGCGCTTGTCCTGGCTCAGGCGCGGCTGCGCGGTCACCAGGTTGGTGAGGATGGCATCCAGGCGCACCCCAGCCCCCAGGCCCAGGTCCTGGAAGGCGACGTTGTCGGTGTCGTAGGGCGCTATCTGCACGAAGTCGAAGGGGTATTCGAGTTTCTTGTCTTCGTCGCCTTCAATGACCAGATTCTTGTTCAGGTAGCTCTCGTAGCTCGATGCACTGGTCAGGCCCACCTTGCGGCCCTCCAGGTCCTTGGCGCCGTGGATGCGCTCATCCTTGGCATTGACCACGATCACCGCCGGTGAGGCGTAGTACTCCACCGGGAAGTCGAACACTTCGGCGCGGGCCTTGCTCGGGGTCATCGAGCAGATGCAGATGTCGTAGCGGCCGCTCCAGCGGCCAGCGGCGATCACGTCCCAGGACGGGGTTTCCAGGCGCAGCTTGACGCCCAGCTTGTCAGCCACGGCCTTGGCCACGTCCACATCGAAACCGTCCAGCTGGTTCTGGTCGTTGAGGAAGGAGAACGGCGGGTAGCTTTCCATCAGCACGTTGACCAGTTCCTTGCGCGATTCAACCCGCTCCAGCGTGGCGCCAGCAAAGGCCTGGGAAGCAGTGGCGAGCAGCACGAGGCCCGCACCGAGCACGGTAGAAAATCGCATGTACATACCTGATATGTTGGGCAAAGGAGTGATAGGGTATTTAATAGTTATAAACGTTCATGAACTAATGAATTTTATTCATAAGAACCTGCAGAGAAGTTATATGAAACAGCGAGCGATGGTCATTCTCGACGGCGGCATGGGCCGTGAACTGCAGCGCAGTGGGGCGCCATTCCGCCAGCCCGAATGGTCGGCACTGGCGCTGAGCGAGGCGCCGGAGGCGGTGGTTGGCGTGCACGCAGCGTTTATCGCCGCCGGTGCACAAGTCATCACCAGCAACAGTTATGCGGTAGTGCCCTTCCACATCGGCGAGGAGCGCTTTGCCAAGGAAGGGCAGCAACTGGCCAATATCGCCGGCCAGCTCGCGCGGCATGCGGCCGATACCGGCGCGCACCCGGTAAGGCTGGCAGGTTCCTTGCCACCGCTTTTCGGTTCTTACCGCCCGGACCTGTTCCAGCCTGAGCGCGTGGCCGAGGTATTGCTCCCCCTGCTCCAAGGCCTGGCCCCTCATGTGGACTTGTGGCTGGCAGAAACCCAAAGCTCGATTGCCGAGGTGCGGGCCATTCATCAGCACCTGCCTGAAGACGGCCGGCCGTTCTGGGTGTCGTTCACCTTGCAGGATGAAGAGGTGGACGCTGTGCCTCGGCTGCGCTCCGGCGAGCCGGTAGCCGATGCCATCGAGGCCGTGATCGGCCTGGGGGCTGCGGCGGTGCTGTTCAACTGCAGCCAGCCGGAAGTGATTGGTGCTGCAATCGATGTCGCCCGCGAGCTCACCCAGCAGCACAACGCCGACATCGCAATCGGTGCCTATGCCAACGCCTTCCCGCCACAGCCCAAGGAAGCCACCGCCAACGATGGCCTGGATGAGCTGCGCGAAGACCTCGATCCACCTGGTTACCTGGCCTGGGCTACCGACTGGCGTGAGCGCGGCGCCAGTCTGGTAGGCGGCTGCTGTGGTATCGGCCCGGAGCACATTGCCGAGCTCAAACGTAACCTGGGCTGATGTTTCAGCGCGGGTCTGGCAGGAAAGCGCAGCGGTAATTTTTGGGAAATGCCTGAACTGACGCTAAGGTTTGGGCATCTCTCATTCACCACGCGGCGAGGGTGGTCGAGTCTTGACCGCTCTCACCTGATGCGCAGCGCTGAACACCAGGAGTCATACTGCCTATGAATGCAGAGCAAAAACGCAGGAGCACCATCAACCCTCCCGTTTTCTTTACCAGTGCCATTCTGGTGCTGCTGTTGGTGCTGTACGCCACGGTTTTCCAGGAGCACGCTCAGCGTGTGTTCGAAGACGTGCAGCAATGGATCATCACCAACGCCAGCTGGTTCTACATCCTTACCGTGGCATTGGTACTGATCAGCGTGGTGTTCCTGGCGGTCAGCCGCTACGGCGATATCAAGCTGGGCCCGGACCACAGCGAGCCGGACTACCCCAACAAGAGCTGGTTCGCCATGCTGTTCTCGGCAGGCATGGGTATCGGCCTGATGTTCTTCGGCGTAGCCGAGCCTGTGATGCATTTCATCAACCCCCCGGTCGGTGAGCCAAATACCATCGCGGCAGCACGTGAAGCCATGAACATCACGTTCTTCCACTGGGGCCTGCATGCCTGGGCCATCTACGCCATCGTCGCGCTGATCCTGGCTTACTTCAGTTTCCGCAACGGGCTGCCATTGACGCTGCGTTCGGCGCTGTATCCTTTGATTGGCGAGCGCATCTACGGCCCGATCGGGCATGCTGTGGATATCTTTGCCATTCTGGGGACGGTATTTGGCGTGGCCACTTCGCTTGGCTACGGCGTGCTGCAGATCAACAGCGGCCTGCACCAGCTGTTCGGTTTGCCCGTCAGCACCACTGTGCAAGTCGTTCTCATCGCCGCCACCTGTGCCCTTGCCACGCTGTCGGTGGCCAGCGGGCTGGATAAAGGCATTCGCATTCTCTCCGAGCTCAACCTTGGCCTGGCAGTGATATTGATGCTGTTCGTGCTGGTCGTTGGCCCGACCGTGTTCCTGCTGCAGGCCTATGTTCAGAACACCGGCGCGTACCTGTCCGATATCGTCAACAAGACATTCAACCTGTTCGCCTACGAACCCACCGACTGGATCGGTGGCTGGACCCTGCTGTACTGGGGCTGGTGGCTGTCCTGGTCGCCTTTCGTAGGGCTGTTTATCGCGGGTATTTCCCGTGGTCGCACCATTCGCGAATTCGTCTGCGGCGTGTTGTTCGTACCGGCAGGTTTTACCCTGCTGTGGATGACTGTGTTCGGCGACACCGCCATTCACATGATCTTGCACGGGGGCGTGAGGGAGCTGGCGGCGGTTGTCGATCAGGACAGTTCGCTTGCGTTATTCGCGTTTCTCGAACACTTCCCGTGGTCGACAACGGTATCGTTAGTGGCGGTGCTGATGGTGGTGGTGTTCTTTGTCATCTCCGCGGACTCCGGGGCGCTGGTGGTAGACATGCTTGCCTCCTCGGGCAAAGGCCAATCGCCGCTGTGGCAGCGGGTGTTCTGGTCGGTGACCATGGGCGCAGTTGCCATTGCCTTGTTGCTGGCCAACGGCCTGAAAGCGCTGCAGGCAGCCACCATCGCCAGTGCCTTGCCATTCGCGGTCATCCTGCTGGTGGCGATCTGGGGCCTGTTCAAGGCCTTGGGCCTGGATGCCACCCGTCGTGGCCTGCGCACCCAGTCGCTGCCAGGCCAGCGCCAGCACCGGCAGAATCACGGTGGCTGGCAACGGCGCCTGCGCAACATCGCCATGATGCCGCGCAGGGCCCACGTTACCCGCTTTATCAATGATGTGGTCAAGCCCGCCTGCGACGAAGTGGCCCAGGAGCTGCGCAAGCAAGGTTACGAGGTTACGGTTGAGGAACGCGACGATGGCCGGGTCACGCTCGAGCTTTCCCACGCGGGCGAGGGCCGCTTCAAATATGAAGTTCGGCCGCGTGCGTACAATACCCCCAGCTTCGTCCTTCGCGAATCTGACGATAACAACGATGCTCGCAAGTATTTCCGCGCCGAGGTGTATCTGCTTGAGGGCGGGCAGGACTACGACGTGATGGGCTGGAGCCGCGAAGATGTGATTGGCGACATCCTGGACCAGTACGAGCGCCACCTGCACTACCTGCACGTGGTCAGTTGAGCCCCTTACGTGCGGGTCAGGCGAGGTATGGCCCGCACGTAACCCAGCTCGCACACCAGCTCCACCAACGTCTGCGTGATCACGGCAGCTGCTGCCAGGGTGCGCAAATGCTCGGGCAAGGCCAGTGCCAGCGGCAACACCACCAGCGAATTGCGGGTCGATGCGCTGAACATCACCGAACGCGCCTCGGTGGCTGGCAGGCGCAGCAGACGGGCCGAAACGAACCCGAGCGCTGGCGCCAGCAGCATGAAACCGATGTACACCGGGATCACCGGCAGCAAGCGGTCGAAATCGCGTAGCACCACGGCAATTTGCGAAGCGATCACAACCATCAGTACCAAGGCCATCGCCGGTACGGGTAACCACGCCCAGGCGTCATTCCAGGTTGCGACTTTACGCGAGTGGCGGGCACCGGCGCTGGTCAGCACCGCAAGGGCCATTGGCATCACGATCAGTAGCACGAAGGCTTCCACGAACGGGGTGATGGAGATGGCCACCTGGCTGCTGTCGCCCAGCATCAATGCCAGATACACCGGCAGCAGCACCAGTTGCACCAGCAGCAGCACGGGGGTGGCGGCCAAAGTCAGGCGCGAGTCGCCTTTGCCGATGTGGGTGAACACCACCACGTAGTCGATGCAGGGTGTGAGCAGTACCAGCAGGGCGCCGATGAGCAACGCCGGGTGTTCGACCAGCCCGCGGGTGATGCCCCAGACCAGTAGCGGCACCAGGATGAAGTTGGCGAGCAGCAGGGCAGCGATGAACCGGCGGTTGCCCAGGCCCTGGCGCAGGTCGAGAAAAGGGATCTGCAGGAACATTGCGTACATCAGCACGGCGATGGCGGGGGTGACCAGTGCCTCCAGGTGGCGGGCGCTGTCACTGGCCAGCAAGCCGAAGGCGATGGCGGCAAACACTGCGGCGAAGTAGATCAGGGTCTGATGGGTTTCGAGTTGTTCTCTGGTCAAGAGGAGGCCTGTGCTCAATAGCTAAAGAGCACAGGGTAATCGTTGGCGGCATTGGGTGCTCGCCTGAATCATTGCTCTTGCGGCCTTGGCCCCCCAGCTACCTATATCTCATCCGGGTCGCTCAACCATGCGGCGTTACGCTCCAGAATGTTGAGGGTCAGGCGCATCCTCTCATCGCGCTTGGCAAATACATAGGTGTGCGCAGCGTCGAAACGCTTGTGGCGATGCAGGCACATACCGGAGGCACGCTCACGTAACACGCAATGGAAGGTGTTCACAGGAATGTCCGAGAGTATCAGCGCGCCGTTGGGGCCGAGCAGCTCGAAGCAGGCGGGGGCGAGAGTTTGGGTTGGGTAGGCACCGATTTCCCCATGCCTGCCTCGGCTGATGCCTTTGCCGAAATGGTTGCCAGGCGTTCTTACATACAAGTAGTAACCTTCTTCGAAGTGGCGAAAGTACAGCGTCGGAGGGGGCGGCGCGTTTTCAACGGGCAGGTGGCCTAACAGGTGCGAGTCATCCCGCTCGCTGAACCTGCCACTGAAAACACCACCACCGCTACCTGCGAGCAGGATTCTGGCTGGCTGCCCCAGCAGCACATCCAGGAAGTTCAGGTGCGCACCTGGGGCACTGAGCTGGGCGATGAATGATTGTTGCCGGTGGCTATACATGGTGATGACCCTTGCTGTGGAAAGAGGCGATCTTAAGAGTCGCCTCCCACACCGCCGCAGCGGGTGATCGTTCCCTGATGCGAAAGCCCCGGCACTGTTTGCGCATGTGGGGCAAGCGACTCAGCGTCGCGCCCAGTCCACTCCGCGCTCGGTAATGTTCAGCCGTAAGCTGGTGGCAGGCTTGGAACGCAGGGTGATCAGATAGCCCCCTTCGCCATTGGCAATCAAATGGGTGGCCAAGCTTTGCCCGGACGCAGCGCACGCCAGGTTGATGATGGAAAAGTCGACAGCCATGCCTGCAAGGTCGAGGGGGGGCTGGGTGTGGGGATTGCGCATCTGCCACGGGGTCGGGTCGCTGCCCTCAATAGGGCTGACCATGGCAACGCCATATTTGCTTTTGAACACGCCTTGGCCGTCATGCTCGCCGCCCCTGATGTACAGGCGGTAGCCTTCAGGGGTGTGACGGAAGTAGAACAGCACGGGCGCCACGTCGCCTGTGACGTGAAAATCGACATGCCCTGCTTCTCGGGCATCGTCCCAAGCGTCATCGGGTGTGCTTAGCACGCCCAGTGCATGGGTCACGTCCATCAACCCCAGGTTAGTGTCGGGGTGGGCAACCCTGATGGTGCCTTCGGTGGCTTCGCTCAGGATGGTCAGGGGGTGACCGTTGACTAACAAGGTAGCGGTGAAGGACAGCGCTTGATGATCAGCCATTGCGGGCTCCAGGTGGGCGTAGTAAGGAGACCGCAGGCTAGGGCAGCCTCAGCGGGATGCCCATTTGGCCCTGTTTCCGATAGACATGAAAAAGCCCGGCACAGAGGCCGGGCTTTTCACATCAGGCTAATGCCAATCAGTTGCCGTATACCGGCAGCTTCTTGCAGATGGCCTTGACCTTCTCACGTACGGCGTCGATCACCGCTTCGTTGTTCAGGTCAGCCAGGATGTCGCAGATCCAGCCAGCCAGTTCCTTGCACTCGGCTTCCTTGAAACCACGGGTGGTGACGGCTGGGGTGCCGAAACGCAGGCCCGAGGTGACGAACGGCGAACGTGGGTCGTTCGGTACCGAGTTCTTGTTGACGGTGATGAAGGCTTTGCCCAAGGCGGCGTCAGCGTCCTTGCCGGAGATTTCCTGCTTGATCAGCGACAGCAGGAACAGGTGGTTCTGGGTGCCACCGGACACCACGTCGAAACCACGCTCGATGAACACGCTGGCCATGGCCTGGGCGTTTTTCACGACCTGTTGCTGGTAAGCCTTGAACTCAGGCTGCAGGGCTTCCTTGAAGCAGATGGCCTTGGCGGCGATCACGTGCTCCAGCGGGCCGCCTTGGGCGCCCGGGAATACAGCCGAGTTCAGCTTCTTCTCGATGTCGGCGTTGGCACGGGCCAGGATCAGGCCGCCACGTGGACCGCGCAGGGTCTTGTGGGTGGTGGTGGTGACCACGTCGGCGAACGGAACAGGGTTCGGGTACACGCCAGCGGCAACCAGGCCGGCAACGTGGGCCATGTCGACGAACAGGTAGGCACCGACCTTGTCGGCGATGGCGCGGAAGCGGGCGAAGTCCAGAACCTGCGAGTAGGCCGAGAAGCCGGCAACGATCATTTTCGGCTTGTGCTCGACCGCCAGGCGCTCGACTTCGTCGTAGTCGATCAGCCCGTTGCCGTCGATGCCGTACTGGATGGCGTTGTACAGCTTGCCCGACGAGCTTACCGAAGCACCGTGGGTCAGGTGGCCACCGTGGGCCAGGCTCATGCCCAGAATGGTGTCACCGGCCGACAGCAGGGCCAGGTAGACAGCTGCGTTGGCCTGGGAACCAGCGTGCGGCTGGACGTTGGCGTAATCGGCGCCGAACAGTTCCTTGGCACGGTCGATGGCCAGTTGCTCGACGATGTCGACGTACTCGCAACCACCGTAGTAACGCTTGCCTGGGTAGCCTTCGGCGTACTTGTTGGTCAGGACCGAGCCCTGAGCTTCCATGACTGCCGGGCTGGTGTAGTTTTCCGAAGCGATCAGCTCGATATGCTCTTCCTGGCGCAGGGCTTCTTGCTGCATGGCTTCGAAGAGCTCGGCGTCGTACTTGGCAATGGTCAAATCACGGCTGAACATGGCGGTCCTCAAGGATCGGGGTAGTTTGGGGGGGCATTCTAACCGATTGATTCGCGGCTGGCATATGAAGTGGCATCAAGTCGCGGACCAATGGGGCTCATGTTGCATCCCGCGCCGTGTCTGGGCTGGGCGGGCGTCCGAGTTGACTTTCAGGTCCGTTTTTTGGGGCGCTTATGGCCCCATCGCCGGCAAGCCGGTCCCCACAGGATTTGCGCTGGCCTTGAGGCTGATGCATCACTTGTGGGCGCTGGCTTGCCGGCGATGAGGCCAGTGCAGGTACCGCATCAATGGAACATGAACAGCGTTTCGTTGGAGAACTGCGCCTCGAACTGGTGTGCCGGCATCGGTCGGCCGAACAGGTAGCCCTGCACTTCGTCGCAGCCATGTTCGCGCAGGAACTCCAGCTGCTCGTGGGTTTCCACGCCCTCGGCGATTACCGCCAGGTTGAGGCTGTGGGCCATGGCGATGATTGCCCGGGCAATCTGCGCGTCCTGCTCGCCCTCGGGCAGGCCGTCGACGAAGGTGCGGTCGATCTTGAGCACGTCGATGGGGAACTGCTTGAGGTAGTTGAGCGATGAGTAGCCGGTGCCGAAGTCGTCCACCGCAATGCTCAGGCCCAGGTTTTTCAGGCTGGCAAGAATCTGCAGCGCCTCGCTCACCTCGCGCATCAGAATGCTTTCGGTCAGCTCCAGCTCCAGGCAGGCCGGCGGCAGGCCGCTTTCTTCAAGAATGTTGGCAATCCGCGTGCCCAGCTGGCCGTCGGAGAACTGCCGCGCCGAAATGTTCACCGACACTTTCGGCACCCGCACCTTGGCCTTGTGCCAGGCCTTGAGTTGGCGGCTGGCCTCGCGCAGGACCCAGTCGCCCACGTCCACGACCAGGCCCAGTTCCTCGATCACCGGGATAAAGTCGCCCGGCGGTACCAGGCCACGGGTTGGGTGGCGCCAGCGCAGCAGTGCTTCGGCGCCGGTCAGGCGTTTGCCGTCGCCACTGAACTGCGGCTGGTAGTAGAGGATGAATTCGTTCTGCTCCATGGCGTGGCGCAGGTCGCTTTCCAGCTCCAGCCGCTCCAGGGCGCTGGCGTTCATCTCGGCCTGGTAGAACTGGAAGTTGTTCTTGCCGCGTTCCTTGGCGTGGTACATGGCGGTGTCGGCGTTTTTCATCAGCTGGCTCAGCTCGCTGCCATCCTGCGGGCTGAGGGCGATGCCGATACTGGCAGTGACGAAGAACTCGCGGTTTTCCAGCACGAATGGCCGCACCAGGCTGCCGAGGATGTTCTCGGCCACGTGGATGGCGCGGTTCAGTGCCAGCTCGCGGCTGGGGCGCGGTTGCAGCAACAGGGTAAATTCGTCGCCGCCCATGCGCGCCACAGTGTCGTCGTCATCCACGCAGGCCAGCAGGCGCAGGGCCATGTCCTTGAGCATGCGATCGCCCGCGGCATGGCCGAGGGAGTCGTTGATCGGCTTGAAACGGTCCAGGTCGAGGAACATCAGTACCACCCAGGCCTTCTGCCGCTCCGCCTGCTGCAGGGCGTTGTACAGGCGGTCCTGGAACAGCGTGCGGTTGGGCAGGTGGGTGAGGGCGTCGTAGTAGGCCAGGCGGTGAATGCGCTGTTCGCTGGCCTTGCGCTCGCTGATGTCGGTGAAGAAGCACACGTAGCTGGCCAGGTCGCCCTCGTCGTCCAGTACTGCAGTAATGCCGACCCATGCCGGGTAGTGGTCGCCGTCACGGCGCTTGAGCCACACCTCGCCCTCCCAGCTGCCGCGCTGGTGCAGTTGCTTGACCACATAGCGCAGGTGCCCTTCCTGCTGTTCGTCGACGGTGAGCATGCCCGGTAACTGGTCGAGCACTTCACTGACGGCATAACCACTGACGCGGCTGAACGCCTCGTTGGCCTGCACGATATAGCCGGCCGGGTCGGTGATGAGGATGGCCGAAGTGGAATGCTCGAATACCGTTGCGGCCATGCGCAGGTCTTTTTCGGCACGCCGTTGCTGGCTGATGTCACGGCCCACCCCAAGCACGCCTTCGAAGCGCTGGTCATCGTCCCACACCAGCACCAGGCGCAGTTCGATGGGGATCTTGCGACCATCGCCGCGCAGGCAGTCGAACACGAACAGCTGGGTCGGCAGCTGGCTGCGCAGCTGGGCCAGTTGAACCGGGTCGCCCATGGCCTTGCTCACGCGTTCCATCAGGCTGTAGATGCCGGTGAGCTGGGCCGGGTTGGCGACGATCGACTGCCAGCCGTTGGCGAAAATCCAGTCAGCCCGGTAGCCCAGCACGCTCTGCACCGAAGGGCTGACATAGTTGAGCCTGAGCAGGCTGTCGGTGGAGAAGATCACGTCGCTGATGCTTTCGGCGAGCATCCGGTAGCGCTGTTCGCTGTCGCGCAGCGACTGGCTGGCCTCGATCTGCACGGTCACGTCCTTGCCCACGCCGATGATGCGCGTTACCAGGCCTTCGGCATCACGGGTCAGCACCTGCTCGCGGATGTCATAGCAGCGCCAGCCGCCATCATGGTGGCGGAAGCGCAACTGGCAGTGCAGCGGTTGGTCATGGCCGCTGTCACGCTGTTGCTGGCGCAAGGCCTGATAGTGCGCGGCGTCTTCGGGATGCAGCAGCAACTCCCAGAAGCGGTCGCCCATTTGCGCAAGCTCGGTACGGTCGTAACCCAGGGTCTGGCCAAGGTGGCGATTGCTGAAGATCATCCGCTGGCTGTGCACGTCCTGCACGTACAACTGGTCGGGGACGGTGCGCACCACATCCGACCAGAAGCTTTCACGCTCCAGCAGCGACAGTTCCACCTGCTTGCGGCTGGTGATGTCGCTGATGCTGAGAATGACTGCCTGGTAGTCGCGGCGCTGCTGCGGCAGGCGTGCCATCAGCCACAGATGCAACTCGCCGCCCAGCGGCGCCGGCAGGCGTACTTCCAGCTCCAGCAGCGGGCGTTGTTCGATCAGCGCGTCGATCAGTTGCATGCCGATGCTGTCGCGGCCATCGCCAGTGCCGTCGATCAGCCGCTGCCAGGCTCCTGCGTGGCAGTCGATGTTCAGCAGCTGGCGCGCGACCTGGTTGACCTCGGTGATTTTCAGTTCCAGCAGCAGCGAGCGACGCAGGTTTGGGTCCAGCGCCAGGCTGTGCTTGAGCGCGGCGCGGTTGCGCAGGTGGTAGCGGTCGAGCTGGCCAGGCAGGCTGGACAGATCGAGCACACACAAGGCCACGCCGGTGCCTTCGAAAATTTCCTGGTAACGCCGGCGGTCCTCCTGCAGCGCGCGCTGGCGGCGGCGCATATTGATCAGGGCCAGCACCGGCAGCAGGGCGCAGAACAGCACCAGCAGACACTTGCCGATCAGTGCAGGCAGCAGTTTCTGCTGGGTCAGTTGCGCGTCGAACAGGCCGCGCAGTTGCCAGGTGCTGTTGTCTATAAAGGCCAGCATCACGCTCTGCAGCGGCTCGCTGCCGGTGTCGGTTGGCGCGTGGCGCTGCAGTACCTCGCCGCTGCGGCTGTTTTCCAGCAGCCACAGGGGGTGGCCGGCGCCATCAAGGTGGGTGGTGAGGGTGCTGTAATAGTCTGGCGACAGGCGCAGCAGCCAGTAGCCACGGTCCTGCTCGGGGGACTGGCGCAGCAGCAGATAGAGGGTACGGTTGTCGGCTGAATTGGTGAAGAAGTACGGGCGGCCCAGGTTCAGCGTGAGCAACTCGCCGAGCAACTGGCGGTCGGGGCTGCCGGGCAGGCTGTCGGCGCGCAGTTGCCCTGCGTTGTCCAGCCAGGCCACGCTCTGCAGCGCAGGCAGGCGCTCGCGCAGGGTATGCAGAAGGCTCGGCAGGGCGGCAGGCTGCGGCGCATTTACGTAAGGCTGCAGCACATTCACCGCCTGCTGCGCCTTGAACGCCATGTTCAGGCTCAGGTGGTCGGCCAGTTCTGCAGTGGCATCCAGGCTTTGTTTGCGCAGGTCGGCCTGGGTGTGGTTGAACTGGGCGAAAAGCTGCCACAGCAGCAGGCCCAGCAGGATCAGGGCAAGCATCGCCAGCGCACCCTTGACCGACCCGCGCAGGGTAGCGGCGGGCGCCTGTGGCGCGGTACGCAATGTCGACGGATGAGTAAGGTTGGTCAAGCGTTGATCCTGCGATTGGGCTGGCGATGGCAGGGAAGGATCATGCACGGTGGCGCACTATAAGCCGGACACCCGAAACCGGCTAGCATGCCTAGGATTATGGCAAAGTGCCAGCCATGTTGACCGATGGTGCCTGCCCGGTGGTTCGGCAAGCCCCTGCAACCTGTGCGAGAATAGCCGCCGCTTCACATGACAACGCATCGGAGATGTTCGGTTTTGGTTACTCACTTTTCCTCCAATGGCCTCGATTCCGCCTGCGGGCGCAGCAGTCAGACCCTTGTCAGCACTGCCGTGACCGAGGACGTATCCTGCAAGTCTTGCCAGCGCTCGCTGGTCAAACCTGACGCTGGCGCCAGCGCCAAGAGCAAAGCGCCATCGCTGGCTGAACTGCGCAAGACCGCCAAAGCGGCAGCAGCGCCAGCGCCGGCAGTGGCTACGGCCAAGGCTGCTGCCAAGGTGGTCGGCACTGCGCCTGCGGCTGCCAGGCCGGCTCATGTGGCCGAGCAGCAACCTGCCCGCAGCGGCGGCTTCAGCGTGAAGTCCGCCTGGGCCGCGCGCCTGGCCGAGCAGGGCGACCGTTGCCGGTTGCCGCGGGGCAAGGCCAAACAGCGCCACGTCTGAGCCATCTCGGCTGCTGTGCCGGCCTCTTCGCGGGTAAAT
>NZ_JBNRIK010000028.1:97466-109395 GCF_053557975.1 Pseudomonas sp. XP2
AGAGGCCGGCAAAGCCAACAAATGCCCCCCAGGGACAACACCGATCCCACCCCACCCACGGCCCCTCCTATGCAACGCCGCGCGTTGGCGTAGAATGGTCGTCTTTGTCCAATGACACCCGAACACGCATCCCCCTGGCCATGCTGCCTGGGCGATCGTCGATGTCTTTACCTATCTGAATTAGAGGGCTTGGTTTTGGCTCAATACGTCTACACCATGCATCGGCTGAGCAAGGTCGTGCCGCCGAAGCGGGAAATTCTCAAGAACATTTCCCTGTCGTTCTTCCCAGGCGCCAAGATTGGCGTGCTCGGCTTGAACGGCGCCGGTAAATCGACCCTGCTGCGGATCATGGCGGGCGTCGACAAGGAATTCGACGGCGAAGCCCGTCCGATGCCCGACATCAACGTTGGCTACCTGCCGCAGGAGCCACAACTGGACCCGACCAAGACCGTGCGCGAAGTGGTCGAGGAAGCGGTCAGCGTGATCAAGGACGCCCAGGCCCGCCTGGACGAGGTCTACGCCGCTTACGCCGACCCGGATGCCGACTTCGACAAGCTGGCCGCCGAGCAGGCCAAGCTGGAAGCCATCCTGCAGGCCGCCGACGGCCACAACCTGGAGCGCCAGCTGGACGTGGCCGCCGATGCCCTGCGCCTGCCGGCCTGGGACGCAAAAATCGAACACCTGTCCGGTGGTGAAAAGCGCCGTGTGGCCCTGTGCCGCCTGCTGCTGTCGGCCCCCGACATGCTGCTGCTCGACGAACCGACCAACCACCTGGATGCCGATTCGGTGGCGTGGCTTGAGCGCTTCCTGCACGACTTCCCGGGCACCGTGGTAGCCATTACCCACGACCGTTACTTCCTCGACAACGTTGCTGGCTGGATCCTGGAACTGGACCGCGGCGCCGGCATTCCGTACGAAGGCAACTACTCGGGCTGGCTGGAAGCCAAGTCGGACCGCTTGGCGCAGGAATCCAAGCAGCAGAGCGCCCACGAGAAGGCCATGAAAGAGGAACTGGAGTGGGTGCGCAAAGGCGCCAAGGCTCGCCAGTCCAAATCCAAGGCCCGTCTGCAGCGCTTTGAAGAAATGCAGTCGCAGGAATTCCAGAAACGCAGCGAAACCAACGAGATCTACATCCCGGCTGGCCCGCGCCTGGGCGACAAGGTCATCGAGTTCAAGAACGTATCCAAAGGCTACGGCGACCGCGTGCTGATCGACAACCTGTCGTTCTCCATGCCAAAAGGCGCCATCGTCGGCGTGATCGGCGGTAACGGTGCTGGTAAGTCGACCCTGTTCCGCATGCTGATGGGCAAGGAGCAGCCGGACTCGGGCAGCATCGAGATCGGTGAAACCGTGCAACTGGCCTGCGTGGACCAGAGCCGCGAAGACCTGGACGGCGCCAAGACCGTGTTCCAGCAGATTTCCGACGGTTCCGACCAGATCCGCATCGGCAACTACGAGATCCCGTCGCGTACCTACGTTGGCCGCTTCAACTTCAAGGGTGGCGACCAGCAGAAGTTCGTCAAGGACCTGTCCGGTGGTGAGCGCGGTCGCCTGCACCTGGCCCTGACCCTGAAGGAGGGCGGTAACGTCCTGTTGCTCGACGAACCGTCCAACGACCTCGACGTCGAAACCCTGCGTTCGCTGGAAGAAGCCCTGCTGGACTTCCCGGGCGCCGCGATCGTGATTTCCCACGACCGTTGGTTCCTGGACCGTGTGGCTACCCACATCCTGGCGTACGAAGACGACTCGAACGTGGTGTTCTTCGAAGGCAACTACACCGAGTACGAAGCCGACCGCAAGAAGCGCCTGGGTGATGCTGCTGCCCAGCCGCACCGTGTACGGCACAAGAAACTGGCCCAGTAAGCCGGCGTTCTGATGCACAAGAATGGGGCCCTTCGGGGCCCCATTTTTGTGCCTGCCATACGCGGGTAAACAGCTTATGGGGCTCGCTCTTTGTATACACTTATATAAAACGCACCAAATAATTTCAAAAAAACGACATTTCGCCCTATTCCAGTGCGATTGCTTCTTGGTACATTCGAAAAAAAACCAATAAGTCTAATCCTCTTGGTGAGATGTCTACCATGATCGAATCTGTCGACAATTTCCTTGCACGCCTGCAGCAGCGTGACCCTGGCCAACCGGAATTCCACCAGGCGGTGGAAGAGGTGCTGCGCACCCTGTGGCCATTCCTTGAAGCCAACCCTCACTACCTGCAATCGGGCATTCTCGAGCGTATGGTAGAGCCTGAGCGCGCGGTGCTGTTCCGCGTTTCCTGGGTCGATGACCAGGGCAAGGTGCAGGTCAACCGCGGCTACCGCATCCAGATGAGCAGCGCCATCGGTCCTTACAAGGGCGGCCTGCGCTTCCACCCGTCGGTGAATCTCAGCGTGCTGAAGTTCCTGGCCTTCGAGCAAGTGTTCAAGAACTCCCTCACCTCGCTGCCCATGGGCGGCGGCAAGGGTGGCTCGGACTTCGACCCTAAAGGCAAGAGCGACGCCGAAGTGATGCGCTTCTGCCAGGCGTTCATGAGCGAGCTGTACCGCCACATTGGCGCTGACTGCGACGTGCCGGCCGGTGACATTGGCGTGGGTGCCCGCGAAATCGGCTTCATGTTTGGCCAGTACAAACGCTTGGCCAACCAGTTCACCTCGGTGTTGACCGGTAAAGGCATGACGTACGGCGGCAGCCTCATCCGCCCGGAAGCCACCGGCTACGGCTGCGTGTATTTCGCCGAAGAAATGCTCAAGCGCCAAGGCAAGCGTATCGACGGCCGCCGCGTGGCAGTTTCCGGTTCGGGCAACGTGGCCCAGTATGCGGCGCGCAAAGTGATGGACCTGGGCGGCAAGGTGATCTCGCTGTCCGACTCCGAAGGCACGCTGTACGCCGAAGCCGGCCTGACCGATGCCCAGTGGGACGCGTTGATGGAACTGAAGAACGTCAAGCGTGGCCGCATCAGCGAGCTGGCCGGGCAGTTCGGCCTTGAGTTCCGCAAGGGCCAGACCCCGTGGAGCCTGCAGTGCGACATCGCGTTGCCGTGCGCCACGCAGAACGAGCTGGGCGCCGAAGACGCCCGCACCCTGCTGCGCAATGGCTGCATCTGTGTGGCCGAAGGTGCCAACATGCCGACCACCCTCGAAGCTGTGGATATCTTCCTGGACGCCGGCATCCTCTATGCCCCGGGCAAAGCCTCCAACGCCGGCGGCGTGGCCGTGTCGGGCCTGGAGATGTCGCAGAACGCCATGCGCCTGCTGTGGACTGCCGGTGAAGTGGACAGCAAGCTGCACAACATCATGCAGTCGATTCACCATGCTTGCGTGCACTACGGTGAAGAGGCGGATGGCCGTATCAACTACGTCAAAGGTGCGAATATCGCAGGCTTTGTGAAAGTGGCTGATGCGATGCTGGCCCAAGGCGTAGTCTGACCTGAAGTTTTTTGGGGCCGCATAGCGGCCCCTTCAGGGCTCACCTTCGATCTCGACCACTTCAATCACCTGATCCCCCGCCGGCCGCCGCCAAACCACCTCATTCCCTGGCCGCGCGCCCAGCAACGCCCGTCCCAGCGGCGAACCCCAGTTGATCAGCCCCCGCCCAGCATCCGCTTCATCCTCGCCTACCAGCTGCACCACCTGCTCCTGGTCCTGCGCATCGACAAACCGTACGCGGCTACCAATCTGCACCTTGCTGCGTGAAGTGGCTGCCGGCACCACCTGGGCACTCTGCACCCGTGCACTGAAGTAACGCAGGTCCCGCTCGGTATCGGCCAGCCGCTGCTTGTCGCCACGCTCGCCCTGCGCCTGCAGTTCGCTGCGCAAGGCATTCAGCCCGGCCACGCGCGTTTGCAGTAGGTGCAGGCCGTTGGCGGTGACGTAGTTGGGTTGTTCGCTGACGCGTCGCTCCACCGGCTGGTCGGCCTGGGCGGCAGCTTGGTCTTCGTTGACGAATGCTCGGCTCATGCGGGGCCTCCTGTGTGCAGGAGACCATCATGGCAGGCCGTCGGTTTCAAGGGATGTCCGTTTGCGACTCAGTTGTGGCGATAAGCCTTGGCAGCGCCTCGGTCCTTTTCCTGCTCCCACTCGCGGTCGCGCTGGTCCCAGAAGCGTTCGTGGTACGCGCGCTGTTCTTCACTGTTCTGCATGGCATGGCACTGGCGGAAACCGTCGTCCCAACCGGTTTCGTACTGGCGCTCGTGCAGGTAGCGCGGCACGTTTTTGCTGAAGCCGCCCACCATCAGCCCGGCCGCCTGGCGGCCGCTGCTGCAACCGTCCTGAAAGCCATCGGCATAGGCAGGGGGATAACCATGGGTGAGCATCTGCTCGTGGGTGGTTTCGCAACCTGACAGCAACAACGCAATGCACACGCCGAACCAGTACCGCGACATGACCACAAAACCCTCCAGTTGATGGTGGAAAGTCTAGGTGGCCATTTGTCGAGGAGCTGTCAAAACAGTGTCAAAGAGTCGATTGGATCACTCAGTAGTGGTACCACTTCAATTCGAGCATGACTTCGTTCTGCGCAGTAGCGAGGTGGCTGAACTCTCTCGAAGCACTCAACCTCAACCCCAGGTTCTGGCTGATTTCCCACTGCTGGTTCAGGCTCACTTTGCGCCGCACCTCGCCATTGGTGAAGTAATCACCCTTGGCCTCCAGCGTCATGTTGCCCAAGCCGTTGCGCCACAGCAGGCCGCCATTGAACCCTGCCGCCGGGGCGATGAACTGGGCGAAGTCGTTGTGATGCTCGACCCGCACCGTACCCAGAGCAAAACCCAGCAACCCGTCGGCCAATTGCCAGGTGCCGCCGGCGCCGCCGTTCACGTGGCTGACCAACACCTCGTCATCATGTTTGCCTGGCACCCGCTCCAGGCCGCCGGCCACTTGCCACGACCAGGGTTTGAGCAGTTCGTTGCGGGGCGTCAGCGAGCGAATGGTGGCCAGGTCCAGGCGCTGTACCTGCCAGTCATTACCCTCGTACTGGCGTACCTTCAACTGCAGGATCTCGATTTGCGCACCCAGCGGGAAGCCATAGGCATTGTCGTTCAGGTCGTGGTAGGCCATGCGCAGGCCGTACTCGGCGTAAGCGCGGTCTTCACGGGTGCCCACGCCCAGTTGCCAGGTGCGAGAGTCATGGCCATCCTCGGGCAGGCCGGGGCGCTCGATCTGCAAGGGCGGCGGCGGGTTGCTGTTGATCGCGCGCAGCAGTTCGAAGCTGCGCTTCGCTTGGCCGGGGTCGCGCTCCTGGCCGTTGGCCCGGTAGCGCTCCAGGCGATATGCGGCGTCCTGCACCAACGCCTGGCGTTCACGGGGCAGGGCCTTGAATTCGGGGCTCTGCAACTGTGCGGTATTGGCACTCACGGCCAGCACCTGATGCTTTTCATTGTGATCAAGCGGCTCCGCCCGGGCGAGCAACTCACGTTCGCGAGAGGGGCGGTAAACCTCGCTGGCGACCAGGCCGGACTGCTTCACGGCCTTCACCGTATCGGTGGGGATGGCGGTCAGCGGGAACTGCGAGGTCAGGTCCAGGCTCGGCCGAGCCACTTGCAGCAGCTCCAGTAACCGATACGAGCAGTTTTCGTCGAAGAAGAAATAGTCGAACTGGATCTGCTTCAACTCCCACACATGCTCGACCATGCGCCCGGTTTCTTCGGGGGTGAGGTCCAGCTGGTATTCCCACAGGTCGCGGTTTTCGAGGCTGCGGTATTCGGACAGTTTTTCCTGGTAGGGCATCAGGGCGAACAGCCCCGGGTAGCCGCCCATCAGGCCCTTCCAGGCGTACAGGATGCTGTTGTCGCTGCCTTCGATGTAGGCGCCGAAGTTGATTGCGTAGCTCAGCAGCGTGGTGTCGTCGTTGCGGGTGCTGGACTGGTCGATGCGCAGCAGGGTGTGGCCGAACATCGACGACGGGCTGTTCAGGTAGGCCGCCGGGAAGATCAGCGCGGCGCTGTGCGGGTCGATCGACTGGTACCAGGTCTTGAATTCCTGGCAGTCCGGCTGCGGCAACCCTGGCAGGTCGAGCTGTTCGCGCAGCCAGCGGGTGCGCGCGGGGAACACGCACTGCGCGTGCTTGTCGCCTAGGCTGGCCGGGGCATACAGCGCATCGACCGTAGCCTTGAGTTCTTGATCCGGGTGGTGCGCACCGTCTGCGGCGAGGAAGAACGCATCGTCGTCCACATAGCTACGCCAGCCGCCGAGCTTGGCGGTTTCGTAGTGACCAATGGCGAGCCAGTAAGGGGTATTGGCCAGTTGCTGGAGACGGCCTTGATCCAGCACGGGCGCGGCATGAACAGGGGCGCAGGCACACAGCGCCAGGGAAGCGAGGCGTTTGAGCATATCGGGCAACTACTTCTTCACGATGCCGAAAAGGCGAAACCCGCCCCCGTGGGGGCGGGAACAGCAGTGCTTAGGCCTCGGTAGCGTATTTGGCCAGGCGTGGGTCGCTCTTCAGAACCGCCAGGGTGTTGCTGTGGACAGTTTCGGCAGTGACATCGGCGCTGCTGAAGATCTGGTTGAAGTGCTGGTGGGTAACCGAGTTGAAGTAGACGCGGTCTTCCGGGGCCACGCCGAGCACTACGGCATAGGTGGTCAGCGCTTCGCCCTGGCCCATGGCCATGTCTTCGGACAGCTCGTTCATCATGCCGTTCATGGCAAACCAGGACTTGCCGCCGTAGGTCAGCGAAGCCTTGGTGGAGCAGCCGTTGGTACCGGAGGTCATGCCGAAGGTGGCGTTACCGGAGGTGCCGTTGGTAGTAGAAGCAAGGAAGTGTGCCGGCGTGCCACGCTGGCCTTCGAACAGCATGTTGCCCCAGCCGCAGTTCGGGCCGCCTGGCGCTTCTGCCATGGCGTTCAGCGAGACCACGGTGAACAGAGTACCCAGAAGAATCCGTTTCATAGCATTTGTTCTCTTTGTCTTAACCAAGGGTCAGGGTTTCTGGCAACTCGGTTGCCAGGTCGGGAAAGCTTTTCACCCACCCGCGCAGCTTGGAGTTTAGGCACGATCTAAAGGTTGCGTTGTTGATTGCGAAAAATTTGCTGCTACATGACCTGCACCGGCTGCGACATAAAGTCCTGTGGAGCCTTGCAAGGCGCGCGCGGGCAGCGCCAGAATGCTGCTCATCTGCCCGCCGAAGTAAGGAAACCCAATGCCCGATCCTGTCGCTGCGCGCCTGCGTCTCGCGCCTGAAGCCCTGACCCGGCGTTTCTCCCCCGAGCAGTTTGCTTTTACCCACACCGACGATCTGGAGCCGTTTCGCGGAGTCCTGGGCCAGGAACGTGCTGTCGAGGCCCTGCAGTTCGGCGTGGCCATGCCGCGCCCCGGTTACAACGTGTATGTGATGGGCGAGCCCGGCACCGGGCGCTTCTCGTTCGTCAAGCGCTACCTCAAGGCTGAGGGCAAGCGCCAGCAGACCCCGGCCGACTGGGTTTACGTCAACCACTTCGACGACACTCGGGAACCACGCGCGCTGGAGTTGCCGTCTGGAAGCGCCGCCGAGTTCATCAGCGATATGGGCGGTTTGATCGACAACCTGCTGTCGACCTTCCCGGCCGTGTTCGAGCACCCGTCGTATCAGCAGAAAAAAGGTGCCATCGACCGTGCCTTCAACCAGCGCTATGACCGCGCCCTGGATGTGATCGAGCGGGCCTCGCTGGAAAAGGACGTTGCGTTGTACCGCGATGCCAGCAACGTCGCCTTTACGCCGATGGCCGATGGCAAGGCGCTGGACGAAGCCGAGTTCGCCCAGTTGCCCGAAGCGGTGCGCGAGCAGTTTCACGAAGACATTGCCTTGCTGGAGGAACAGCTGAACGAAGAGCTGGCCAGCCTGCCGCAATGGAAGCGTGAGTCGAACAACCAGCTGCGCCAGCTCAACGAAGAAACCATCACCCTCGCGTTGCAGCCTTTGCTGGCGCCGCTGTCAGAAAAGTACGCCGAGAACGCAGCGGTGTGCGCCTACCTGCAGTCGGTGCAGCTGAACCTGCTGCGCACCGTGGTCGAGCAACTGGTCGACGACAGCAAGACCGACGCCGCCGCACGCAAGCTGCTTGAAGAGCAGTACGCCCCAAGCCTGGTGGTCGGCCACCATGCCGCCGGCGGCGCGCCGGTCGTGTTCGAGCCGCACCCGACTTACGACAACCTGTTCGGCCGTATCGAATACAGCACCGACCAGGGCGCGTTGTACACTTCGTACCGGCAGCTGCGCCCAGGCGCGTTGCACCGGGCCAACGGCGGCTTCCTGATTCTTGAAGCGGAGAAGATGCTGGGCGAGCCGTTCGTGTGGGATGCGCTCAAGCGTGCCCTGCAGTGGCGCAAGCTGAAGATGGAATCCCCGATCGGCGAGCTGGGCCGTGTTGCCACCGTCAGCCTTCAGCCGCAGATGATTCCGCTCAACGTGAAGCTGGTGATTATCGGCTCCCGCCAGCTGTACTACGCACTGCAGGACCACGACCCGGACTTCCAGGAGATGTTCCGCGTGCTGGTGGACTTCGACGAAGACATGCCCATGGTCGACGAAAACCTGGAGCAGTTCGCCCAGCTGTTGCGCACCCGCACCAACGAGGAGGGCATGGCGCCGCTGACCAGTGACGCGGTCGCACGCCTGGCCACCTACAGCGCCCGCCTGGCAGAGAACCAGTCACGCCTGTCGGCGCGCATCGGCGACTTGTTCCAGCTGGTCAGCGAAGCCGATTTCATCCGTCAGCTGGCCAGTGACGAAATGACCGACGCCGGGCACATCGAACGTGCGCTCAAAGCCAAGGCCACCCGCACCGGGCGCGTTTCGCAACGGGTGCTGGACGACATGCTGGCCGGCATCATCCTGATCGACACCGAGGGTGCGGCCATTGGCAAGTGCAACGGCCTGACCGTGCTGGAAGTGGGCGACTCGGCGTTCGGTATGCCGGCGCGTATTTCTGCCACTGTTTACCCGGGCGGCAGCGGCATCGTCGACATCGAACGTGAGGTCAACCTTGGCCAGCCGATCCACTCCAAGGGTGTGATGATCCTCACCGGTTACCTGGGCAGCCGATATGCCCAGGAGTTCCCGCTGGCGATTTCCGCGAGCATTGCCCTGGAGCAGTCCTACGGTTATGTAGACGGTGACAGCGCCTCGCTGGGCGAAGCCTGCACGCTGATTTCAGCCTTGTCGCGCACGCCGCTCAAGCAGTGCTTCGCCATCACCGGTTCTATCAACCAGTTTGGTGAAGTGCAGGCGGTGGGTGGGGTCAACGAGAAGATCGAAGGTTTCTTCCGCCTGTGCGAGGCGCGTGGCCTGACCGGTGAGCAGGGGGTGATCATTCCGCGTGCCAACGTGGCCACGCTGATGCTTGACGAGCGCGTGCTGCAGGCCGTGGAGAATGGCATGTTCCACGTCTACGCAGTCAGCCAGGCTGATGAGGCGCTGAGCCTGCTGGTGGGCGAGGAGGCCGGGGTGCTCGATGAGCAAGGCCAGTTTGCCGAGGGCAGCGTCAATGCCCGCGTGGTGGAACGCCTGCGGGAAATTGCCGAAATGATCAGCGAGGAAGACATCGAGAAGGCAGAAAAGGAACGCCTCGAAGAGGTAATTGCACAGGCCAAGCCGGCCTGAGTCAATAAATCGGCGCTGGCGGCGATGTGCTACCGTTCAGCGCCGGTTTTCCATCTTTCGATACGGTTATTCTATGCTGGAACTTAAGGACAGTATCAGCGTTCAGGATGGAAACAGCCTGGTGGTCAGGCTGAACAAGGCTTATTGGAGGGGACGCGGCCATGCGCAACCTCAGCCTCACACGCCAGTGCCTGGGCCTGGTGACCCGCATCGAATGCAGCATCCGCCCACTGGCCGGTGACAACGGCATGTGGACGTTACTGTTCGCCGCCGGCATGGCCGGTGAGCAACCTTCCGCGATCAAGGCTCAAGGGCCGTTTCATGGGCCGTTGGTGGCTGAATCGGTGCTCAACGCCATTGTCGACAGCCTGACCTTGCACGGCTACCAGGTATCCGAAGACCCGCAGATCTGGTGTTTGCACCTGCAGGCCCAGTTGCGGCGGATCAATGGCGAGCGGTGCCGAAATCTGGGGGATTATCAGTTTCATCCTGAGACCTGATTGATGCCGGGGGCCGCTTTGCGCCCCATTCGCAGCACAAGGCTGCTCCTACAGGAGATCGCGGTCGCTTGTAGGAGCAGCCTTGTGCTGCGAATGGGCGGCAAAGCAGCCCGCATTCACCGGGCTTTTGCTGTAACAGGTGGCTGGCTATACTCGCTGTCGTTTTTTTAGTCACCTGACGAGTCCAAAACCCTCCATGGAACGTATTCTCGAAAACGCGATGTATGCCTCGCGTTGGCTGCTCGCACCGATCTACTTCGGCCTGTCACTCGGCCTGCTGGCCCTGGCGCTGAAATTCTTCCAGGAAGTGGTCCACGTCCTGCCCAACGTATTCGCCCTGAGCGAAGCTGACCTGATCCTGGTGATCCTGTCGCTGATCGATATGTCGCTGGTGGGTGGCCTGCTGGTGATGGTGATGATTTCCGGCTACGAAAACTTCGTCTCCCAACTGGACATCGACGAGAGCAAGGAAAAGCTCAACTGGCTGGGCAAGATGGATTCTTCGTCACTGAAGATGAAGGTTGCTGCGTCGATCGTGGCGATTTCTTCCATTCACCTGCTGCGGGTGTTCATGGATGCGCAGAACATTTCCACCGACTACCTGATGTGGTACGTGATCATCCACATGACCTTTGTGGTTTCGGCATTCTGCATGGGCTACCTGGACAAGCTGACCAAGCACTGAGTCCGGTTGCTGCATGCACCGCCCGTCTGTTGCAAAACGGACGGGCGGTGTCGTTTCTGGCTTGTGCTTTCAGCCCGCCTGTACAAAAAATGAGCGCTCATGTTTGGTTCTCATCGCGAGGTGCTTACATGAACCTGCATCAGCTTAATCTCGAGGCCAGGGCTGGCCATGTCGACGAAGTGAACCTGATCGCCATCGAAGGCGGCGATTATCTCATTGAAGCCCGGCTCAAAGGGCACGCCCATCCCCTGTCTGACACCCGTGGCGAGCGCTTGCGCGTGCACTCGGTGGAAGATGCCCGCAAGCTGCTGCAAACCATTCCCCTGGTCTCGATGAACCTGGTGCACTGGTCGGTGCAGGACGAAATGTGCGGCATGGGTTCACACCCGGAAGAAGACCTCAAGGTGCCGATTTCCCAGCGTTCGGCGTGGTAGCTGCTCGCAGCTGCCCAGTGTGCTAGGCTGCTCGCCCTTTTCATCAAGGGCGCGGCTGCACTGCGCCCTGCAGTGGAGCACGACAATGTCCGAACTCAATCTGTCTACCGACGAAACGCGCGTCAGCTACGGTATCGGCCGTCAGCTGGGCGGCCAGCTGCGCGACAACCCGCCACCAGGTGTAAGCCTGGAAGCCATCCTGGCCGGCCTGACCGACGCCTTCAATGGCGCCGACAGCCGTGTCAGCGAAGCCGACCTGTCGGCCAGCTTCAAAGTGATCCGCGACATCATGCAAGCCGAAGCGGCTGCCAAGGCTGAAGCCGCAGCTGGCGCTGGCAAGGAATTCCTGGCTGAAAACGCCAAGCGTGATGGTATCACCACGTTGGCCTCTGGCCTGCAGTTTGAAGTCCTGACCGCAGGCGAAGGCGCCAAGCCGACCCGCGAAGACAACGTGCGTACGCACTACCACGGCACCCTGATCGACGGTACCGTGTTCGACAGCTCCTACGAGCGTGGCCAGCCGGCTGAATTCCCGGTGGGTGGCGTGATTGCTGGCTGGACCGAAGCCCTGCAGCTGATGAACGCTGGCAGCAAATGGCGCCTGTACGTGCCAAGCGAGCTGGCCTACGGCGCCCAAGGCGTTGGCAGCATCCCGCCGCACAGCGTGCTGGTGTTCGACGTCGAGCTGCTCGACGTTCTGTAACACCGCTGGGGCCGCGTTGCGGCCCATTCGCGG
>NZ_JBNRIK010000028.1:109572-115293 GCF_053557975.1 Pseudomonas sp. XP2
CGCGCATAGCAGAACAGAAACAAGTTGCGCACCAGCTCCTTGAGCACCCCAGGTTCACTCGAATTCAGCCCGCTCATGTCCAGGTCGCCCTGGTCACGCAGTTCGTCGAGTGCTTCTTCTTCAAGCACCGCGCACACTTCGCCGGTTTCGCGGTGAAGAATGCGCAGGTAGGGGTGAGGGCGGTCAAGCCAGGCGTCAATCAGATAAGTCATGGCTATTCTCCTTGGATACCAGTTCCAATGAGAATAATTCTTATTATCAGAATAGCAAGCGCCTATTGGCCTTTTTTTGTGTAATCAGACTTTGCGAACGAACTCGGACTTCAGTTTCATGGCGCCAATGCCATCGATCTTGCAGTCGATATCGTGGTCGCCGTCGCACAGGCGGATGTTCTTGACCTTTGTGCCAACCTTCACCACCAAAGACGAACCCTTGACCTTGAGGTCCTTGATCACGGTGACGGTGTCGCCGTCCTGCAGGATATTGCCGACCGAGTCCTTCTTCACCGCCTCGTCGCTGGCCGCTTCGGCGTCGCCACTGGCAGACCACTCGTGGGCGCATTCAGGGCAGATCAGTTGAGTGCCATCCTCATAGGTGTACTCGGAATTGCATTTTGGGCAGGGTGGCAAAGTGCTCACTTCGGTTCCTCAAACAAACAGACGGGCGGTTAAAAACCCACATTGTAAAAGGTATTTTCCCAGAAGTGATTATGTCCGGACAAAACGCATCGCGGGCAAGCCCGCTCTTACAGGCGAATCCTGTGGGAGCGGGCTTGCCCGCGAATGAAGACGACTCGGCCTGTCAGTGAGTGCGCGCGACCGCAAACTCGCTCAGCTCAACCAGGGCATCCCGGTATTCACTGGCTGGCAGCACTTCGAGGCAGGCAATGGCGCGCTTCACATAGTCGCGCGCCAGTTCGGCGGTGTACTGCAGTGCGCCCGACGCTTCGACCGCCACGCGAATCTGCTCCAGATCCTCAAGGCCACCTTTCTGGATCGCCTGGCGTACCAGCGCAGCCTGCTCGGCAGTGCCTTCGCGCATGGTGTAGATCAGCGGCAGGGTAGGCTTGCCCTCGGCCAGGTCGTCACCGACGTTCTTGCCCAGGGTTTGCGAGTCGCCCTTGTAGTCCAGCAGGTCGTCGACCAGCTGGAAGGCCACGCCCAGGTGGTCACCGAAGGTGCGCAGGGCTTCGCGCTGCTCGTCGGTGGCTTCGGCCAGCGCGGCGGCGCTGTGGGTCGAGGCTTCGAACAGCATCGCGGTCTTGCCGCGGATCACCTCCATGTAGATTTCCTCGGTGGTGCTGGCATCGCGTACCCGCGACAACTGCAGCACTTCACCTTCGGCGATCACGCGGGTGGCCTTGGACAGGATCTGCATGACCGGCATCGAGCCCAGTTCGACCATCATTTCGAACGAGCGCGAATAAAGGAAGTCGCCCACCAGCACGCTCGGCGCGTTGCCCCACAGGGCGTTGGCGGTGGAGCGGCCACGGCGCATGCCCGACATGTCGACCACGTCGTCGTGCAGCAGGGTGGCGGTGTGCAGGAATTCGATGGTGGCGGCCAGCAGACGCAGGTCGTCGCCTTCGCGGCCCAGGGCCTTGCCACACAGCAGTACCAGCAGGGGACGCAGGCGCTTGCCACCGGCGGACGTGATATAGTCGCCGATCTTCGATACCAGCGGCACGCGCGAGGTCAGCTGCTTCTTGATGATCTCGTCGACGGCGCTGAAATCATCAGCCACCGCACGGTAGAAGGTTTGGGGTTGCATCGGCTGCTCCAGTGAGGTTGCGCGGCATGCTAGGTCGCGGGTACCGGTGTGTCAAGGCGCGGTGCCAGCGGGCCGGGGGCGGCACTTGCAAGCAAAACCAGGGTTGCGTACAATCGCGCACCCTAACTTCCTGGGCAGCACCTGCCTTACGCAATTGCGCCGGGCCGTTCCAGCCTTGTGCAGCCATGCCAGCCAATACTCATCATATAAAGCGCTGGGTGAGCAGGATTATCGGAGAAATACCATGTCTTACGCAGTAATCGTTACCGGCGGCAAGCAGTACAAAGTCGCTGAAGGTGAATTCCTCAAGATCGAAAAACTGGAAGTCGCCACTGGCGAATCCGTGACTTTCGATCGCGTTCTGCTGGTCGCCAACGGTGAAGAAGTCACCATCGGTGCTCCAGTTGTTGCTGGCGCTAAAGTAGTGGCCGAAGTCGTTTCGCAAGGCCGCCACGACAAGGTTCGCATCATCAAGTTCCGTCGTCGTAAGCACCACATGAAGCGTATGGGCCACCGCCAGTGGTTCACCGAGATCAAAATCACCGGCATCCAGGCTTAATCCCCTAGATCCCCTGAATTTATTTGGAGAATTGAACCATGGCTCACAAGAAGGCTGGTGGTAGTACTCGTAACGGTCGCGACTCAGAATCTAAACGCCTTGGCGTGAAGATGTATGGCGGCCAGGTTATCAAGCCAGGCAACATCATCGTCCGTCAGCGCGGCACCGAATTCCACGCTGGCTACGGCGTTGGCATGGGCAAGGACCACACCTTGTTCGCCAAGATCGAAGGCGTGATCAAGTTCGAGAAGAAAGGCGAGTTCATGCGCCGTTACGTGAGCATCGTCGCCGCTTAATCGCGACGTCGCTCCAGAAGCCCCGTCATGCGACGGGGCTTTTTCGTTTGTGGTGAGCCTCTTGCAAAGCTGTTTGTCTGGGTTGCCGGCGTTGGTTTCTACGGTCGTACGGGGCCGCCGCGCTCATTTTTGCAAGAGCCTCATGTTTTTGAGTCATTCAACTCGTCTACCGACGAGAGGCGGTTTTAATGAAGTTTGTTGACGAAGTATCCATTCGGGTCAAGGCCGGTGACGGCGGCAACGGTTGCATGAGCTTCCGTCGCGAAAAATTCATCGAGAACGGTGGCCCTAACGGCGGTGACGGCGGTGACGGCGGCTCGGTGTACATGGTCGCCGACGAAAACCTGAACACCCTGGTGGACTATCGCTACACCCGTCACCACGAAGCCCAGCGCGGCTCCAATGGCGGCAGCACCGACTGCACCGGCAAGAAGGGTGAAGACCTGTTCCTGCGCGTGCCGGTCGGTACTACCGTGATTGATGCTTCCACCCAGGAAGTGATCGGTGACCTGGTCACCCCTGGCCAGAAGCTGATGGTCGCCCAGGGCGGCTGGCACGGCTTGGGCAACACCCGTTTCAAGTCCAGCACCAACCGTGCACCCCGCCAGACCACGCCAGGCAAGCCGGGTGACCAGCGCGACCTGAAGATGGAAATGAAAGTGCTGGCCGACGTTGGTCTGCTGGGCCTGCCGAACGCCGGCAAGAGTACCTTCATCCGCTCGGTATCGGCCGCCAAGCCGAAAGTGGCCGACTACCCGTTCACCACCCTGGTGCCAAACCTGGGCGTGGTCAGCGTCGACCGCTGGAAGAGCTTTGTCATTGCCGACATCCCCGGCCTGATCGAAGGCGCGTCCGAAGGTGCCGGCCTGGGTATCCGCTTCCTCAAGCACCTGGCGCGTACCCGTGTGCTGTTGCACCTTGTGGACATTGCGCCGCTGGACGAAAGCAGCCCGGCCGATGCTGCCGAAGTGATCGTCAACGAGCTGACCCGCTTCAGCCCGTCGCTGGCCGAGCGTGAGCGTTGGCTGGTACTGAACAAGTCGGACATGGTCATGGACGACGAGCGCGATGCGCGTGTTCAGGAGGTGATCGACCGCCTGGAGTGGGAAGGCCCGGTCTACGTGATCTCGGCTATCTCCAAGCAGGGTACCGACAAGCTCAGCCACGACCTGATGCGCTACCTCGAAGACCGCGCCGACCGCCTGGCCAACGACCCGGCTTACGCCGAAGAACTGGCCGACCTCGACCAGCGCATCGAAGACGAAGCCCGCGCCCAGCTGCAGGCCCTGGACGACGCGCGTACCTTGCGCCGTACTGGCGTCAAGAGCGTGCACGACATCGGCGACGATGACGGTTGGGATGATGATTTCGAGGACGACGAAGACGGTCCGGAAATCATTTACGTGCGCGACTGACCGGTTGCAGTACACTAAACGCCGCTCTCTGGAGCGGCGTTTTTGTATCCACGGTATCTACAGATTCGACATAGGTTGGAAGAAGATGCGAAGCAAGGTGACGGGCGCCAAGCGCTGGGTCGTGAAGATTGGCAGTGCTCTACTGACCGCCGATGGCAAAGGCCTCGACCGCGGCGCCATGGCCGTTTGGGTCGAGCAGATGGTCGCGCTGCGTGAGGCAGGTGTGGAGTTGGTACTGGTCTCATCCGGGGCCGTGGCTGCCGGCATGAGCCAGCTGGGCTGGACCACGCGACCGAGCGCGATGAACGAGCTGCAGGCGGCTGCCGCGCTTGGCCAGATGCGTTTGGTGCAGGCCTGGGAGTCGAGCTTCGGCGAGCATGGCAAGCACACCGCGCAAATCCTGCTGACCCATGACGACCTGTCCGACCGCAAGCGTTACCTGAACGCCCGCAGCACCTTGCGCACCCTGGTCGACCTGGGCGTGGTGCCGGTGATCAACGAGAACGACACCGTGGTCACCGACGAAATCCGCTTCGGCGACAACGACACCCTCGCGGCGCTGGTGGCCAACCTGGTCGAGGCCGACCTGCTGGTGATCCTCACCGACCGCGATGGCATGTTTGACGCCGACCCGCGCAACAACCCCGAAGCCCAGCTGATCTACGAAGCCCGTGCCGACGACCCGACGCTGGATGCCGTGGCCGGTGGTACCGGTGGTGCCCTGGGCCGTGGCGGCATGCAGACCAAGCTGCGCGCCGCGCGCCTGGCCGCCCGTTCCGGTGCCCACACCATCATCATCGGTGGCCGCATCGAACGCGTGCTGGACCGCCTCAAGGCAGGCGAGCGCCTGGGTACCTTGCTGTCGCCCGAGCGTGGCATGCTGGCCGCGCGCAAACAGTGGCTGGCCGGCCACCTGCAGACCCGTGGCACCCTGGTGCTGGATGCCGGTGCCGTGCAGGCACTGCGCCAGGCCAACAAGAGCCTGCTGCCGGTTGGCGTGAAGACCGTGCAGGGCAGCTTCCGCCGTGGCGAGATGGTGGTGTGTGTTGGCCCGGACGGTGTTGAAGTGGCACGCGGGCTGGCCAACTACAGCGCCCTGGAGGCGCAGAAGATCATTGGTCAGTCGTCCGATACCATCGAGTCCATCCTTGGCTATAGTGCGGAGCCCGAGTTGGTGCACCGCGACAATCTGGTGCTGGTATGAGCATGTTCAAGCGGGTGATTGGCGTGGCGGCACTGGTGCTGCCAATGCTGGCAGGGGCCGAAGAAGTCGGCCAGGTGTCCACTGTCTTCAAGTTCCTGGGGCCGAACGACCGCATCGTGGTCGAAGCGTTTGACGACCCCAAGGTCGAGGGCGTGACTTGCTACCTGTCCCGGGCCAAGACTGGCGGCATGAAGGGTGGCTTGGGGCTGGCGGAGGACCGTGCGGAGGCGTCGATTGCCTGCCGTCAGGTCGGGCCGATCAACTTCAAGGGGGAGTTGAAAGATGGCGAGGAAGTGTTCAAGGAACGCACCTCGCTGGTGTTCAAGACCATGCAGGTGGTGCGCTTTCTCGACAAGAAGCGCAACACGCTGGTGTACCTGGTGTACAGCGACCGCATGATCGAAGGCAGCCCGCAGAACGCGGTGACCGCAATTCCGATCCTGCCTTGGGCGCATTGATAGCCTGGTAGATTGCCGG
>NZ_JBNRIK010000028.1:115385-115537 GCF_053557975.1 Pseudomonas sp. XP2
TTGGTAGATTGTGGGAGGCCTGCGGCCTCAATACCCCGATGTCAGGCCAGTTCCTCGGCCTGATCCTCACGCACAGCCGCCTTCACCTCATCCCGCCGGCTGATGAACTTCCAGTCCGCCTCGTAAGTGATTGAAGGCAGCCCGCAGAACGC
>NZ_JBNRIK010000028.1:115775-116135 GCF_053557975.1 Pseudomonas sp. XP2
TCGGCTGATGAACTTCCAGTCCGCCTCGTAAGTGATTGAAGGCAGGCCGCAGAACGCGGTGACCGCAATTCCGATCCTGCCTTGGGCGCATTGATAGCCTGGTAGATTGCCGGGAGGCCTGCGGCCTCCATTCGCGGGGCAAGCCCGCTCCCACAGGTACTGCACAAGGTTCAAGCTCTGTGCAGTACCTGTGGGAGCGGGCTTGCCCCCGAATGGGCCGCAAAGCGGCCCCAATACCCCGATGTCAGGCCAGTTCCTCGGCCTGATCCTCACGCACAACCGCCTTCACCTCATCCAGCCGGCTGATGAACTTCCAGTCCGCCTCGTAAGTGATTGAAGGCAGCCCGCAGAACGCGGTGA
>NZ_JBNRIK010000029.1:0-71653 GCF_053557975.1 Pseudomonas sp. XP2
TGCAACCGGTCTTGGCCGCAGCAGCCCGGGTCCATCAGTTGCCGCTGACCAACTGGTGTGCCAGCTGGTTGTGGCGACGTTTCAAGAGATCCCCCGCGAACGCCCGGTCACGCCGTTGCTCGACCGCGCTGACACGCCTGTCGGCCTGCGCCGGTTGGCCGAAGCCGACCTGGAGACCCTGGCCGACGAACTGCGCCAGGAACTGCTCTACACCGTGGGTCAGACCGGTGGGCATTTTGGTGCCGGTCTGGGCGTGATCGAGCTGACCATCGCCCTGCACTACGTGTTCGACACCCCGGACGACCGGCTGGTGTGGGACGTGGGCCACCAGGCCTACCCGCACAAAATCCTCACCGGGCGCCGTAACCGCATGCTCAGCCTGCGCCAGAAGGACGGCATCGCCGCCTTCCCGCGCCGCAGCGAAAGCGAGTACGACACCTTTGGCGTCGGCCACTCCAGCACCTCGATCAGCGCCGCATTGGGCATGGCCATTGCCGCCCGTCTGCAGAACAGCGCACGCAAGTCGATCGCGGTGATCGGCGACGGTGCGCTGACTGCCGGCATGGCCTTCGAGGCGTTGAACCACGCCCAGGAAGTCAACGCCGACATGCTGGTGATCCTCAACGACAACGACATGTCGATTTCGCGCAATGTCGGCGGCCTGTCCAACTACCTGGCCAAGATTCTCTCCAGCCGCACCTACGCGAGCATGCGCGAAGGCAGCAAGAAAGTGCTGTCGCGCCTGCCGGGCGCCTGGGAAATCGCCCGCCGCACCGAGGAATACGCCAAAGGCATGCTGGTGCCGGGTACGCTGTTCGAAGAGCTGGGCTGGAACTACATCGGCCCGATCGACGGCCATGACCTGCCGACCATGATCGCCACCCTGCGCAACATGCGTGACCTGAAGGGCCCGCAGTTCCTGCATGTGGTGACCAAAAAGGGCAAGGGCTTCGCCCCGGCCGAGGTCGATCCGATCGGCTACCACGCCATCACCAAGCTGGAGCCGGCCGACAAGCCTGCCGCGCCGAAGACCGTCAGCGGCCCGAAATACTCCGCCGTGTTCGGCCAGTGGCTGTGCGACATGGCCGCTGCCGACAACCGCCTTGTGGGTATTACCCCGGCGATGAAGGAAGGCTCGGACCTGGTCGACTTCAGCGAGCGTTACCCGGAGCGCTACTTCGACGTGGCGATCGCCGAGCAACACGCTGTGACCTTGGCAGCCGGCATGGCCTGCGAAGGGAGCAAGCCGGTGGTGGCGATCTACTCCACCTTCCTGCAGCGTGCCTACGACCAGCTGATCCACGATGTAGCGGTGCAGAACCTCGACGTGCTGTTCGCCATCGACCGCGCCGGCCTGGTTGGCGAAGACGGCCCGACCCACGCAGGCAGCTACGACCTGTCTTACCTGCGCTGCATCCCGGGCATGCTGGTGATGACCCCGAGCGACGAAAACGAGCTGCGCAAGATGCTCAGCACCGGACACCTGTACAACGGCCCGGCAGCTGTGCGCTACCCGCGCGGTACCGGCCCGAATGCGCCGATCAGTGGCGATCTGGACCCACTGGAAATCGGCAAAGGCGTGGTTCGCCGCCAAGGCGAGAAAGTCGCCCTGCTGGTGTTCGGCGTGCAGCTGACCGAGGCCATGCAGGTGGCCGAGCAGATCAACGCCACGGTGGTCGACATGCGCTTCGTCAAGCCGCTGGACGAAGCCTTGGTGCTTGAACTGGCTGGCAGCCACGGGCTGCTGGTAACCATTGAAGAGAACGCCATCATGGGTGGCGCGGGTGCAGCGGTGGGCGAGTTCCTTGCCAGCCAGGCAGTGCTCAAGCCGCTGCTGCACCTGGGCTTGCCCGACATCTACGTCGAGCATGCCAAGCCTGCGCAGATGCTGGCTGAGTGCGGGCTGGATGCGGCCGGGATCGAAGCTTCGGTAAAAGCCCGCATGGCCAGGCTCGGCCTGTAATCCCTGGGGCCGCTTTGCGGCCCATTCGCGGGGCAAGCCAGCTCCCACAGGTCCATCACGCTTTTCGAGAACATTGACAATCCTGTGGGAGCGGGCTTGTCCCGCGAATACTTTGGGGCTGCCCATGAAACCATCCGCCTGTGCCGCACTACTCTGTGCCCCCACATTCCTGCTAGCCGCCGAGCGCGACGACGCCCTCAAGCTCCCCGACGTGCTGATCAGCGCCAGCCGCCAGGTCGAGTCGCGCACCGCCACCAGCGCTGCCAACACCGTCTTCACCCGTACTGACATCGATCGCCTGCAACCCGCCAGCGTCACCGACCTGCTCAGCCGCGTGCCCGGCGTGCAAGTGGCGCCAACCGGTGGCCGGGGCAGCCTGCCTGGCATCTTCATCCGCGGCACCAAGGCGGCACAAAGCCTGGTGCTGGTCGATGGGGTGCGCATTGCCAACGCTACCTCTGGCGACAGCGGCCTGCAGTTTCTGAACGTCCACCAGATCGAGCGGGTGGAAGTGCTGCGCGGCTCGCGCTCGGCGGTGTACGGCAGCGACGCCATTGGCGGGGTAATCCAGATCTTCACCCGTCGCAGCAATGGCCCCGGCCTGCAGCCGCGCCTGCGCATGGCCGCCGGCAGCAACCAGACATTCCAGCGCAGCCTGGGGCTTTCTGGCGGCAGCGACGCGACCCGCTTCAACCTTGGCGCCAGCCTGGATGAAACGGCCGGCATCGACTCGACCGGGCCGTCCTTCGCCAGCGATGGCGACCACGACGCCTACCGCAACAAGGCATTCAACCTGAGCCTGAGCCATACCTTTGGCGAACGCTTCGAGGCCGGCCTGAACCTGCTCGACAGCCGTGGCCGCAGCGAGTACGACAACCCGTTCGGCGGCTTCGACCCGGTTACCTTCGAAAGCTTCGGCCAACAGCCGTACACCGATTTCAGCGTCAGCAGCCTGGGCAGCTACTTCGACGCCCAGCTCACCGACATCTGGCATTCGCGGCTGGAACTGGCCCACAGCGAGAACCGCGACGACAAGCGCGACAAGCTCAGCGCCGAACGCTTCGTGTTCAACACCTACCGTGATCAAGTCACCTGGCAGAACGACCTGGCCCTGGGCGAGCGGAACAGCCTGCTGCTGGGTGGCGACTGGTACGAAGACCGCGTGCACGCCAGCACCGACTTTACCGAGGACAGCCGCTGGAACCGCGCCGTCTTCGTCCAGCACCGCTACCAGGGCGAGCAGTTCTCAACCGAGGTGGGCGTGCGCCATGACCGTAACCAGCAGTTCGGCGGCCAGACCACCTGGAGCGGCAGCCTGACCATACCGTTGAACGCACAGAATGATGTGCTGCTGTCCTACAGCGAGGGCTTTCGGGCGCCAACCTTCAACGACCTCTATTACCCCCAGTTCAGCAACCCGGACCTGGACCCCGAGCACTCCAGAAGCTACGAGCTGCAATGGCGCAGCCAACTGACGACGCACAGCCGCCTGGAAGCCTCGCTATACCGCACCGATCTGCGCGATGCGATCGTGTTTGGCCAGGACTCGGTACCCCGCAACGTGGCCTCGGCACAGATCAACGGTTTCGAAATGGCATTGGCGCAACAGTGGGACGCCTGGCACAGCCAGCTGGGCCTGGCACTGATCGACCCGCGTGACCGTGACAGCGGCCACACTCTCGCCCGCCGTGCACGCCGCACGTTAAGCCTGGATCTGGACCGTGAGCTCGGGCGTTTCGCCGCGGGGGCAAGCTGGCAAGCGGTCAGCGGCAGCTACGACGATGAGGCCAACCGCAACCGCATCGGCGGCTATGGTGTGCTCGGTCTGCGCGGTAGCTGGGCCGCCACTGATGAACTGAAACTGGAAGCGAAGCTGGATAACCTGCTGGACCGGTCTTACAGCCGCGCCCTGTACAGTTATGAGGGGGCCTATCACCCCTACCGTGAAGAAGGCCGTACGCTGCTGTTCAGCGTTACCTGGACGCCGGCGCTTTAGCCGCGAGCACTGCGCACAAACGGGCGGTGGCTTCGATCATCTGCCCACTGGGCCGCTCAATGCCTTTGTCGGGTATCACCAGCAAACTGCCATCGGCAACCGCACGCAGTTGCGGCCAGGCCTTCCAGCTTGCCAGTTGCGCTTGATCACCCGCCAGGATGACCTGTGGATTTCGCAGCAGCACAGACTCCACATTCACCTGCGGCGCTGGTTGGCTGAGGTCGGCGAACACATTGCGCGCCCCGCACACGGCCAGGGCATCGCTCACCACCTGCCGGCCACCCAGGGTGTACAACGGCTGGTCCCACACCTGATAGAACACCTGCAAGGGCTCGTCACGCCGGTACTGCTGGCGCAGCTGCCGCAGCCGTTCCCGCAGGGCCTGGGCATATTGATGGCCTTGCCCGGCACGGCCGATACGCTCGGCGATGGCTTCGATCTGCGCGATCAACTGGTCGATGTCACGGGGCTCTGCACTGAAGGTGGCAATGCCCAGGCGCTTGAGCTGGTCGCGCTGGGCAGGTGGCACGCTGCCCGGCCAGAGCAGCAGCAAGTCAGGGCGCAGGCTGAGCAGGCGCTCCATGTCCAGTTGACCTTGGCGCCCTACCGAGGGCAGGTCGCGCAGGGCTGCCGGCCGTTCGCCACCGTCGAGCACGCCGACCAGCAGGTCGTCGGCCTGCAGTTCAAGCATGATTTCAGTCATCGAAGGCGCCAGGCTGACCACCCGCAAGGGGTCAGCGGCCAGCGCGGTACAGGCGAACAGCGCCAGCAGGCCAGGGAGAAAGCGCATCAGCCCAGTTGGCGCGGAATGCGATAGAGGTACAGCACCACCACGGTGGACAACGCCAGCAGGATCTGCGGCACCGCCTCCAGGCCGACCAGTACAGACAGTGCGGCGACCCAGGCCGGCAAGCAGGCGTACAGCATGGCCATGCGCCGCACCCGCGCCAGTTCGATCCAGGCAGCGGGCTCTTCGCCCGTGCCGAGCACCTTGGAGGTGGCGATCAGTGCGCGCTTGTAAGCGCCGAAGCGCGGCAGGCTGAGGAACATGGTCGCCGCGCCGGCGATGAACAGTGGCATGGCCAGCACCGGGATCAGCGCGTCACCACCACCAAAGGCCCAGGCCATGACCGGCAGCGGCACCAGGCCAACAGCCAGGTACTGCCACCAGGCCAGTGCCAGGCGCCGCTTGACCTCGGCGCGGGTCACGCCTGGGGCACCTCGCCCTGGTGTTCATTGCCCAGCATGTGGCCGAGTTTACCGGCCTTGGTCGCCAAGTAGTAACGGTTGTGCGGGTTGTGGCCGGTGTGCAGCGGTACACGTTCGGCAACCACGATATTCATGTCGGTCAGGGCTTTGACCTTGCGCGGGTTATTGGTCATCAGGCGCAGGGCTTTCACGCCCAAGTGCTCCAGCATCGGCAAGCAGATGGCGTAGTCGCGCTGGTCGGCGGCAAAGCCCAGGCGTTCATTGGCTTCGACGGTATCGGCGCCACCATCCTGCAGCTCGTAGGCGCGAATCTTGTTCAACAGGCCGATGCCACGGCCTTCCTGACGCAGGTACAGCAGTACCCCACGGCCTTCACGGGCGATCGCCTGCAGCGCGGCTTCCAGCTGCGAACCGCAGTCACAGCGCTGGCTGAACAGGGCGTCGCCGGTCAGGCACTCGGAGTGCAGGCGCCCCAGCACCGGCTGGCCATCCGCAATGTCACCCAGGCTGAGCACTACGTGCTCGCGGCCAGTGGCTTCGTCGAGGAAGCCGTGCATGGTGAAGGTCGCGAATGGCGTCGGGAGTTTAGAGGCGGCAACAAAGACGACGGGCACGTTGTGCTCCTGGAATAAGTTGGAAATTTCTCGTGGGCCGATTGTATCAGCCGGTTGCAGGCTGTGGGCGGGCTGAATACCGCGGGTTAAGATCGAAAAGTTCGATGCTTAGGTTCACCAGGCCCGGCCTTATCGCCGGCAAGCCAGCGCCCACAGGTACTTCACAGGATCCGAAGCCGCGGTGATCCTGTGAGCGCTGGCTTGCCGGCGATGGAGTGCGAAGCGCCCCTGCTTCAATGGGGTTTGCTGTCTGCAGTGAACGGGTACGGCTGTTTCCAGTGCTCGAAAATCGGCTTCAGCTCGCCGCTGCGCACCAGTTCGTCCATGCGCTTGTCGAACAGGTCACTCAGGGCCTTGGCCTGGCCATTGTGGGCAAACGCCAGGTACAGCGGTAATTCGGCCACATGGTTAAGGCGGAAGCGCTCGGGGTGGGATGACTGGCTGAGGACGTAATTGACTTCGGTCAGCGCATCAATGTAGAAGTCCACCCGGTCATGCTCGAGCATCGGCAGAATGCCTTCGCGGCGCTGAATTTCACGGAATTCATGCACATCTGGCAGGTAGCTGCCGTAATCGTAGCCACGCACCCAGGCCAGGCGATACTTGCCCACGTCCTGCGCAGTGGGCACAGGTTTGCTGGCAAGCCCCAATGCGTAGATGTGGTCGACGTCGAAGTGCCAGCGTGGGTACAGGTTGTCGTCGTTCTCTTGCTTGTACGAGCCCACCCAGGCATCGGCTTCGCCGCGTTTGACCAGCCCGACTGCACGGCTGTAGGGCGCGCTCTGGGTCACCACCTGGACCCCTGCCGGCTCGAACACCTTGCGCAGTACGTCCCAGGCCACCCCGGTACCGTCAGCGTTGGTGTAATCGAGCCATTCTTCACTGACCAGGTGGATCTGCTTGGGCACGCCTTCAGCAGCTGCCACCCATGGGGCAACGCTCAGCAGCACTGCCAACAGCAACGTCCTTATGGCCATTCACGCGCTCCCTGTTCAGGCAACCGCCCACACCAGAACCTGCATGCCCAGCCAAGCAAACACGCCGGCCAGGATATCGTCGAGCATGATGCCGACACCCCCGTGCACATGGCGGTCGATCCAGCGGATCGGCCATGGCTTGAGGATGTCGAAGAAGCGGAACATCAGGAACCCTGCCAGCAACCACTGCCAGCCCTCCGGCACCAGCCAGAGGGTGATCCACATGCCGACAATCTCATCCCAGACAATGCCTTCATGGTCGTGTACGCGCAAGTCATTGGCGACTTTGCCGCACAACCAGAAGCCAAACAGCATGCTTACGCCCAGCAACAGCCAGTAGCCCCAGTCAGGCAGCATCTGCCACAACGGGATGAACGGTATGGCCACCAGCGAACCCCAGGTACCCGGGGCCTTGGGCAAGGTACCCGAACCGAAGCCAAAAGCGATGAAGTGCCACGGGTTGCGCCAGACCGAAGGCGGAACAAACTCCGCAGGCACCTGATTGGGGTGATCGGTCACGGTGTCTCCCTAAAGTGTTGATAGCCCCGCTGAACGGGGGTGATGTCCCGGCCCTGCACATCGCGCAAGGTGACGCCCTGCCCTTCGAGCACACGACCAATGGTATGCACCTCGACCACGCCAAGATCAGCCAAGGGTGCCAGCGCCTCAGGCGGCAGCGTAAAGGCCAGCACGTAATCATCGCCACCGGCGAGGGCTGCCTGCACTGCTGCTTCGCGGCCGAGGAAAGCCTCTACAGCAGGAGACACTGGCACCTGGGCCAGGTTCACCTCCAGCGCAACGCCGGACGCCTTGGCGATGTGCCCGCAATCAGCGAGCAGGCCGTCAGAGATGTCCAGCGCCGCCGTGGCCCGACCACGCAGCAGCGTTCCGAGGGTGAGCTGCGGCATTGGCGACCAGTAATGGGCCAGCAGCGGCTCGGCCTGTTCAGCAGGCGCCTCGCGCTCGCCCAGCACCAGCGGCAGCGCGCCGGCCGCCTTGCCCAGCACCCCGCCAACGCACAGCAGGTCGCCTGGCCGTGCACCGCTACGGCGCAACGCCTGGCCTGTCGGTACACGGCCAAACACGGTAACGGTTATGCTCAGCGGGCCTCGGGTAGTGTCACCCCCGATCAGGCTCATGCGGCAACGGTGGGCCATGCGGCTGAGGCCGTCAGCATAGGCTGCCAGCCAGTCAGGGCCAACATCAGGCAAGGTCAGGGCGAGGGTGAAGCCGATCGCAGTTGCACCCATGGCGGCCAGGTCACTGGCGGCCACGGCCAGCGAACGCTGGCCAAGCAGCAGCGGATCGCAAACAGCGGGAAAATGCACCCCGGCGACCAGGGTGTCGGTCGACACCGCCAGTTGCTCACCGGGGGGAAGGGCCAGCAGGGCGCAATCGTCGCCGATACCCAGGGCCACGCCTTCGCCGCCCTGCGCACAAGGCGCGGCGGCGAAGTAATGGTTGATCAGCTCGAACTCACCCATGGCTCGGCAGCGCCAGAATCAGCGCTTGTTCGCCTTGACTTCGGCTTCACGCAGCGACGGTGCCAGCTTGTCCAGCACGCCGTTGACGAACTTGTGGCCGTCGGTGGCACCAAAGACCTTGGCCAGCTCGACACCTTCGTTGATCACTACGCGGTACGGTACGTCGACGCGCTTGATGAACTCCCAGGTGGACAGACGCAGCACGGCCAGCTCGACCGGGTCGAGCTCTTCCAGCGTCATGGTCATGCAAGGCGCCAGGGCCTTGTCGATTTCGCCCTTGCTTGCCGGAACCCCATGCAGGATTTCACGGAAATAGGCACCGTCGACATCGGTGAAATCGTTATCCACCCGGAACTGCGCTTCGATCTCGTTCAGCGAATGCTGCGCCATGTGCCACTGGTACAGTGCCTGGGTCGCGAGCTTGCGGGCTTCGCGGCGCTTGGCGCTCTTCGAGGGCTTGCCGGCATCCGCAGGTTTTGGATCGCGCGGGTTGAAACGATCGCTTTCGTCGCTAATCACTTGGCCTCCAACTGCGCCAGCAGGCTGACCATTTCCAGTGCGGACAGGGCAGCTTCAGCACCTTTGTTGCCGGCCTTGGTGCCGGAACGCTCGATGGCTTGCTCGATGGAGTCGACGGTCAGTACGCCGAAGGCCACTGGAACACCGAACTCCATGGACACCTGGGCCAGGCCCTTGGTGCATTCGCCCGCCACGTATTCAAAGTGCGGGGTACCGCCACGGATCACAGCGCCCAGGGCGATGATCGCGTCGTAGGCGCCTTGCTGGGCGACCTTCTGTGCTACCAGCGGGATTTCAAATGCGCCCGGGGCACGGATGATGGTGATGTCGCTTTCGCTGACACCGTGGCGTACCAGGGCATCAACGGCACCGCTTACCAGGCTTTCAACGACGAAGCTGTTGAAGCGGCCAACCACCAAAGCATAGCGACCTTTGGGGGCGATGAAGGTACCTTCGATGGTCTTCAGGGTCATTCCGATATTCTCATCTTCAAGAGCGAGGCCGCATACAAGCGGCCTCGACAGGGGTCTGGACTCGAGCAGAGGGCGTCAATGCCGCCTCAAGTCACTCGGAGGGCACGTATTCTACAACTTCCAGATCGAATCCGGATATCGCGTTGAACTTCATCGGCGAACTCATCAGGCGCATCTTGCGCACACCGAGGTCGCGCAGGATCTGCGAACCGGCACCCACGGTGCTGTAGGTAGTCGGTGCCTTGGCGGGTGCATCGCCCGCGCTTTCGCGGATGTGGGCCAGCAACACGTCGCCGTCCAGCGGGTGACCCAGCAGCAGCACCACGCCACTGCCAGCCTCGGCCACGGCAGCCATGGCAGCACGCAGGCTCCAGCGGCCTGGCTGCTTGACCAGCAACAGGTCGCGCAGCGGGTCCATGTTGTGCACACGCACCAGGGTAGGCTCTTCGGCGCAGATCTTGCCCAGGGTCAGGGCCATGTGCACGTCGCCTTCGACCGCGTCGCGGTAGGTGACCAGGTTGAACTCGCCCAGCTCGCTCTCCACCGGCTGCTCGGAAACACGCTGCACGGTGCGCTCGTGGATCATGCGGTAGTGGATCAGGTCGGCGATGGTGCCGATCTTCAAGCCGTGCTCGGCGGCGAACACTTCCAGCTCGGCGCGACGCGACATGGTGCCGTCGTCGTTCATCACTTCGCAGATCACGCCGCTTGGCTCGAAACCGGCCATGCGTGCGAGGTCGCAGGCGGCTTCGGTGTGGCCGGCACGGGCCAGGGTACCGCCGGGCTGGGCCATCAGCGGGAAGATGTGGCCAGGGCTGACGATGTCTTCGGCCTTGGCGTCCTTGGCAGCGGCGGCCTGCACGGTGCGTGCTCGGTCGGCGGCGGAGATGCCGGTGGTTACGCCTTCGGCGGCTTCGATCGATACGGTGAACTTGGTGCCGAAGCCCGAGCCGTTGCGCGGCGCCATCAGCGGCAGCTTCAGCGTTTCGCAACGCTCGCGGGTCATCGGCATGCAGATCAGGCCACGGGCGTGCTTGGCCATGAAGTTGATATGTTCGGGCAGGCAGCATTCGGCCGCCATGATGATATCGCCTTCGTTCTCGCGGTCTTCGTCATCCATGAGGATGACCATTTTGCCCTGGCGGATGTCTTCGACCAGTTCTTCGATGCTGTTGAGCGCCACGCGGCACCCCCTTCTCAATCAGGATTTCAAGAAGCCGTTGGCGGCCAGGAAGCTTTCGGTAATGCCACTGCCCTTGCTCGGTTCGGCAGCCTTGTCACCCAGCAGCAAGCGCTCCAGGTAACGGGCCAGCAGGTCGACCTCAAGGTTTACCCGACGCCCTGCGCGGTAGTCGGCCATGATGGTTTCGGACAGGGTGTGCGGGACAATGGTCAGCTCGAACTCGGCGCCATTGACCTCATTGACCGTCAGGCTGGTGCCGTCGACGGTGATCGAACCCTTGTGGGCGATGTACTTGGCCAGCTCCTTGGGTGCACGCACACGGAACTGGATGGCGCGGGCGTTATCGCTGCGCGAGATGATTTCGCCGACGCCGTCGACATGGCCGCTGACCAGGTGCCCGCCCAGACGGGTGGTGGGGGTCAGGGCCTTTTCCAGGTTGACCTTGCTGCCGCTCTTGAGGTCGATGAATGCGGTGCGTTTGAGGGTTTCGACGCTGACATCGGCCCAGAAGCCATTGCCCGGCAGTTCGACGGCGGTCAGGCACACACCGTTGACGGCGATGCTGTCGCCGAGCTTGACGTCGCCCAGGTCAAGCTTGCCGGTGTCGACGTGGACGCGCACATCCCCCCCCTTGGGGGTGAGGCTGCGGATGGTGCCGATGGATTCGATGATGCCGGTGAACATGGGGTCTTCCTCAAAAACGGTTTGCACGGGGCAAGCCCGGCATTATACGCCGGGCGCCGGCAGGGGGATGGCCGTGACCCGCCAGTCATCGCCCACTGCGCGCATTTCGGTAATTTTCAATCGCGGCGCTTCGCTCATCTTGTCCAGCGGCCACTCCAGCAATGGGCGGGCGTCGGAGCCGAGGAAGGTGCCAGCGACGAACAGCTGATACTCGTCGACCAGGCCTTGGCGGGCAAAGGCGCCGACCAGGCCGGCACCGGCTTCCAGGAGGATTTCGTTGACGCCGCGGGCGGCCAGGGCCTGCAACAGCGCCGCAAGGTCGACCTGGCCATTGTCGCCCGGCAAGCTGAGCAGTTCGTGGCCGGCAGCGGCATAGCGCGGGTCATCTGCGACAGCGGTCACCACCAGTGCCGGGCCGGCCAGGAAGAACGGCGCAGCCAGTGGCAGGCGCAGGCGGCCATCGACCAGCACTCGCAGCGGGGTGCGGCTGAGTGCCAAGGCGGTGGTTTCGGCGTCCAGGCCCAGCTCGGCGCCACGTACGGTCATGCGCGCATTGTCGGCCAGCACACTGGCAGCGCTGGTCAGCACCACGCTGGCACGGGCACGCAGGCGCTGCACCGCCGAACGGGCAGCGGGGCCGGTGATCCACTGGCTTTCGCCGCTGGCCATCGCGGTGCGGCCATCCAGGCTCATGGCCAGCTTGGCGCGCACGAACGGCAGGCCGTGTTCCATACGCTTGAGAAAGCCTGGGTTGAGCGCGCGGGCCTCGGCTTCGAGCACGCCACTGGCCACTTCGATGCCAGCCTCGGCCAGGCGCCGCAGGCCCTGCCCTGCCACTTGCGGGTTAGGGTCCTGCATGGCTGCCACCACCCGCGCTACGCCAGCCTTCACCAGTGCTTCGGCGCACGGCGGCGTGCGGCCATGGTGGCTGCACGGCTCGAGGGTAACGTATGCACAGGCGCCACGGGCACGCTCACCGGCCTGGCGCAGGGCATGCACCTCGGCATGTGGCTCGCCAGCACGCACATGCCAGCCTTCGCCCACCACTTCGCCATCGCGTACGATCACGCAACCTACGCGCGGGTTGGGGTGGGTGGTGTACACGCCCTTACGCGCCAGCTGCAGCGCGCGGGCCATGTAGTGGGCGTCAAGGATGGCGGCTTGGCTGGGCATGTTCACTCTTTAGCCGGCTCACGGGCCAGGCGGTCGATTTCTTCGCGGAACTCGTCGAGGTCCTGGAAGCGTCGGTACACCGAGGCAAAGCGGATATAGGCCACCTCGTCGAGCTTGCGCAACTCGGCCATGACCATTTCTCCCACCACCAGCGATTTGACTTCGCGCTCGCCAGTGGCACGCAAGCGGCTTTTGATGTGCGCCAGCGCCGCTTCCAGGCGCTCGACGCTGACCGGCCGCTTTTCCAGCGCCCGCTGCATGCCGGCGCGCAGCTTTTCTTCGTCGAAAGGCTGGCGCGTGCCGTCCTGCTTGATCAGCCGGGGCAGCACCAGTTCGGCGGTTTCGAAGGTGGTGAAGCGCTCGCCACAGGCCACGCATTCGCGGCGGCGGCGCACCTGCTCGCCCTCGGCAACGAGGCGAGAGTCAATGACCTTGGTGTCGTTGGCACCGCAAAAGGGACAGTGCATGGTGGCAGGCAACAAAAAAAGGGAGGGCCATGGTAGCGCATTGCACTGGCAAGACAAGCCAAAGGGGTTAACATCCATGGGAAATCTGCCCGTGAAGGACGACCCCATGCACTACCGAGCGCTCGTTGTGCTGTGCTGCGCCGCCCTGCTCGCTGCCTGCGGCAGCGACAGGCCGAAAACCGATACGCCCCCGGCGCCCACGCCAACCCGCTCGGCCAAACCGGCCGAAGTACTGGGACCGCTGCCGGCCTACCAGCGCGAACTGAGCGGCACCTTGCTGGAAATCCCGGCAGGTGCCGACGTGGAACTGGCCTTGCTGGTCATCGACGAACGCGACCGCCCGCAACGCCTGCTGGCCAGCAGCAACCTGACCGGCACCGGCCAGGCCCTGCCCTACCACCTGCGCTTCAACCCCGAAGCGTTCCCGGCCGGCGCGCGGGTCGAGCTGCGTGGCCGCGCCAGCAGCTCCGGCCAGTTGATCATGCACCTGCCACCGGTGCGTATCAGCCAGGCCCAAACCCAAGCCACCGGCCCGCTGCGTTTCGAGAAGGCGCCGTAAGTGGCACCCGTGGCCCTGCAACAGGCCCTCAGCGGCCTGATCGGCGAAGCGCGCCTGATCGTCAGCGAGCTGCCCGGCTGTGACCTCAAGCTGTGGTTGATCGACGACCAGAACATGGACCGCGCCTTCAGCAGCGAAGAAACCCGGCGCATCCTTGAAGAGCCGCCCTACTGGAGTTTTTGCTGGGCCAGTGGCCTGGCCATGGCCCGCTACCTGGCCGAGCGCCCGGAGTGGGTGGCCGGCAAGCGCGTGCTGGACTTTGGCGCCGGCTCAGGTATCGCCGGTATTGCCGCCGCGCGCGCCGGTGCATTGGAAGTGGTGGCCTGCGACCTCGACCCGCTGGCCCTCGATGCCTGCCGCGCCAATGCCGCGCTGAATGGGGTCGAGCTTAATTACAGCAGTGACTTTTTTGCCGAGGACGACCGCTTCGACCTGATCCTGGTCGCCGATGTGCTGTACGACCGCGCCAACCTGCCGCTGCTGGACGCCTTCCTCGGCCGCGGCCGCCAAGCGCTGGTGGCCGACTCGCGCGTACGCAACTTCTGCCACCCGCTGTACCAACAGCTGGGCGTGCTCGAAGCGCTGACCCTGCCGGACCTGGCCGAGCCACACGAATTCCGCAGGGTCAGCCTGTACCACGCCAGCCGCGACGCCTTATAGTGGTGCCATTCACGAGTTTGCGAGAGTCGCGATGACCCAAGACACGCCTTACATTTTCGACGCTACCGATGCCACCTTCCAGCAACTGGTAATCGAGAACTCCTTCCACAAGCCGGTGCTGGTGGACTTCTGGGCCGAGTGGTGCGCGCCCTGCAAGGCACTGATGCCGTTGCTGGCCAAGATCGCCGAGGGTTACCAGGGCGAGCTGCTGCTGGCCAAGATCAACTGCGACGTGGAGCAACAGGTGGTTGCCCAGTTCGGCATTCGCAGCCTGCCGACCGTCGTGCTGTTCAAGGACGGCCAGCCGGTGGACGGTTTTGCCGGGGCTCAGCCGGAATCGGCGATTCGCGCCATGCTCGAGCCGCACGTGCAGATGCCCGCTGCACCCGTCGCTTCGCCGCTGGAGCAGGCCAAGGCGCTGTTTGCCGAAAGCCGCTTTGCCGAAGCCGAAGCGTTGCTGCAGGCACTGCTGGGTGAGGACAACAGCAACGCCGAGGCGCTGATCCTGTACGCCCGCTGCCTGGCCGAACGTGGCGAGCTGGGCGAGGCCCAGGTGGTGCTGGATGCGGTCAAGACCGACGAGCACAAGGCTGCACTGGCCGGGGCCAAGGCCCAGCTGACCTTCCTGCGCCAGGCCGCCAGCCTGCCAGAAGTGGCAGACCTGAAAAGCCGCCTGGCGCAGAATCCGCAGGATGACGAGGCGGCCTATCAGCTGAGCATTCAGCAGCTGGCGCGCCAGCAGTACGAAGCGGCGCTGGATGGGCTGCTGAAGCTGTTCCAGCGTAACCGTGGCTACGAGAACGGGCTGCCGCAGAAGGCGTTGCTGCAGGTGTTCGAGCTGCTGGGGGGGGATCATCCGCTGGTTGGCGTTTATCGCCGCAAGCTGTCGGCGGCGATGTTCTGACCTGGTGGCATTTGCGAGGGCTTCGCCCTCGTTCGCGGGCATGCCCGCTCCCACAGGTGTGCACAGCTCCCAAGTGCGGTGAAATCCTGTGGGGGCGGGCATGCTCGCGAAGAGGCCAGAACAGGCAATACCAATTCACCCAACCCAGTGATAGACCGGCGCATCCACGCCACTTTCCACCTTCACCTCACTGCTGTGCCGCAAGCGCACCAGCAGCCGTTTGCCTGCCGCCGTGCTTCCCGCCAGCCCTTCCAGCCGGTCCAGCAACTCCGGCCCGCTCATCTGCCCGGCAAGGCGCAACACATCACGCGCGGCGGTCCATTGCCCGTCATCCTGGCGCGGTGCCGCCACTGTAAGCGTCGCAGCACCTTGAACCACTGCAGGCACCTCGATTTGCTTACCCAGTTGCGCCCACTCTTCAGGCGCCAGCTCGATGGTCAGGTCCACCGGCCAGTCACCAATCTGTCCACGAATTCTCATGATGCGTTCCTTGAGCCCAAGTCAATGCAGCCATGCTACCGCAACATGAAACCTTAGCCACGCAGGCTGGCGGCGCGCAGAAAAGTTGTTATAACATAACTCAATCTTCCAGCCCGCTCCGGAGTCGTCCATGCGTCGCCTGCTGCTCGCCCTGCCCTTCGCCTTGCTGCCACTGGCCGTGGCCCATGCCCACGATGACCATGATCATGATCACGCCCATGGTACGCTCGGCGCCCACGAGCATGGCGTGGCCAAGCTCAACGTCGTGCTCGATGGCAACACCCTTGAGCTGGAGCTGGACAGCCCGGCGATGAACCTGGTGGGCTTCGAAAATGCCGCAAGCAGTGATGCCGACAAGGCCAAGGTCGCTGCCGTGCACCAGCAACTCGAACAACCCCTCAAGCTGTTCGGCCTTTCTGCAGCAGCACACTGCAAGGAAGAACAGCAGGAACTGGAAAGCCCGTTGTTCGGTGACGCCGCGAAAGCTGACGACGATGACGATGAACACGCGCATGGCCACCCGCACAGCGACATCGGCGCCCATTACCAACTGACCTGCGCCAACCCCGAAAAACTCACACAGTTCGACCTGACGCCCCTGTTCAAGGCCTTCCCGGCCACCCAGAAAATCAACGTGCAACTGATCGGCCCCAACGGCCAGAAAGGCGTGGAAACCACGCCTGCCAAGGCAGTGGTCGCCTTCTGAATGAACCAGCCGCTGATCGAACTGCATGACCTGGTGTTCGCCTGGCCAGGTCAGCCGCCGCTGCTGGCTATTCCGGCATTCCACCTGAACGCGGGTGAAGCCCTGTTTCTCAAGGGCCCCAGCGGCAGTGGCAAAACCACTTTGCTGGGCCTGTTGGGCGGGGTGAACGTGCCGGCGCAGGGCAGCATCCAGTTGCTCGGGCAGGACCTCGGCAAGCTGGGCCAGGGTGCCCGTGATCGCTTTCGGGTCGATCACACGGGCTACATTTTCCAGCAGTTCAACCTGCTGCCATTCCTCTCGGTACGTGAGAACGTCGAGCTGCCCTGCCGCTTCTCGCGCAGCCGCAAGGCACGCGCCGAGCAGCGCCACGGCAGTGTCGACCAGGCCGCAAGCACGCTGCTCGCCCACCTGGGCCTGGACGACCCGGCCCTGCTCGCCCGCCGCGCCGACAGCCTGTCGATCGGCCAGCAGCAGCGCGTCGCCGCTGCCCGCGCCCTGATCGGTCAGCCGGAGCTGGTGATTGCCGACGAACCGACCTCGGCGCTGGATGCTGACACACGCGAAGCGTTCATCCGCCTGCTGTTCGATGAGTGTCGCGCTGCCGGCACCAGCTTGCTGTTCGTCAGCCACGACCAGAGCCTGGCGCCCCTGTTCGACCGTCACCTTTCCCTGGCCGACCTCAACCGCGCCGCCAAGCCCCGGGAGGCCTGATGTACCTGCTCCGCCTTGCCCTGGCCAGCCTGGCCAACCGCCGCTTCACCGCCTTTCTCACCGCCTTTGCCATCGCCCTTTCGGTGTGCCTGCTGTTGGCCGTGGAGCGCGTTCGCACCGAAGCTCGCGCCAGCTTCGCCAGCACCATCAGCGGCACCGACCTGATCGTCGGCGCCCGTTCCGGTTCGGTGAACCTGCTGCTGTATTCGGTGTTTCGCATTGGCAACGCGACCAACAACATCCGCTGGGAAAGCTTCCAGCACTATGCGCAGGACCCGCGAGTGAAATGGGCGATCCCGATCTCGCTGGGCGACTCGCACCGCGGCTACCGAGTGATGGGCACCACGACGGATTACTTCAGCCATTACCAGTACGGCCGCCGCCAGCATCTTGAATTGAGCCAGGGGCGTGAGTTCGCCAGCGACCCGTTCGAGGTGGTGCTCGGCGCTGAAGTGGCCGAGGCGTTGCACTACAAGCTGGGTGAGAAGCTGGTGCTGGCCCACGGCGTGGCCGCCATCAGCCTGGTCAAGCATGATGACAAGCCATTCACCGTGGTCGGTGTGCTCAAGCGCACCGGCACACCGGTCGACCGCACCCTGCATATCAGCCTGGGCGGTATGCAGGCCATCCATATCGACTGGCACAACGGCGTACCCGCCCGTGGCGCTGGGCGCATCAGCGCCGAGCAGGCACGCACGATGGACCTGCAACCCACAGCCATTACCGCGTTCATGCTGGGCCTTAACAACAAGATCGCGACCTTCAGCCTGCAGCGCGAGATCAACGAGTACCGCAGCGAGCCGTTGCTGGCAATCCTCCCGGGCGTGGCCCTACAGGAGCTATGGAGCCTGATGGGCACGGCGGAACAAGCGTTGTTCGTGGTCTCGCTGTTCGTGGTGCTGACCGGCTTGATCGGCATGCTCACGGCAATTCTCACCAGCCTCAACGAGCGCCGCCGGGAGATGGCGATCTTGCGGTCGGTCGGGGCCAGGCCGTGGCATATCGCGGGGCTGCTGGTACTGGAAGCGCTGTCACTGGCAGCGGTCGGGATCGTGGCCGGGCTTGGCTTGCTGTATGCGGGGATTGTCCTGGCGCAGGGGTACGTGCAGGCCAACTATGGTTTGTATTTGCCACTGGCTCTGCCGAGCGCACATGAATGGACCTTGCTGGCTATCATCCTGGGGGCGGCGTTGCTGATGGGCAGCGTGCCGGCGTGGCGGGCTTATCGGCAGTCGCTGGCCGATGGCCTGTCCATACACCTCTGAGTGCGCGTAATGATCAGACACCTCACCGCCTGCTTCGCGGGCACGCCCGCTCCCACAGGGTTCTCCACTAGCCTCAGGCCTTGTAGAGGACCTGTGGGAGCGGGCATGCCCGCGAAGAGGCCGGCCATGCGCATGCTGCTGGCCCTGCTGTTGCTGGTGGCGATGCCTCTTTGGGCCGCCGAACCCAAGGAGCTGGACTGGCCCGCCCTGATCCCCGAAGGCGCCCCGGTCATCCCGCCACAACTGGCGCCGCTGCACGACATGTCACAGCTCAGCAACGCCCTGGCTGCCGAATCTGCCCCGCCCGCGCGTCAGCAAGCCCCCGACGCCCCGGTTGTAAAAGAGCTCGACGGCCAACAGGTCAAGCTGCCTGGCTACATCGTGCCACTGGAGGTCAGCGAAGAAGGCCGCACCACCGAATTCCTGCTGGTCCCTTATTACGGTGCGTGCATCCATGTGCCGCCGCCACCGTCGAATCAGATCGTGCACATTTTCAGCGAGATGGGCGTGCGTGTCGAAGACCTCTACCAGCCCTACTGGATCGAGGGAAAGCTGCAGGTTAGAGCCTCCAGCAGCGAACTGGCCGACGCCGGCTATCAGATGGAAGCCGAGAAAATCTATGTTTATGAGCTGAGATGAGAACTGTTTCGAATTCGTGAAGACGCTTCTTTGAGCTGGGTCAAACTTTCTGTTTAACCACCTCCGTACCATTGGACTACTCGATTAATAACGTCCTTTGGGAGCTTCCATGAACAAGTCCTTGCTCGGCGCCTCGCTTGTGGCCCTTGCGCTCGCCGCCCCTGCCGCCCACGCCTATCAGGCGGGGGACATGATCTTGCGCGCAGGCGCAATCACCACTGCCCCGAACGAGAGCAGCGGCGACCTGAAGTTCGACGGCAACAAAGTGTCGGGCACCAAAGCGACCCTGGACAGCGACACCCAGCTGGGCCTGACCTTTGCCTACATGCTCACCGACCACATCGGCCTGGAACTGCTGGCAGCCACCCCGTTCAAGCACACCGTCGGCGTAAAAGGCCTGGGCGGCGGGCTGGACGGCAAACTGGCCGACATCAAGCAACTGCCACCGACCCTGTCGCTGCAGTACTACCCAATGGAGCCGAATTCGCGCTTCCAGCCGTACGCCGGCGTGGGTATCAACTACACCCTGTTCTTTGACGAAGACCTGAGCAGCGCACGCAAGCAACAAGGCTTCAGCAACCTCAAGCTGCAGGATTCGGTAGGTATTGCCGGCCAACTGGGTATGGATTACATGCTGACCGACAACCTGCTGGTCAACGCCTCGGTCTGGTATGTCGACATCGACACCAAGGCCAGCGTCAACGGCCCGACCGCGCTGGGTTACAGCAAGACCAAGGTCGACGTCGACGTCGACCCGTGGGTGTACATGGTCGGCCTTGGCTACAAGTTCTGACCTGAACACTGCAGGGCGGCTTCGGCCGCCCTCGCGCGTTGCAACCAGAGCCAGTAGCCCAGCGCTGCCGCACTGAAGGCCATGCCAAGCCCACACACCGCAGCCCACCCCCAATGGGCATGCACCCAACTCGCAAGCACCGCCCCCAGCCCGCTGCCAAGCGAATAGCAGCACATGTAGGCACCGATCAAGCGGCTGGCCATCGCGCCGCGCCCTGCCAGTAACAGGCTCTGGTTGGTGACATGCACCGCCTGCACGGCAAAGTCCAGCATCAGCACGCCTAGCACAAAGGCTATCAGGGACTGCCCGACAAAAGCGGTGGGCAACCACGACAGCGTCAGCAGCGCCAGCGCCAACCCGGTGGTGCGCTCTCCCAGCCCCCTGTCGGCCAAGCGACCGGCGCGCGCTGCCGCCAGAGTACCTGCAACACCTGCCAGGCCGAACAGGCCAATTTCGGCATGGCTCATAGCCAATGGCGCAGCACTGAGGGGCATGACCATGGCGCTCCACAGCACGCTGAACGCGGCAAAGATCAATACCCCAAACACCCCGCGCTGGCGCAGCAGCGTGTCTTCCCGATACAAACGGAACTGGGACACGAGCATCGCCCGGTAGCCAGGCCGGTGCATCAACGGCTGCCTGCTGGGCAGGCTGCGCCACAGCACCACGGCCAGTAACATCAGCAGCCCTGCGGCAACCAGATAAACACTTCGCCAACCGGCCAGGTCGGCTAGCCCGCCCGCCACCAGCCGCGCCAACAGAATCCCCAGCACAATGCCACTGGTGACGGTGCCCACGGCCTGCCCTTGCTCGCCAGGCGAGGCGAGGCTGGCCGCATGCGCCACCATTACCTGCACCATGACGGCCATCAGCCCGGTAATGGCCAAGGCCAGCAGTAACATCGCCCAGTTCGGCGCCATGCCCACGCCGACCAGCGCCAGCGCCGAGAACAACAACTGCCCGAGCAACAGGCGCTTGCGATCGACCAAGTCCCCCAGAGGCACGATCAGCAGTAGCCCCAGGGCGTAGCCTGCCTGGGTGGCGCCGACCGCCCAGCCAATCTGCTGCTGCGCCACCCCCAGGTCGGCAGCCATCGACTCGAGCAGAGGCTGGGCGAAGTAAACCGTCGCCACCGCCATGGCGCTGGTGGTGGCAAGCAACAGGATTATCCAGCGTGTCAGCAAAGGTGTCATAAGGCCGGCCTCGTCCATCTGGTTTCGATTTGAAACCACATACTGGCTATTTAGCAAATGTGGTTTTAATCTGCAACCAGATAATCAACACAGGTTTGACCCATGCTCGATGAAAACAATGCGCAGTGCCCCGTAGCCCGGGCGCTGGAGGTGCTGGGTGATCGCTGGGCACTGATGATCCTGCGCGATGCCTTTGACGGGCTGCGGCGGTTCAGTGAATTTCAGAAGAACCTGGGGCTGGCCAAGAACATCCTCGCCTCGCGGCTCAAGCTGCTGGTGGAGAGCGGATTACTGGCGCTGCAGCCGGCATCGGATGGCTCTGCCTACAAGGAATATGTGCTGACCGAGAAAGGGCTGTCGGTGTTTCCGGTGGTGGTTGGCTTGAGGCAGTGGGGGGAGCGATACCTGTTTGAAGCGGGGGAAGCGCGTTCTGAATTGTTCGAGGCTGCCAAAGGGCAGGCCATCGAGACATTGCAGGTGCGCGCTTTGGATGGGCGGGTACTGGGGGCCGAGGATTGCCTGCGCAGGGTTGTGCGGCATGGGTGATTTTTGGGGCTGCTGCGCAGCCCATCGCGACACAAGGCCGCTCCCACACTGAGCGCAAGTCAATTGGCTGCACGCTGTCCCTGTGGGAGCGGCCTTGCGTCGCGAAAGGGGCGCAAAGCGCCCCCAGGGGCTCAGTGTTTACCGAGAAGCTTGGCCAGGCCCTCGACCATCGGCGTCGCCTGCGGAAACTCGAACCGCGCCAGCAACCGCTGGTTATCCGCCCGCGAATGGCGAATGTCACCGGCACGCGCCGCCACATGCGTAATCGCCGGCAAGCTGCCCACCACCTTCTCAAGCGCCACCAGCAACTGGTTCAGCGAGGTAGCCTGGTTGAGGCCGATGTTCACCGCCCCCTCCTCGACCTGCGGCTGCTCCAGCGCCTGCACCATCACCTGCACCAGGTCGCCCACGTAGAGGAAGTCGCGGGTCTGCTCGCCATCGCCGAAGAGGGTGATCGGCAAGCCCTGCACTGCGCGCTCGCAGAAGATGCTGATTACCCCGGAATACGGTGAGGACGGGTCCTGGCGTGGCCCGAAAATGTTGAAGAAGCGGAACACCACCGGCTCCAGCCCATGCTGACGGCGGTAGAAGTCCAGGTACTGCTCACTGGCCAGCTTGTCCACGGCATAGGGGGTCAGCGGCGCCTTGGGCGTGTCTTCGGCAATCGACTCGCCTTCGCCATTGTTGCCGTACACCGCCGCACTGGAGGCGAACAACACCCGGCGCAGCCCCTGCACGCGCATGGCTTCGCACACGTTCAGGGTGCCAATGAAGTTGCTCTGGTGGGTACGCACCGGGTCTTCGACCGAGGCCTGTACCGAGGCCACCGCCGCCAGGTGCACCACGGCACTGCAGCCTGCCGCGGCCTGCATGACCAGCCCGGCGTCGGCGACATCGCCTTCGATCAGTTCCAGACGCGGGTGGCCAACCTGCAGGTTGCTGCGCCGGCCGGTGGAGAAGTCGTCGAGAATGCGTACGGCGTAGCCCTTGTCCAACAACGCATCGCACAGGTGGGAGCCAATGAAGCCGGCACCGCCGGTGATCAGGATGGGGGCGTCAGCCATGGCGGTAGAACCGGTCCAGTAGAGGCGGCAGGCCGGCGCGCCAGGCGCGCGGCTTGATGCCGAAGGTATGAAGGATTTTCTTGCAGGCCAGTACAGCGTTCTGCGGCTCTTCGCTGGCATCCGGCCGTGCGGCATGGGCCTGCGGTGTCGGCGCCTGCACCGCCAGCTGGCGGTGTTGGCCTGCTTCGGTAAGAATCGCCTGGCCCAGCGCCAGCGGCGTGGTCGCCTCGTTGCCGGCGTAATGGTAAGTGCCCCACAGCGGCGCACTGCAATCGAGTTGCTTGAGCACCGACAGAATCACCCGTGCGGCATCGTCGACCGGTGTCGGGTTGCCACGCCGGTCATCGGCCAGCAGCAGCTCCTGCGGTTGCTCGGCACGGGTCAGGAAGCGGCCCAGCGAGCCGTCGATGCTCTCGTCGAGCAACCAGCCGAAGCGCAGCAGTACGTGCTGCGGACAGGTCGCGCGCACACTCTGCTCGATGCGCCACAAGGCCTGGCCACGCAGGCCCAGCGGCACGGGCTCGTCCTTTTCGCTGTAGGCCGTTGCCCGCGAACCATCGAATACCCGGTAGCTGGAAGGTTGCACCAGGGTGATCTGGTGGTGCTGGCACAGCTCTGCCAGCCGCTCCACCGCCCGCTCCTGTTGAGCCAGGCGTTGCTCGCTGACCGACTCGGCCTGGAACCAGTCGAAGTAATAGGCCAGGTTGACCAAGGCGTCGGGGCGGTGATCGTCGAGCAACTGAGTGAGGTTGGCCGGCGTCCAGCCATTCTCGGGAGGGCGCGGCGCCAGGAAAGCAATGTCCTCCTCGGCCCCAAGACGAATCAGCGCTTGCCCGAGGGCATTGCCACCACCCAACAGCATTAGGCGCATACGCATAGAGTCAGCAGATCCGAGAGGTTGATGAAGGAAAGGGGTCATTTTGCGGTTTCCGGGCGGGGAAGTCCAACCCTGAGGCTGACAGCACTACCCACCCAAGACGATTCCTACCACACCCATAGACATTCCCTACAGCTCGCAAGGGCTCCACCTTACATCATCGGTAAAAGGTCTCTGGCTAAATAGTCTCCGCCCTAACAAGAAGAGTCACCTTTACCTACATACAAGGAGAATAAAAATGGAAGGGGTAAACGCTAAGGCCGGAACCGAGACCCTTCATCTCACATTTAGTAAAATGCAAGCCAGCATACTTGATCACGGCTCACGACAAACTGCCGCTGTCGGCGGCCCAGATGTCGCGGAGCTGCTCCCCTATCTGCCTGTCAGGCAAAAATCTTGAAGAATTCACTGGATGACGCACAGCTTGCTTTGCTAGAAATATTTGCCTCCGGAAAAGCAGCAGCACTTGAATTCGCTGCAATGAAAGTTCCTAACGTGGGCCCTGTACCGAGCGAGCTGGCAGACATTGATATTTTGAAGATCGATCCGGTTACCGTCTATATGGCCTCACGAAACCAGATTCTTTTGAGCCTTGTCGACTACCGCTCATTCGCTTTTGATATCGACAATGGCGGTATGCAAGTACGGCTTGTTGGAAATTTCAAAGGTGGCGGAGTGCGATTGCTACCGAATGAACTCAACCTGCATCAAGCCGAACTGAGCTCCCATGCAGGCGTTCAACTGGGCCCACACACTGAACCTCCTTACAACTGCTCAGTTCAGTTCGAGGGTGAGCATTCCCCTGCTCCAAGCGCATTGATCCTGAGTGCAAGATGGAATCCATTACAGGAACCGACCAAACTCATACCCGTGCGCAATGCGATCTCAAATCTCAACGGCCTTGAGGCACTGGCGCTATCTTCCAAGTCATTCTGCTTTACCCGCAGCGACTGCTTCGTGAAGGATGAGAGTCAGGCGACGATCGCAAATTCGATTCTTCAGTTCGATGTTAGAGGCGATTTCACCCTCCGATATAGCAGCTATAGGCACTCACTGCATGATGAAGCTAACCATTCGACACGACAGGCTTATCAAACATTGCGAGACTTGCTGGACAAAGAGCAACCCTACGATTTCCTGCCAAGCCCCGACTCTGCACTATTGATCAATAATTGCCAGGCACTTCACGCCCGCGACGTCATCAAGGACAACCGCAGACTGCTGGTTCGACTATTTGGGTACTCACCTGATGCCCGGCCTGTGATTTTACAACAAGACCCATTGATCGTACGCGGCTAAGGCGGGGAAAAGAAAAGTGGAGATTGAAGTTTCAATACTCTTGGCGCTGGCCTCTGTCGCCTTGCTCGCCGGTTTTTTTGATGCGATAGCAGGAGGCGGAGGATTACTCACGTTACCAGCTTTTTTCATTGCAGGTGTCGACCCATTGGCTGCAATGGCTACCAATAAATTTCAGGCCTCTTCAGCAAGTGTTTCAGCAGTGTGGGCGTTCGCCCGAAAGAGAATGATCCAGTGGCGGACTGGCTGGCCGATGGCCGCTTTGTCGTTCGCGGGGGGCGTTACAGGCGCGTTGTCGATCAGCATGCTCGATAAAGCGCTCCTCGAGTCAATTGTCCCCATCTTGCTAATTACAGTAGCCGGCTATTTTACGTTCAGCCCCAAGCTTGGTACCAAGGATCGTCGGCAGAGGATGTCGTATCTGGGCTTCACGCTGGCAGTTGCGCCAGTCATTGGTTTCTACGACGGGATCTTTGGACCAGGCACGGGTTCGTTTTTCATGGTCGCTTTCACCTTACTCTTGGGTCAGCATCTTATGCAGGCGATCTGCAACAGCAAATTGCTCAATGCATCCTGCAACCTAGGCGCCCTTTCAGTCTTTGCCTTTAGCGGCGCAATCATCTGGCCTTTAGCCCTGGCAATGGCGCTTTGTGCCATTGTTGGCGCCCAACTCGGCGCACGTTGCGCTATCTACTTCGGACCACGGCTAATCAAGCCACTGCTGATCACTGTTTGCTGCTTGATGTCCTTGAAGCTTTTACTCGATGAGGGGCGTCCGGCTGGGGAGTGGTTGCGGCAACTTAGTCTTTTCTGAACAGTCATTGAGCCGGGAGCACCGCCCCTTTCCAACAGGTGAGGCCCCGGCAACAAGACCCGTACAGGCACTCAATCTATTCAATCTCAAACAAGCTGTTGCGCAACGGCCCCACACTCAACCGCTCACGCACATCATCATCTATTCGCGGATCATCCGGGCGGTACAGTTTCACCTGCCGATATGCATTGATGCGATTGATCTCCTCGCCCAGGTACTCCCACACCACCCGGGTGCAGGCCGGGTTGCGCCGGTCGCCGCTGGAAACCCCGGCCTTGAGGCCGTTCAGGCGGGTGATGCGGCTTTTGAAGCTGGGGATGAGAATGGTCTGGCTCATTTCGTTGAAGGTGAGCGACTCGTAGTCGATGAGGAACACCCGGTCCTGCAGCTGGAACGCCGCGCCCAGGTAGCGGCAGCGCACCTCGGCATGCTGGTCCGTGGCACTGGAACGTTCCTGGCGCTCCTGGCGCTCGAACAGGAAACGGCCGCGCTCCTCCCACAGGTGCACCAGCGAGACCAGGATCGTGCCCGGCACCGACATGCAGTTGGAATACTCGAAGTAATAACCGCAATAGCGCGACAGGTTGCCCGCATGGTCATGCAGCGGGCGGAACAGTTCGCTGATCGGGTCGCTGGGCTGCTCGGCAAGGGTCGACACCCGCGCACCGATCAGCCGGGCGAACTGCTCGGCCGGCAGGTTCAACTCGTAATCCTCGACCCCGAAGAAATCGCCAATGCGCTTGAGGTTGAAAGCCGTCGGACGGCTCTGCCCGCTCAGGTACTTGTTGAACTGAGCGCGGTTGATCGAGAGCTGCCGGCAAACTTCGGAGATAGAGCGGTAGTGGCTGCAGGCCAGTTTGAGGTTGGTGGCGAAATGCTCACTCATGTGCGGAACCCAGGTGACGCGAATGGCGCCATTGTAGCATCAAGTAGCATCAACTCAGAGCAACCCGCGAAATTGTAACCACTCTTGTCATGGCCAACCATTCGCCCCAACGCATAGCGGTGCGCCTGCCGTCCGCTGGTCTTTCCACACGAAGAATAAGAATCGAGGTCATTTTCCAATGCTCGAAGTACTCAACGATTTCCTTTCGGGGAAACTCCTCATCGTGCTGATCGTAGGGCTGGGTAGCTACTTCACTATCCGTTCGCGTTTCGTGCAGTTCCGCCATTTCGGCCACATGTTCACCGTTTTCAAGGAATCGCTGCGTGGCCAGGCAGGCCAGCTGAGCTCCTTCCAGGCTCTGATGCTCAGCCTGGCCGGCCGCGTAGGTGCCGGTAACATTGCCGGTGTCGGTATTGCCGTGACCCTGGGTGGCCCGGGCGCCGTGTTCTGGATGTGGGTCACCGCACTGGTGGGCATGTCCAGCAGCTTCTTCGAGTGCACCCTGGCACAGGTCTACAAGCGTGCAGACGGCGACGGCCTGTACCGTGGCGGCCCGGCGTACTACATCCAGCACGGCCTGAAGCGCAAAAGCATGGCCATCGTGTTCTCGATCCTGCTGCTGGTCACCTACGGCTTCGCCTTCATCGGCCTGCAGTCGTACACCGTGACCCACTCGCTGCAGAACGCCTTCAACTTTGCCCCAAGCCAGACCGGCATCGTCCTGGCAGTGCTGCTGGCCATCACCTTCATCGGCGGCATCAAGCGCATCGCCGCCGTGTCGGACCTGCTGGTCCCGATCAAGACCCTGGCCTACATCGGCGTGACCCTGTACGTGATCGGCACCCAGATCGAACACGTGCCGGCCATGCTGGAAACCATCTTCAAGAGCGCCTTCGGCCTCGACCCCGCGTTCGCCGGCCTGCTCGGCAGCGCCATCGTCATGGGCGTGAAGCGTGGCGTGTTTGCCAACGAAGCGGGCCTGGGCAGTGCGCCGAACGTCGCCGCCGTGGCAGCCGTGAAACACCCGGGCGCCCAGGGCGTGGTCCAGGCCTTCAGTGTGTTCCTCGATACCTTCGTGATCTGCACCTGCACCGCGCTGCTGATCCTGCTGTCGGGCTTCTACACCCCGGGCTTCGAGGGTGACGGCATTGTCCTGACCCAGAACTCGCTGGCCGCCGTGGTCGGTGACTGGGGCCGTGTGTTCGTCAGCGTGGCGCTGTCGCTGTTCGTGTTCACCTGCATTCTCTACAACTACTATCTGGGCGAAAACAGCCTGCAGTTCCTCACCCGCAACCGTGTGGTGCTGATGGTGTTCCGTGGCCTGGTGCTGGCACTGGTGGTGTGGGGCTCGATGCAGGACCTGTCGACCGTGTTCGCCTTCGCCGACATCACCATGACCTGCCTGGCTTTCGTCAACCTGGTGGCCCTGGCCCTGCTGTTCAAGGTCGGCCTGCGCGTCATGCGTGACTACGACGACCAGCGCAAGGCCGGCATCGGCCAGCCTGTGTTCGATTCGTCCAAGTTCGCCGACCTGGACCTGGACCGCAATGCCTGGCCTGCCAATCCGCAGGTGGAAACAGCCGCTGACAAAGCAGCCGTCCAGGCTCAGCCGCAGCGCTGATATCCTCCCCTGCCCAGCCGCCCCTTCCGCGGGCGGCTTTTCTTTCTCCGCTCACCGCTACGGATGTTTTCCATGCGTGCAGTCAAGAATCTTCTCGTTCTCTACACCGGTGGCACCATCGGCATGCTCGAAACCCCGGAAGGCCTGGCGCCGGCCGGTGGCTTCGAAGCGCGGATGCGCGAACACTTCGCCCACATGGCCGACGCGCCCCGGCTGCAATGGACCTTGCAGGAACTGAACCCGCTGCTCGACAGCGCCAACATGCAGCAGCACAACTGGCTGGCGATGCGCGATGCCATCGTCGAAGCCGTGGAGGTGGCAGGCCATGATGGCGTGCTGGTGCTGCACGGTACCGACAGCATGGCTTACAGCGCTGCGGCGTTATCGTTCTTGCTGCTGGGTTTGCCAGTGCCGGTGCTGCTGACCGGCTCGATGCTGCCGGCAGGTGCCACAGACAGCGATGCCTGGGCCAACCTGTGCGGCGCGTTGCAGCAGTTCGAATCCGGCCTGGAGGATGGCGTGCAGCTGTACTTCCATGGCCAGTTGCTGCATGGCTGCCGGGCATCAAAGTTGCGCAGCGAGGCGTTCGATGCCTTTGCTGCGCTGCCGCGCCATCGTGACGGCGAGCGGGCCCATGTTATCCCTGCCGAACTTGGCTACAAGCATCCGCGTCAGCCGGTCAACCTGGCGATCGTGCCGGTGTTCCCCGGGCTGCAGGCCGCGCACCTGCAAGCCTTGATCGACAGTGGTGTGCAGGGCTTGCTGCTGGAGTGCTACGGCAGCGGTACCGGGCCGTCAGATGACCAGGCGCTGCTGAGTGTGCTGAGCGCAGCACGCCAGCGCGGCGTGATGCTGGCGGCTATCAGCCAGTGCCCTGAGGGTTCGGTGGTATTCGATACCTATGCGGCGGGTAACCGCTTGCGTGGGGCCGGGCTGGTCAGTGGCGGTGGCATGACCCGTGAAGCGGCGCTGGGCAAGATGGTTGCGCTGCTGGGGGCGGGGTTGGATGTGGATACTGCAGAACAGTGGTTTGCCCTGGATCTGTGTGGGGAGCGGGCTTAGGCTTCACCCTTCAGGGCCTCTTCGCGGGTGAACCCGCTCCCACAGGTACCGTGCAAGTCCCAAGAGCTGTGAAGCGCCCCGTAGAGCCCCGACAGGCGAATGAAAATGGCGGAAGGCAGCGGGAGTCGAACCTGCCCGGGAACGGCTGCCGTCCCCAACCGGGTTTGAAGCCCGGCCGCGCCACCGGGCGCGATTGCCTTCCTTGAACTCAGTGCCTGGCCTGTTGCTGGGCCAGGGCGCTGTCGGCGCGGATGTGACGCTGGTCGGCCACCCTGCGGGTCAGGCCGATGCGGTCGAAATATTCCAGAATCTGCACACTGCGCTTGCGACCGATGCCCAACATATCGCGAAACGCGGCCACCTGCACTATCGGCGTTTCGCCGGCCTGCCCCAGCAACAGCTCTGCCATGCGCTGTAGTGTCGCTTCGGGGTAGAACAAGTCACGCACCACCTGGTGCACCACACCGAGCCGAGCCAGCTTGCGCAGCAGCAGGCGCACGTCGGCTTCGGCGCAGTTTTCCTCATTTGCCAGCGTCCTGACCCAGGGCGGATCGTACTGCCCGTCCAGCAACTTCGGCTGCAAGCGCGCCCACAACGCACTGTCGGCTTCGCTCAACTGCACCTTGTGATCGGGCAGATGCATCCACGGCCCGCTGCTGGCGATGGCGCCGTCGTGGAGCAGTTCGTCCAGCAGGCTGACGAATGCCGGCCGCTCCAGGGGCAAGGCCGCAAAGCGGCGCAGGCGGTCTCGGTCCGGGCCAAGCTGGTCAGGTTCCTGCTCATGGAACCGCGCCAACTGCTCCACCACCTGTTGCTTCAGCGCCAGCCACTGGCGGTTGGCAAACAGCAGTTGCCCCTGCCGCGTGGCCACCACCCATACATCCTCCGGCAGCTGCCATGTTGCACGCGGGCGATTGAACTGCCGCTCGAGCCGCTGGGGGTCAATACCACCGGGCGCGGTAGCGAGCAGTGCTGGCAAGGCCTGCTCCAGGTCCTCGGTATCTCGTAGTACCTGCAACTGGCGCAGGCGCTCATCGCTGCGGCGCTGCCGGCTTGGCGCGAACGGGTCCAGTACTTTGCCGCCCCCCAAAGTACGCTGGGCACGCTGGTCACGCAGCACCAGGCGATCGCCGTGCACGGCCTGCAACGGCGCGTTGAGCAGCAGCTGGGCGAACATGCGCTGGCCCGCCACCAAGGACTCGCCTTCGAGCAAGGCCACGCGGGCGGTTACATCCTGGGTGCCGAGGTGCACGTGTACAGCGCTGAAATGCTCAAACGTGCGGGGCTCGCCCGGCAGCAGGTTCAGCTCGATATCCACCCGCACGCTGGGCGCATGCAGCCACTCAGGCACCAGCCAGTCACCCCGATGCACGTGCTCCAGCGCCAGGCGTTCGGCCGTGATATTCAACGCCACCCGTTGGCCCGCCTCAGCCACCAGCGCGGCCTGGTTCTGCGCATGCAGGCCTCGTACCCGCACCGGTTTGCCGGCCTTGCCCAGCAACAAGGTGTCACCGGCACTGACGCGCCCCGCCAGCGCCGTGCCGGTTACCACCACGCCGGCACCGGTAACCGCGAAAGCACGGTCCACAGCAAGACGAAAACCGCCGCTATCGCTGCGCTGCCGCACCGTGGCTTCGGCCTCCAGCAAGGCCTGACGTAGCGCAGCTACGCCTTCCCCACTGATGCTCGACAATGGAAACTGCTGCGCCCCGGCATAGGGCCCGCGCGCCAGCAGCTCTTCGACTTGCAGCTTAACTTCGGCCACGCGCAAGGGCTCGACGCGGTCGCATTTGCTGATCGCCACCAAAGCCTGGGGAATGCCCAACAGCTCGATGATCGCCAGATGCTCGCGGGTCTGCGGCATGACCCCGTCGTCGGCAGCCACCACCAGCAACACCAAGTCGATACCCTGGGCACCAGCCAGCATGTTGTGGATAAAACGCTCGTGACCCGGCACATCGATGAAGCCGGTCAGCGGTGCACCTTCAACCAGCGCCGCGTAGCGATAGCCCAGGTCAATGGTCATGCCGCGTGCACGCTCCTCCTGACGCTGGTCGCCGGCCTGCCCGGTCAGCGCCTGCAGCAGTGCGGTCTTGCCATGGTCGATATGGCCGGCGGTGCCGACGATCACTGCACCGGCCCCAGTTGCAGGGTGGGTAACTGCGCCAGCCACTCGGCTTCGTCATCCAGTTGGCGCAGGTCCAGCCACAGAGCGTCGTCATCGATACGGCCGAGCACCGGTACCGGCAGGCCGCGCAGCGCCCGCTCCAGCACATGCAGGCTGCGCCCTCGCAACTTCTTCGATACCTGCGGGCGCAGGCACAGGGCTGCACTGGGCAGGCGCGCCACCGGCTGGCTGCCACTGCCGATCATGCCCAGCGCCGGCTCCACGCTGACAGCCCATTGCTCACCGAGGCGAGCCTTGAGCTCAGGGGCCAGGCGTTCGGCCTGGGCCTGTATGTCGGCCTGGCTACGGGTCAACAGACGCAGGCTGGGCAGGCGCTCGGCCAGGCGGTCAGGGTTGCGGTACAGCGCCAGCACCGCTTCGAGTGCAGCGAGGGTGATCTTGTCGACGCGCAGCGCACGCTTGAGTGGGTTTTTCTTGATCCTGGCAATCAAGTCCTTGCGACCGACGATAATCCCGGCTTGCGGCCCGCCCAGCAGTTTGTCGCCGCTGAAGGTGACGATGTCGGCACCGTCGGCCAACGCCTGACGCACCGTGGGCTCGGCGGGCAAGCCCCAGCGGGTGAGGTCCAACAGGCTGCCACTGCCCAAGTCTTCGAGCAGCGGCAGTTCATGCTGGTGGGCGATGCGCGCCAGCTCGGCCGTGGGTACATGGGTGGTGAAGCCCTGGATGCTGTAGTTGCTGCAATGCACGCGCATCAGCAAGCCGGTGCGCGGGCCGATGGCAGCCTCGTAGTCGCGGGCGTGGGTGCGGTTGGTGGTGCCGATCTCGTGCAACTTTACGCCAGCACGGGCCATGATGTCGGGGATACGGAATGCGCCGCCAATCTCGATCAGTTCTCCCCGCGAAATGATGCCTTCTTTGCGTGCACCCAAGCTATTGAGCGCCAGCAACACAGCGGCAGCATTGTTGTTGACCACGGTGACGGCTTCGGCACCGGTCAGCTCGCGGATCAGGCCTTCGATCAAGTCATCGCGGTCGCCACGTTTGCCGGTGGCCAGGTCGAACTCCAGGTTGAGCGGATAGCGGGCGGCGGTTTGCATGGCCTCAATGGCTTCTTCCGGTAGCAAGGCGCGGCCCAGGTTGGTGTGCAGCACGGTGCCGGTGAGGTTGAACACGCGGCGGACCTGGCTTCGTTGCTGGGTGGCCAGGCGCTCGCCGGTGCGACCCAAGAGGATTTCGGGGGCCAGTTCGGCGGGGGTGAGTTGGCCTTGCCGGGCGGGTTCGCGCAGGTCGTCTAGCAGTTGGCGCAGCGTATTCAGCACGCCCTCGCGGCCGTGGCGATCGATCAACGGGAGGCAGGCCGGGTGGCGCAGGAGGGTGTCGATGGAAGGCAGGCGTGGGGTGTTATCGGCGAGGCTTGAAGACATCAGGTACTACCTTGAGCTGGTCCGTTGTCTGTTCTGGCCTCTTCGCGGAGCAAGCCCGCTCCCACAGGTATTGCACCGATGTCAAAGCAGGTACTGTACCTGTGGGAGCGGGTTTACCCGCGAAGAAGGCAACTCGGTGTTTCAGTGTAGACACTCACCCACCACCCGGGGCGAGCATCAGGTTGGGCGCCAGGCGATGAAAGCCCTCCTCGTCCAGGCGCATATCCAGCGCCAGGCTGGCCAGGTCATCGGCCAGCGGTTCGGCCGCCGCGTCGTTCTCCAGGTAGTTCTGCTTCAGGTAGCTGTTGCACCCCGGGCAGCATTCGGCGCGCAGCGGCGCCTTGCCCGGCGCGTGGCGGTCATCCTCCAGGCTGGTGTAGCGCAAGTCCTTGCTCGACTCGCAGTACACGCATTTGACCCGCACCACATGCCATTCACAGGCGCACAGCGAACAGGCCAGATAACGCAAACCATTGTGCTTGCCACGGTTGCGCACCACCCCGGCCGTAGCCGGCGAACCGCACGCCGGGCACTGGGCCAGGCTACCGGCGGGCTTGAGTTCAGGCGCCGGCAGCGCCAGCAACCAACTGGACCAGGCTGCCTGCAGCGCAGCCCCCAGGAACGGCACCAGTGCTGCAGGCACCGCATCGTACTGGCCAGCCAGCAAGGCAATGCCCCAGCCTTTGCGCTGGTGGTCATCACTGCCGCGCAGCGCCTGCAACGCCTCCCCCATCGGGCCGGTTGTTGCGCCGCTGAAGTGCTCTAGCAGGGCTTGCAACCAGACAAGCCACGGCCCTTCACGCACCAGGCTGTCGGCCGCCAGCGGCGGCAAACCATGGCTTATGCACAGGCGCTGGCGCTCCTCGGCCACCGGCATGCCGGCGGGGGGGTTATCCACAAGCTGCTGCTGGATGCGGCATAACCGTGCAATCAACTGCAGGTAGTCACCAAGGGCATTGCCTTCGGCCAGTTGCTCAAGGCGTGCGGCACGCAGCTCGAACAGATTGGCGGGGGGCAGGTGCAAAAACGGCGGCGCTACTGCCGACGCTTCAATCTGCCCGGGTTCGAGTATCGTGCTCAAGCGCTTATCCTTCTTTTCGTCCGTGATTGCCCGGTGTCTTGTCACCTGTGACTTCGCGGTACCACAACGCATGGTGCTTGCGCGCCCAGGCACGGCTGACCCAGCCGTGCAGCATGGCGCCGATCGAGCCCTTGATCCAGATGCCGGCGTAAATGTGCACGATGATGCTGAGAATCAGCACGAAGCCCGCCAGCGCGTGAGCCAGCGACGCCAGGCGAATCGCGCCGATGTCGAAGAAATGGCTGAAATACGCCCGCCAGATCACCACGCCGCTAACCAACAACACCAGCATGCACAACAACAGGGTCCAGAACAGCAGCTTCTGCCCTGCGTTGTACTTGCCGATGGGGGGTACGCCGTCCTCGCGGTTGACCATCACCCGATCAATGCGGCGCAACCACAGGCGGTCGTTGGCGGTGATGAAGTTGGCGCGCCAGAAGCGCACCACCAACCCGAGGAAAAACACGAACATCGCCACGCCCATGAACGGGTGCAGGATGCGTGTCCACGGCCCGCCGCCGAACAGATGGCTTAACCAGAACAGCGCCGGGTGAAACAGCGCCAGCCCGGAAAGCCCGGCCATGAAGAACAGAATGGCGACGATCCAGTGGTTGGTCCGCTCGTTGGCGGTGTAGCGCAGGATGGGTTTGTTGTCGTTCATGGCCGCTGCTCCCCTTGCCCACCGGGCTGCTTCGGATCGTAGACATGCACCGCGGGGTCCACTTGGTGCACGCTGTCATCGGGCGGCGTCGGGTGTTCGTCTTCCTCTACCCGCTGCGGGCCAACCCGCACGTAGTGGAAGAACCCCGCCAGCACCGCTGCGCCCATGGCCAGCAGCGCCAGCGGCTTGGTGAAGCCTTTCCAAAGCCCCACCAGCGGGCTGATCACCGGCTGGTCCGGCAGGCCGGCGTACAGCCTCGGCGTGTCGGCATGATGCAGCACGTACATCACGTGGGTGCCACCGACGCCGTCCGGGTCGTACAACCCCGCCTTGTCGTAGCCCCGTGACTTCAGGTCGACGATGCGCTCGGCAGCGTGCACCTTCATCTCGTCCTTGCTGCCGAACACGATCGCACCGGTCGGGCAGGTTTTCACACAGGCCGGCTCCAGGCCCACGCTGACGCGGTCGGAACACAGGGTGCACTTGTAAGCCTTGTGGTCCTTTTGCGAGATGCGCGGGATGTTGAACGGGCAGCCGGTGATGCAGTAACCGCAACCAATGCAGTGGTCCTGGTTGAAGTCGACGATACCGTTGGCGTGCTTGATGATCGCCCCCGGGCTGGGGCAGGCCTTCAGGCAACCGGGGTCGGCGCAGTGCATGCAACCATCCTTGCGGATGAGCCACTCCAGGTTGCCGTCGTCGCGCTCGTGCTCGGTGAAGCGCATCAGGGTCCAGGTCTCGGCGGTGAGGTCCTGGGGGTTGTCGTAGGTACCGTGGTTGTGGCCGACCTCGTCACGCAGTTCGTTCCACTCCGAGCACGCCACCTGGCAGGCCTTGCAGCCGATGCACTTGGTGGTGTCGATCAGCTTGGCGACTTCCTGCTGCTGACGTACCGAAGACGGTACGGTGGTGGTGGCCGAGCGGGCGATGATGTCTTGGCTGGCCATCAGAGTTTCTCCACTTTGACGAGGAACGACTTGGACTCCGGCGTCTGCGTGTTGCCGTCACCAAGGAATGGCACCAGGGTATTGGTCAGGTAGCCATGCCGCGTTGCGCCGGTGAAGCCCCAATGCAACGGGATGCCGATCTGGTGCACGGTCTGGTTGTTGACCTGCAGCGGGCGAATCCGCTTGGTCACTACCGCCACCGCATCGATATGCCCGCGCTTGCTCGACACCCGCACCCGGTCGCCGGCCTTGATGCCTTTCTCATTGGCCAGCACCTCGCCTATCTCGACGAACTGCTCGGGCTGGGCAATGGCGTTGAGCCGGCAATGCTTGCTCCAGAAGTGGAAGTGCTCGGTCAGCCGGTACGTGGTCGCCGCATAGGGGAACTCGTCGTGCGTGCCGAGGGTGTCCCACACCGAGTCGAAAATGCGCCCGGCCGGGTTGCTGACCACCTTCTTGTTCTGCGGGTGCAGCGGGTTGATGCCAATCGGTGTTTCGAATGGCTCGTAGTGCTCGGGGAACGGGCCTTCGGCCATTTTGTCGATGGCGAAGAAACGCGCCACGCCTTCGGGGTTCATGATGAACGGGTTCATCCCCGCTTCCGGTGGCGAGTCGACCTTGAAGTCCGGCACGTCGGTGCCGGTCCAGGCCTTGCCGTTCCACCACACCAGGCGCTTTTTCTCCGGGTCCCACGGCTTGCCTTGTGGGTCGCTGGAGGCACGGTTGTAGAGGATGCGGCGGTTGGCCGGCCAGGCCCAGGCCCAGTTCTGCACCTGATGCATGCCGTAGGGGTCGCTGTTGTCGCGACGGGCCATCTGGTTGCCCTGCTCGGTCCAGCTGCCGGCGAAGATCCAGCAGCCAGACGCGGTGCTGCCATCGTCCTTCAGTTGCCCGAAGCCCGACAGCTGCTGGCCAGCTTTGAGCATGGCGCCGGTGGCGTCGGTAACGTCGGTGACTGCCCAGCCGTTCATCTCCTTGGCCAGCTCCTCCGGGGAGGGCTCTTCAGGGATCTTGTACGGCCAGCTGATGTTCATCAGCGGGTCGGGGTAGGCGCCGCCCTCGGTCTGGTAGCGTTGACGCAGGCGCAGGAACAGCTCGCTCATGATCTGCACGTCGGTGCGGGTCTCGCCAGGGCCGTCGGCGCCCTTCCAGTGCCACTGCAGCCAACGGCTGCTGTTGACCAGCGAGCCGTCTTCCTCGGCGAAGCAGGTGGTGGGCAGGCGGATCACTTCGGTCTGGATACTGGCCGTGTCGACGTCGTTGAACGGCCCGGCATTGCGCCAGAACTCCGAGGTCTCGGTAGCCAGCGGGTCCATGATCACCAGCCACTTGAGCTTGCCCAACGCCGCAGTCACGCGGTTCTTGTCCGGCAGCGCAGCAATCGGGTTGAAGCCCTGGCATACGTAGCCGTTGACCTTGCCTTGGCTCATCATCTCGAACATGCGCAGCACGTCATAGGCAGGCACGTCGAGCTTGGGCAGCCAGTCGTAACCCCAGTTGTTGTCTGCCGTGGCGTTGGCGCCGTACCAGGCCTTCATCAGGCTGACGTGGAACTTGCCATAGTTCTGCCAGTACGACAGCTGCCCAGGGCGCAATGGCTTGGAAGCGCGCTTGTCGATGTAGCTGGCGTAGTCCTGCTCGGCATCGCCAGCCAGGGTCAGGTAACCCGGCAGCGAGTTGGACAGCAGGCCGAGGTCGGTCAGCCCCTGGATGTTGGAGTGCCCGCGCAAGGCGTTGACCCCGCCACCCGGCATGCCGACGTTACCCAACAGAAGCTGGACCATGGCCGCGCTGCGAATGATCTGCGCACCGATCGAGTGTTGCGTCCAGCCCAGCGCATAGAGAATCGTCATGGTCTTGCCCGGTACCGAGCATGTGGCGATCTCTTCCCAGACCTTCATCATGGCATCCTGCGGCATGCCACAGATCATGCTGGCCAGTTCCGGGGTGTAGCGGCTGTAATGCTGCTTCATCAGCTGGAACACACAGCGAGGGTGCTGCAGGGTCGGGTCGACTTTGGCAAAACCGTCCTCACCCAGCTCGTAACCCCAGCCGGACTTGTCGGCATACACACGCTTGGTCTCGTCGTAGCCGCTGAACAGCCCATCCTCGAAGCCATAGCTCTCTTTGACGATGAACGACACGTCGGTGTAGTTGCGCACGTACTCGTGCTGGATCTTGTCAGTACTCAGCAGGTAATTGATCAGCCCGCCCATGAAGGCGATGTCGGTACCGGTACGGATCGGCGCGTAGTAATCCGCGACCGAAGCGGTACGGGTAAAGCGTGGGTCGACCACGATCAGCCGCGCCTTGTTGTGCGCCTTGGCCTCGGTCACCCATTTGAAGCCGCACGGATGCGCTTCTGCTGCGTTGCCACCCATCACCAGGACCAGATTCGCGTTGGCGATATCGGACCAGTGGTTGGTCATGGCGCCACGGCCGTACGTCGGGGCAAGACTTGCCACCGTCGGGCCATGTCAGACACGTGCCTGGTTATCGAACCCCAGCATGCCTGTTGCGCGGACGACCTTGTGGGTCAGGTAGCCAGCCTCGCTAGAGGCGGCGGAGGCAGCAAGAAAACCGGTGGTAAGCCAGCGGTTGACAGTTTGCCCCTGGGCGTTCTTCTCGATGAAGTTGGCGTCGCGGTCCTGCTTCATCAGGCCGGCGACGCGGTCGAGCGCCTCATCCCAGCTCACCCGCACCCACTCCTTGCTGCCAGGCTTGCGCACCTCGGGGTACTGCAGGCGGCTTGGGCTGTGGATAAAGTCCAGCAGGCCGGCACCTTTCGGGCAGAGCGTGCCACGGTTGACGGGATGGTCGGCGTCACCTTCGATGTGGATGATGCTCTGTTTAACGTTTTTGCCCGCATCGCCCTGGCTATACAGGATCAAGCCGCAGCCGACCGAGCAGTAGGGACAAGTGTTACGGGCTTCTTTGGTATGCGCCAGTTTGAAGTGGCGCACCTGCTCGGCGAAGGCCGGCGTCGGGGCCATGCCCAACGCTGCCAGGCTCGAGCCTCCAAGGCCGACTGCGGCGACCTTGAAGAATTGCCGACGGTTGAGGTCCATCGTGCACTCCTGATCAGGTTTCGGGCGCTCGGGGCATTGCCGGCACCTCGGGTCATCACGGTGGCGGCAAAGTGATGCCGCCAACCGTTAAGACTAGTCAAGAATGGCAAAAGTGCGATTGATCCCGGTCAGCACCGCGGCAGATTGCGCGCCACGTTCAAGGCTGCACTGCTCTGCGCCACCGGCATGATTTCGAGCGTATTGATGTTTACGTGTGGCGGCTGTTCGGCGATCCAGGCAACCATGGCGGCAATGTCCTCAGGCAGGATTGCCTGCACATCACGGTACAACGCATCCACCGCATTCAGGTCGCCGTTCAGGCGTACCACCGAGAAATCGGTCCCGGAACACAGCCCAGGCTCGATGTTGCTGACCCGCACGCGGGTGCCTGCCAGATCGGCGCGCAGGTTCAGGCTGAACTGACGCACGAATGCCTTGCTTGCGCCATAAACATTGCCACCCGGGTAGGGGTAAGTGCCGGCAATCGAACCCATGTTGATGATCATCCCACTGTCGGCTTCGACCATCTGTGGCAACACCGCATGGGTGACCATGGCCAGGCCGGTTATGTTTGTGTCGATCATGCGCTGCCAGTTCTCGGCGCTGCAGGCCTGAGCCCGCTCGATACCCAGCGCCAGGCCTGCGTTGTTGACCAGCACATTGATGCTCGACGCAGCTTCGTTGATCTGCGCCACTGCTGCGCTGATCGACTGCCCATCAGTCACATCCAGCGCCAGTGGAATGAAGTTGTCGCCAAGCTCATGCTCCAGTGCCTGCAGCTTGTCCATACGGCGGGCACCACCGATCACACGGTAGCCCTTGGCAACCAAGGTGCGGCATATAGCTCGGCCAAAGCCTGAGGAGGCGCCAGTCACGAATGCAGTTTTCATCAGGTTTGTCTCCCAGAGGTATTGTCAGACCAGGTACTTCACGCCCAGGCTGGTGAACAGGCACAGCATGGAAAACACCAAAACCTTGCGTACCACGTCATTCCCTTTGCGCAGTGCTAATGCACTGCCCATGTGATTGCCGAGGATGTTGCATGCCACCAGCGGCAACGCCAGCAGATAGACAACCTTGCCGGCCATGATGAAGGCGACCAGCGCACCGATATTGGAGGCGAAGTTGAAGGTCTTGGAGTTGGCCGAGCTGGAAACCAGGTCCATGCGCAGCAGGTAGTGAAACGCGATGATGAACATGCTGCCGGTACCTGGGCCGAAGAAGCCGTCGTAAAAGCCGATGGCCAGACAGGTCAACGGCACGACGGTGTAGAGCATCCGCGCCGACAGCACTCGCTCCTCTATCGGGCGGTCCTTGGGGGTGAGGAAAATCAGAATGCCGAAAGGGATCAATGCAAGGATGATCTTGCCCACGGTTTCCTGAGAGATCGAGACAATCAGGTGCGCTCCCAGGTAGGCGCCGAGCAGTGAGAAAGGTACGCCAACCAGTGCCACCTGCCAGACCATCTTGCTGTTGGCCAGGAAGTTGCGGATCGCGGCCAGCGTACCCAGCGTACTGACCAGTTTTTCCTGCCCCAGCGCTACCTGAGGCGGCATGCCCACCAGCAAAAACCCTGGCACCAGAAACAACCCGCCGCCCCCGGCAATGCTGTCCACAAAGCCCGCGACAAAGGCAATGGCGCCCAGCAGCAGGATCGCCAGCAGCCAGTGTTCCGCCCAGTAAGCGCCTAACAGTTCCATAGCAGTAATTCCGTCGAAAAATGAAGAGAAATCAGGAGAGCACTTCGTAAAGGTGATCGGCCCGGGCAAAGCGCACCCGGTTCAGGTCGTTGACCGCGAACACCCGTAGCAGCCAACGGTCAGCACCGTCGTTCTGCGGCTCGAAACCATCACGGGCATGCAGCACGCGCTGGTTCTTGAAGATCATGAAATCGCCTGGCAGCAGCAGGTGAGGCTCATCGAAACGCCGGGTTTCCAACAGACCGCGCAGGGTGGCCAGGGCCTGCTCGGCTCGCAGGTTCAGCCCGTGGGTGTTCTCGCTGTCGAAGCGGCACAGCCACTCGCCTGAATGGCCGCGCACCAGTACCGGCAACTCAGCGGTGCAACGGCGGTTACCGGTGAACGAATCAGGGCGGCGGATTTCGAACTGCGCTTCGCACAGTTCACGCACGGTGGCCAAGGGCAGCGACGCGATCACTGCGTCAAGGTTGACCAAGGTGGTACTGATACGCGGGTCACAGCGCATACCGAAGAACGACAGGTATTCCGGGCAGCAGGAAACACTACCCAGCGGCTCGGAGGACAATGGCAGGTCCGGATTGTCGACGTGATAGGAGAAGCGCAGCCGCGAGCCATGTGAACTCTTTTGGCTGGATGAAGTACGGGCAGGGATTACATGGCGAAACAGACGCCCGTCATTTTCACCCTCGTAGACAACCGGGTTGATGCCCATCAGATGCTGCATGGTCAGGCTGACAAGACAGGCAATCGGCGTGCTGCGCGGGCTGAGCACACCAGAGTAAGGGGTCGGAGGCACATCGCGATCGCGTGGGCAATTACGCACAATCATGCTGGTCAGTTGCGGATCCTCAACGAAACCCCGGATTTGCTGGCACAGTGCTTTGCCCAGGACCTCTTGCGCCTGCTCCTTGAGTTGCGGGTAAAGCTCTTTGCTGGTTTCGAAATCGAGCGGCGTATTGCTCAGCAAGGTTTGCCAGGCGCTGGAGACTACCCAGGGCAGGCGGATTTCCAGTGAGGTTTGAGGCTCGGCTGCTTGTTGCAGGTGTGCGCTTTCCATTTCAGGTGCTATTCCATTGGCCATTCGGTGTCTTGCTATGCCGGGCAGACGCGGCAGTTTTTGAAACCGTTCACACTTGAGCGATACGAGCGAGAGGTGCCGCTCCAGGCACCACCACATTGCATCGACTCAATCATTGTAATTACAAAAATAAACTCGATTCAATTACTTCGATTGGCCGATTGCCACCATCATTGAATCGACTCAATCAACTTATTGATTTCAAAAGATTTCTTTTAGCAGCGCTTTTAACGCGTGATCACGCGCTTGCACACCGGGCCAAGGCGAGCCCGCAGTGATACGCGCCGATTCGCACCAATAGAGTTAATTCACACATCGGAAACGCGATTACCCCGATAAGAGCTTTCGTGCTAGGCTTCCGCGTTCTTGCAGATTCTGGTGCCATTTCCATGTGGGTTCCTCACTACAGCGACCTGGCGCAGCCGGTCTACCTGATGATTGCCGATGCTCTTGAACAGGACATTGGCAATGGCCGTCTGGCGCCAGGCGACCGCCTGCCAACACTCAAGGATCTCGCCGAGTCATTACAGGTGACGCCTGGCACTATCGGACGCGCCTATGACGAGGCCGCCAAAAGGGGTTTGGTGGTTGGCGAGGTTGGTCGGGGGACTTTCGTCCTGCAGCAACGGCCGGCGCGTGCCCCTGCCCCCACCGCATCTTTGCGGCCAGCACCGCCCAAACATGAAAGCGGCCAGATTGACCTTTCGATCATCAAGCCCAACGACGCGCACATGGCCGACTGGCTGCGCAGAGCAATTACCGAGCTGGCCTCATCCCCCGACCTTGACCAAGTGCTCGACTACGTTACTGACGGTGGCCATGCGACGCACAAGCAGGCTGGCGCCAGCTGGGTTCAGCGCTGGCTGCCCGACGCTCGCGCGCAACAGGTGGTGCTGACCTCCGGCGCTCAACATGGGCTGCTGGTGGCCATCAGCAGCTTGTCGAAAAGCGATGATGTGATCCTCTGCGAGTCGCTCTGCTACCCCGGCATCATCTCCCTTGCCCACAGCATGGGCCGCCGTTTGCGCGGGGTAGCCATGGACGAGCACGGCCTTATTCCGGAGGCCTTGCGGGCCGCCTGCCAGGAGCACCGGCCGTCGCTGCTGGTATGTGTGACCACTCATCAGAACCCGACCAATTCGGTAATGCCGCACGCGCGCCGCGAGGCTATCGCGCAGATTGCCCGCGAGTTCGACCTGTTCATCGTGGATGACGATATCTACGGTTTCCTCGAACCGGCGCCTGACTACAAACCCTTGGCCGCCTATGCACCTGAGCGCTCGGTGTACCTGACCAGCCTGTCCAAAAGCGTGCTGCCGGCCCTGCGTATCGGCTACCTCTACGCGCCGCCACAAACGCTTTCACGGTTGTCGTCCATGGTGCGCAGCAGCGTCTGGATGCCCTCCCCGCTGATGGCCCAGTTGGCCAGCAACCTGATCAACAGCGGTATGGCCGATCAGCTGGTGCGGGAGCAGCAGGAAGAAGCCGCCGCACGGCAGCTCATGGCACAGGAAATCCTGGGCAGGTACAAGATTCGCAGCCAGCCCAACAGTTTCCATATCTGGCTGGAACTCCCTGAACCATGGACCAGCGATGAATTCGCCAACCTGGCGCGCAACAATGGCGTCACCGTGGTCAGCGGCAGCCAGTTTCTGCCTGAGCGCACACCCGCCAGCAGTGGCGTGCGTATCGCCCTGATGACGCCAAGCCGTGCCGAACTCAGCTTTGCCTTGACCAAACTCGCCAGCTTGCTGGATTCATCCGAACCACGGCTTTTCTACTAGCAATGAGCGAGGGTGAAGGGTGCTCACGAATCCGCTGACACGCCGGCGGCATTGGCATCAGTGGCGCAACGCCGAGTCCTCAACATGCAGCTTGGCTACGCGGCGGGGCGCGGCGCTCCCTCAGTATCGGAGGGGGCGCGCATAAAAAAACCCAGGGAAATGCCCTGGGTTTTCGATGTAGCGGACGCGTTACCGGTCGTGTCAGAACGGTTGTATTCACAAAAAATCGTCAACAAATCAGATTTTTCCTTGTGAGCCAACGCTTTGGGAATGAGGCACGTAACATATGCCCAAAAAACGTAAACAAAGCCAGGATTTGAAGCACTGTTGTTTACACTTTTCATCCAGCCGGTCGTACACCTAAGTCGGGACCAGAACGGGCTGATCTCCCAATCTGCAACTAGGCCAAGCTCGGCCGTGGTTCGGCCAGCTTTCGCGAGGCCTGCCGTAGGCAGAGTCGACATTAACTGCTTGAACCGTACCTTCCAATCGGAGCTGGGATCGATTCTCTCTAGCAAAGCCTGGACAACATTTGCTCGGGCAATAATGCGGCCTCGACAATTCAGAATTGGTACCGCAAAGCTTGTACCACCAGGGTGAAGGCTGGGGAGGGTTGGCGACGGCTGGGATAGTAGAGGTAGTAACCTGGAAATAGAGGGCACCAGTCTTCTAGCACACGCAGCAGTTTTCCATCCTCCAGGTGAGGTGAGAATTCCTCTTCTGGAAGCCAGGCGATACCTAATCCTGCAACGGCAGCGTCGACGATATTAGGCGAGGTATTGAACGTGAGCTGCCCATCCACACGGACATTCACCTGTCGCCCCCTTTTCTGAAAATCCCAGACGTAGAGCCCACCTGAGCTCTGCATCCGCTGGTTGATGCATCTGTGCTGGATAAGGTCTTTGGGTGTTTTTGGCTTCGGGTGCTCCGCGAAGTACGCTGGAGAGGCAACAACGGCCATACGTAGCTGCGGGCCAATGGGCACTGCGATCATATCCTTATCGATCGTGTCGCCCATACGAACACCTGCGTCGAAGCGATCGTTGACGATGTCCCGAAGGCCGTAGCTCACATCAAACTCGATGTTTATGTCAGGGTGCTCAAGCAAAAAAGGCGTGAGCTTGGGCAGCAAGGTCGTGCGTAAGATGTGATCACCGCTTGTGATCTTGACCGTGCCCGCAGGCTTGTCTCGCAAGGCCGTCAGCTCGTCTAGCTCGGCTTCAATCTCATCAAATCGATGCCCAATGGCATTCAGCAGGCGCTCACCCGCAACGGTCAGCGAGACGCTGCGGGTAGTACGTGTCAGCAGCCGAATCTGCAAGCGCGCCTCTAAGCCACTCACGGTTTGGCTTAGGGCCGACTGGGTCACGCCTAGGAGAGCAGCTGCACGCGTGAAGTTCTTCTCGCGTGCGACGGTGACGAATGAAAGCAGATCATTGAAATTTCGTTTGGCCATGCCGCAAGTATCTCACAGATGATTGATAAGCCGTGCTTATAGGATCTGTAAGCATTAAGTAGCTAGTCAGATGACTGATTGGAGCAGACCATTGTAGCCATCATCAACGGATGGCATACGGACTGCTAAGGGTCGCGCTCGTGTCCTGGCATTGAGCAGGCCGCCCAGCTCGCTATGCACCGTTGAGCATTCCCTGGCTCCCAATTCCGAGAGCCGTTGAAATCAATGGAGATCCTGATGAGCGAGTCTTCTCAAACCACTTTAGATCACCCGGACGCAGCAAAGTCTGGCGTTGGGCGTCGCACAATGTTGAGGATGACCAGCACCGGAATTGCGGCAATTACCGTTGGTGCAGCGCTTCCTGATGGCGCCTTTGCCGCAAGCGGCGTGCAGCTCGACAGCAAGTGGGACAAAACCTTTCCCAAGAGCGACAAAGTCGACCACAAGAAGGTGACTTTCAAAAACCGCTACGGCATTACTTTGGCGGCCGATCTGTACCGCCCGAAGAACACGGCAGGCACGCAACTACCAGCGTTAGCAGTCAGCGGCCCCTTCGGAGCTGTCAAAGAACAAGCCTCCGGTCTGTACGCTCAGGTGATGGCTGAGCGTGGCTTTGTCACAGTCGCTTTCGACCCGTCGTTTACAGGCGAAAGCAGTGGCGAAACCCGAAACATCGCATCCCCAGATATCAACACCGAAGACTTCAGCGCTGCTATCGACTTCTTGGGACTGCTGCCCTACGTCGACCGGAACCGCATTGGCGTCATTGGCATTTGTGGTTACAGCGGGATGGCGCTGACTGCAGCCACAAGCGACTCCCGAATCAAGGCGGTCGCCACTGCATCGATGTACGACATGTCCCGTAGCATGAGCCGAAGCTACAAAGACAGTTACACCACAGAGCAACGCCACAAGGTGGTCGAATACCTGAGCCAGCAGCGTTGGGCTGATGCAGAGCTTGGTAAGCCTGCATTGGGGTACCACGAAGTACCGTTTGATGAGAACGGCAACATTGTGAAGGGCCAGCGCGTATTGCCAGAAACGCTGCCGAAGGATCCGAATCCGGTTTTAGCGATATTCTTCGATTACTACCGTACTCCGCGTGGCTTTCACCCAAGAGGGGTTAACTCGACGACGGCGTGGACTGCAACCACTCCTGTGTCGTTCTTCAACTTCCCAATGTACGCGAACATCGAAATGATCTCTCCACGGCCAATTTTACTGGTCGCTGGCGAGAACGCTCACTCGCGCTACTACTCCGAGGACGTCTTCAAGGCGGCCTCGAACCCTAAAGAGCTGTTGATTGTGCCCAATGCGGATCACGTGGATCTGTATGACCGCATGGACAAGATCCCCTTCGACAAGTTGACAGCATTCTTCCAGCAGCATCTGGCTTGAACACGAGCCCCTGACGAGCTGAAACACGCCTAGTGCCAATGACAAGGACGCCCATTCTGTGAATGGGCGCGGTCAGTTGCGTCAGCCCGTTGGTACACACAGTGAGTAATCCATGACAAATCAAACGAGTAGCGCCACGTTAGGCTCTGCGCTTTCAAAAAATGACGGTGAACCGCGCTCCTACTGGAGCGGTGTATTCGCAATGACTCTCTGCGTTTTTGCGCTCATCGCATCCGAATTCATGCCGGTGAGTCTGCTCACACCCATTGCTGCCGACCTCCATATCACCGAAGGGATGGCGGGCCAAGGTATCGCAATTTCGGGCGCCTTCGCGGTTCTCACAAGCCTGTCGATCACCTGGATCGCCGGCAGTATGGATCGAAAGGCAATGTTGCTGGGCTTCACAGCGTTGATGGGCGTTTCAGGCGCAGTTGTCGCATTGGCTCCGAATTACTTGGCCTATATGGTCGGCCGCGCGCTTATTGGCGTTGTAATCGGGGGCTTCTGGTCGATGTCCGCAGCGACTGCAATGAGGCTGGTACCCAGCGAGCAGGTGCCTAAAGCGCTTGCGATCTTCAACAGCGGTAACGCTCTGGCTACGGTCATTGCCGCCCCTCTGGGAAGCTATTTAGGCGCCATGGTCGGGTGGCGCGGCGCCTTCCTTGCTTTGGTACCCATCGCCATTCTGGTTCTGGCTTGGCAATGGTTTAGCTTGCCCTCCATGAGAGCTGCCCCAGATAGCGCCGCCTCCAGCAACGTTTTCAGACTGCTCAGAAAGCGGCCTGTGGCATTGGGCATGGCTGCCAGTGGTGCGTTCTTCATGGGCCAGTTTGCTTTGTTCACCTACGTGCGGCCCTTCCTTGAAACCGTGACACATGTCGGTATCACCACGTTGTCGCTCGTTCTGCTGGTCATCGGGGTGGCGGGTTTCATCGGCACCGCCTTGATAGGTACTTTCCTCAAAAGGGGACTCTACCGGACCCTCATCATCATCTCGATTTTGATGGCCGTGATCGCTCTCACGCTAATCCCCATGGGCGCCTGGGTCGTTCCTGTAGCCGTGCTCTTGGGGCTGTGGGGCTTGATGGCCACTGCTGCTCCAGTTGGATGGTGGAGCTGGGTAGCCCAAGCCATGCCAGATAACGCTGAGGCCGGCGGTGGCCTGATGGTAGCTGTCGTTCAATTGTGCATCGCACTGGGGTCAACGGTGGGCGGTGTGCTGTTCGACACGAGCGGATACCGAAGCACGTTTATCGCGAGCGCGACCGTTCTTTTGGTCGCGGCATTCCTCACCTTCCTCACATCGCGATCGCAAGTATCTCGCTCAGCATGAGGCTCAGATATGAGAACCAACACACTCCTCCAATACTTCGCAGCGTCGATTCTTGCTCTCGGGGCGACGCTCTCTCATGCAGGAACCGGCTCACTTGAAGAACCCCACAAGATTGACTCTTCCCAGGATGCCTTGAACATGAAAAACGTCATTCTGATTGGCGCGAATGGACATACGTCAAAAGAAATCATCCCGCGGTTACTGGCCCAGAAGGATGTGAAGCTGACTTTGTTCCTACGGCGTGCAAGTCGGATGCAGGACATGCAAAGTGACCGAGCGGCCGTCGTCGAAGGTGATGCCTCAAATTTGACTGATCTGACCCGAGCTATCAGTGGTCAAGAAATCGTTATCAGCACTATGGGCGGTAGTGATCTTGCGCAAAAGACAGACAATATCCTGCAGGCCATGAAAGCAGTAGGTGCGCGTCACTTTATCGTGACCAGCGCAGGAGGAATCTATGACGAGCTGCCTGAGCCATTCAACAGTTGGGACAAGCGTCGAGTAGGTGACGACCGCGAGATCAACTTGAAGGTGGCTGAGGAAACCGAACGTTCAGGTCTGACGTATACCGTTCTGCGACCTGTTTGGCTCACCAACAGCACTACCGACGTTTACGAGCTGACCCAAAAAGGCGAGACCTTCAAGGGGACGGAAACCTCCCGGGCAAGCCTTGCGCGACTGGTCGCGGACATCGTTTCGAATCCAGCCCGGTTTGCAAATCAAAATCTAGGGGTTAGCCAACCAAACACTGATGGAGACAGGCCTGCCGCTTATCGCTAAACGCTAAGCCTGCGTTGTGAATTCCCGATTTGCCGTGCTCGTCGATCCGACGCGTACGGCAGATTGCTGGGCTAATCACATCTATCTACCTGGGTGCTGTCACCATGAAAGGGAAAACTCTTCGCGTTCTTGCGAGCTTAGCCGTCGTCGGCGTTCTGATGGCGGTCAGTGTCATCATCTACATGCGGCAGCCAATGTTTGGAAGTCTTCCCGACGGAGACCGGCTTGCACGTATTGAGCGTTCCCCAAACTACGCGAACGGCCAGTTCCTAAACCAAGTCCCAACCTCCATTAAAACTACCGAGCAGTCTGAACTCTCCATGTGGGCGCAGACCCTGTTTGGTGAGAAAGGCCAGCCCCGACCAGTAGGCAGCATCCCGTCGATCAAGACAGATTTGAAAGCAATTAACCCTAATGACGACGTTGTCGTGTGGCTGGGGCATTCCTCGTACTTAGTCCAGCTCGATGGCCAGCGCATCCTGATCGATCCCGTTTTTAGTGAGAACGCGGCGCCTGTGCCATTGGCAAACATGGCGTTCGCCGGCACCTCCATCTACACCGCTGAAGACATGCCTGAGATCGATGTACTGCTGATCAGCCATGACCACTACGATCACTTGGACTATCCATCGATCCAAGCGCTTAAAAGCAAGGTTCGTCAGGTAGTAGTAGGACTGGGCGTGGGCGCACACTTTCAGGCGTCGCGTTATGACCCAAGCCTGGTGCGTGAATCAGACTGGAACAAGACTGTAGAGGTGGCGCCTACCCTCAAGATCGACGTAGCGCCAGCGCGTCATTTTTCTGGTCGCACTTTTGATCGTGACCGATCGCTGTGGGTGAGCTTCGTAATCACGTCGTCCAACCGCCGACTCTTTTTTAGCGGTGATACGGGTTATGGCGGCCACTTCAGTGAGATCGGCAAGCGCTTTGGCCCCTTCGATTGGGTTGCCTTGGACATGGGACAGTACGACCCTCGCTGGGCAAACGTTCACATGAACCCCGAGCAGGCCGCTCAAGCTGCAGAAGATCTGAATACGAGAGTGTTGATGCCGACCCACGTCGGGAAATTCTCCCTTTCCCCACATGATTGGGATGATCCATTCAGACGTATAACCGCTGCGAGCCGAGGCCGGGCCTACGCGCTTTGGACGCCTCAAATTGGCCGATCAGTCTTCCTGGACGGTCGGCAGCAATCGTTCACCACATGGTGGGAGAGTCATCCTCACGATCAGATAGCGACTCAGGCTAAGGGGGAGTAATGCGCTGGCGGCCATCTACTTCTTGGCGTCGCTTGGCCGACGTTCGTCCAGAGGAAGCCTCCGCCGTGCTCTGGGCCATGCTGTACGTCATCACATTGTTCCTGGCGTATTACGTTCTGCGGCCGATCCGGGATGAATTGGGGGTGGCCAGCGGCATCGATAATCTGTCCTGGCTATTCGCTGGGACATTGCTTGCGATGTTGGTAGCAACCCCGCTTTTTGCACTTGCGGTCCGCAGCTTGACTAGGCGGCAATTCATCGCCCTGTCTTATCGTTTCTTTGGGGCCAACCTGGTGATGTTCGCGGGGCTGCTGCAATTCGCCCCTTCGGAGTGGCAGATCTGGATTGGCCGGACGTTTTTCATCTGGGTATCAGTATTCAACCTTTTCGTAGTGTCGGTGTTTTGGTCCTTGATGGTCGACCTTTTCGACAGTCAACAAAGTAAGCGCTTGTTCGGACTGCTTGCCGCTGGCGCTACCATCGGAGGGATTCTTGGCTCGGCGATCACCACCAGCCTGGTGGCGCATCTCGATCGTATCTGGTTGATGGCCATTGCCACCGTTTTTTTGGAGCTTGCCGTACTCGCTTCTCGCCGGCTGACACGCATCGCACCGACGTTGCAGCCTGAAGACCTTCAAAAGAAACCTGAGCAGCCAATAGGGGGCGGGATATTGTCAGGTATGGTCCACACCCTTCGGTCGCCTTATCTGGGTGGGCTAGCGCTTTTTATCCTGCTGTACTCAGTGACCTCGACCTTCCTCTACTTCCAGCAAGCAAACATCGCCCAAGCAAGTTTTCCTGACAACAAGGCAAGAATCGCCTTTTTTGCCAATATCGACCTGGTGGTCAATGTCATCACCCTGTTCCTCCAGGTGTTTCTGACGGGGCGATTCATCCAGAGGTTTGGAATCGTGGCAACACTCTGCGTGCTGCCTCTGGTGAGCTTGATGGGGTTTGTGGCGCTCGCTGCGAGCTCAAGCGTCATCGTCGTTGTGGTCGCCCAGGTCGCCCGCCGTGTAGCTAATTTTGCGCTTGCCCGGCCAGCTCGTGAGATCCTGTTCACCTCAAGTGATCGGCAGGATCGTTACAAGGCGAAGAATTTCATCGACACGGTTGTTTATCGGGGAGGGGATCAGGTCGCGAGTTGGGGCTACACCGGTCTAGCCGGACTGGGCTTGACGCTCGGCCAGATTCCCTTGATTGCAGTTCCCCTCTCTGTCGCCTGGCTCGGCTTGTGCGTTTGGCTAGGGAAGACCCATCAAGCGCAGCAGAAGAAATCTACCATTCGGTTGGCCTCGGATTGAGCTACGGTAGGCGAGCCGCTGCCACAATGTGCCTTAATAAACTCTGTCAGTTGCCTTTGTTCTGCAGGAGTTGGCGTCAATTCAAAGCAGGAATTATTTAGTTCTCTCTGTACAAAAGCGCATGACATCTTTGAGTTCGGGCACACTTGGAGTGTCCGAACTTTCTTGACGCTATTGAGTGCAGCCCTTACCCCGCAGAAATCTGTAGACAATAAAAAAGCGAAGCCAAATCAATGGCTTCGCTTCTAATGTTTACGGTTCTGAAGAACCTACACTTCAGAACGGAATATCGTCATCAAAGCTGTCAAAGTCCGCAGCCGGCTGAGGCGCGGGCTGTTGCGGCGCCGGGCGCTGCGGGGCCTGTTGCGGGCGCTGAGCCTGTTGGCGAGGCGGTGCCTGGTTGTATTGCTGGGGCTGGCCACCCTGGTTGTAGTTGCCGCCACCCTGGTTGTACGGGTCGCCGCCCTGCTGCTGACCCTGTGGACGGCCGCCAAGCAGCTGCATGGTGCCGTTGATGTCGACGATGATCTCGGTGGTGTAGCGCTTGATGCCGTCTTTTTCCCACTCGCGGGTCTGCAGCTTGCCTTCGATGTAGCACTGCGAACCTTTGCGCAGGTACTCGCCGGCGATTTCGGCAACCTTGCCGAACAGCGACACACGGTGCCATTCGGTACGCTCGACCTTCTGGCCCGACTGCTTGTCGGTCCACTGCTCGCTGGTGGCCAGGCTCAGGTTGGTCACGGCGTTACCGTTGGGCAGGTAGCGGACTTCGGGATCCTGGCCACAGGTGCCGACCAGAATGACTTTGTTAACCCCACGGGCCATAACGTTCTCCTAGGCTTCGCACGCCGAAGAGGCCGGGTTAACCAGGCGCTCAAGGGTCGTACGGTCCAAAATTTTCGTATCCAGTTTGATATAGATGGCGGCTTCGTCTTCCACCACAACGGCGTCGGTTACACCCGGCACGGCCATCAGGCGCTCGGTCAGGCCGGCTTCCCGGACTGCCTCTGGCGTCAGCGGCATGCGCAGGCTGGTCACATAGGGCGGCTCGTTCATGCGCAACGCGACGACCAGCCAGATGGCACACAGTACCGCGCAACCGAGGAACACCATGTTCAGCCCGCCGTGCTGGAATAACCAGCCACCGAGGATTCCTCCCAAGGCAGCGCCGAGGAACTGGCTGGTGGAATAAACCCCCATTGCCGTCCCCTTGCCACCGGCAGGCGACACCTTGCTGACCAGCGAAGGCAGCGAAGCCTCCAGCAGGTTGAATGCGGTAAAGAATACCACGGTGCCAATCACCAGTCCGCGCAAACCGTCAGCCCACTCCCAGAAGTATATCTCTGTCAGCAGCAGGACACTGACCGCGCCAGCCAACACGCGTTTCATCTTGCGCTTTTTTTCGCCGTAGATGATGAACGGGACCATTGCAAAAAATGAGATGAACAGCGCGGTCAGGTATACCCACCAGTGCTCCTCCTTGGGCAGCCCCCCGCGCTCGACGAAGGCCAGGGGCAATGCGACGAAGCTGGCCATGAGGATGGCGTGCAGCACGAAGATGCCCAGGTCCAGGCGCAGAAGGTCCGGATGGCGCAGGGTCGGGCCGATGGCCTGGCGTGCCACACCCGACTCACGGTGCTGCAAAATGCTGTGCGTGTTGGGCACGACAAAAGCGACCAGCAGGATGCCGACCAAGGCAAGCCCGGCCGTGGCCAGGAACAATCCTGACAAACCGAAGGCACTTGTCAGCAATGGGCCGACGACCATGGCGACAGCGAACGACAGGCCGATGCTCATGCCGATCATGGCCATGGCCTTGGTCCGGTGTTGCTCGCGGGTGAGGTCGGACAGCAGCGCCATGACTGCGGCAGAAATCGCCCCGGCGCCCTGCAGGATACGCCCGGCGATCACCCCCCAGATGGAGTCGGCCTGTGCCGCCAGCACGCTGCCCAGGGCAAAGATCACCAGCCCCAGGTAAATCACCGGCCGACGGCCGATGCGGTCGGAAATCATGCCGAACGGGATCTGCAGTACCGCCTGGGTCAAGCCATAGGCACCGATGGCCAGGCCGATCAGCGCTGGCGTGGCGCCGGCCAGGTCCATGCCGTAGGTGGCCAGTACCGGCAAGACCATGAACATGCCCAGCATACGAAAGGCAAAGACCAGGGCAAGGCCGCCAGCGGCGCGGGTTTCGCCGCCACTCATGCGCTCGTTGTGGGTGTCGTGCATGGATTAACCTCATGTGAACCGGCGGCGATTCTATCAGTCCGACAGCTTGACGGCATCTACGCGACGCTTTGCCGCGTACTGGCAGGGCGCCGTATACTTCTTTGTTTATGCCCGCCGAGCGAGGCCGCAGTGGACAAGATCCTGATTCGTGGGGCACGTACCCACAACCTGAAGAACATCGACCTGACCCTGCCCCGGGACAAGCTGATCGTGATCACCGGCCTGTCCGGTTCCGGCAAGTCGTCCCTGGCGTTCGACACCCTGTACGCCGAAGGCCAGCGCCGCTACGTGGAATCGTTGTCGGCCTATGCCCGGCAGTTCCTGTCGATGATGGAAAAGCCAGACGTCGACACCATCGAAGGCCTGTCGCCGGCCATTTCCATCGAGCAGAAGTCGACCTCGCACAACCCTCGCTCCACGGTTGGCACCATCACCGAAATCTACGACTACCTGCGCCTGCTATATGCCCGCGTCGGCACGCCACGTTGCCCAGATCACGATATTCCGCTGGAGGCGCAAACGATCAGCCAGATGGTCGACCTGGTGCTGGAGCGCCCGGAAGGCACCAAGCTGATGCTGCTGGCACCGGTCGTGCGCGAGCGCAAAGGTGAGCATCTGGCGGTGTTCGACGAACTGCGCGCCCAGGGCTTTGTGCGGGCCCGGGTAAACGGCAAGCTCTACGAACTTGATGAACTGCCCAAGCTGGACAAGCAGAAGAAGCACAGCATCGATGTGGTAGTGGACCGCTTCAAAGTCCGTGCCGACCTGCAGCAGCGCCTGGCCGAATCGTTCGAGACCGCACTCAAACTGGCCGACGGCATCGCCCTGGTGGCGCCAATGGACGACGAGCAAGGTGAAGAGATGATTTTCTCCGCCCGCTTCGCCTGCCCGGTCTGCGGACATGCCATCAGTGAGCTGGAACCGAAACTGTTCTCCTTCAACAACCCGGCTGGCGCCTGCCCGACCTGTGATGGCCTGGGGGTCAAGCAGTTCTTCGACACTAAGCGCCTGGTCAATGCCGAACTCACCTTGGCCGAAGGCGCCATACGCGGCTGGGACCGGCGCAACGTGTACTACTTCCAGATGCTGGGTTCGCTGGCCGCGCACTACGGCTTCAGCCTGGAGGAACCGTTCGGCGAGCTGTCGGCCGAACACCAGAAGGTCATCCTGCAAGGCAGTGGCAAACAGACTGTCGACTTCAAGTACCTCAACGACCGTGGCGATATCGTCAAGCGCTCGCACCCGTTCGAAGGCATCGTGCCGAACCTGGAGCGCCGCTACCGCGAGACCGAGTCGGCCACCGTGCGCGAGGAACTGGCCAAATTCCTCGGCACCCAGCCTTGCCCGGATTGCCGGGGCACCCGCCTGCGCCGTGAGGCACGCCATGTCTGGGTAGGCGAAAAAACCCTGCCGGCAGTGACCAACCTGCCCATCGGTGAGGCCAGTAGCTACTTTGGCGAACTGACCCTGACCGGGCGCCGCGGTGAGATTGCTTCGAAGATTCTCAAGGAAATCTGCGAACGCCTGCAGTTCCTGGTCAACGTCGGCCTCGACTACCTGACCCTCGACCGCAGCGCCGATACCCTCTCCGGGGGCGAAGCGCAGCGTATCCGCCTGGCCAGCCAGATCGGCGCCGGCCTGGTCGGGGTGATGTACATCCTCGATGAACCGTCTATCGGCCTCCATCAGCGCGATAACGACCGCCTGTTGGCTACCCTAAACCATCTGCGAGACCTGGGTAATACAGTGATCGTGGTGGAGCATGACGAGGACGCCATTCGCCTGGCCGACTACGTGGTCGACATTGGCCCTGGGGCCGGTGTGCACGGTGGGCAGATCGTCGCCGAAGGCACGCCGCAGCAGGTCATGGACCACCCCGACTCATTGACCGGTAAATACCTGTCCGGCCGCAAGAAGATCGTCGTACCCGGCAAGCGCACGCCCCGCAACAAAAAACTGCAGCTCAAGCTCAAGGGCGCGCGCGGCAACAATCTGCAGAACGTCGATCTGGAAATCCCGATCGGCCTGCTGACCTGTGTGACCGGGGTATCCGGCTCGGGCAAGTCGACGCTGATCAACAACACCCTGTTCCCGCTGGCAGCCACTGCCCTCAATGGTGCAAGCACCCTGGAAGCGGCCCCGCACGGCAGCATGGACGGCTTGCAGCACCTGGACAAGGTGGTGGATATCGACCAGAGCCCGATCGGCCGCACCCCGCGCTCGAACCCGGCGACCTACACCGGCATCTTCACGCCGATCCGCGAGCTTTTCTCCGGCGTGCCGGAATCGCGCTCACGCGGCTACGGGCCGGGGCGCTTCTCGTTCAACGTCAAGGGCGGCCGCTGCGAGGCTTGCCAGGGCGACGGCCTGATCAAGGTAGAGATGCACTTCCTGCCGGACATCTACGTGCCATGCGACGTGTGCAAGAGCAAGCGCTACAACCGCGAAACCCTGGAGATCAAGTACAAGGGCAAGAACATCCACGAGGTGCTGGAAATGACCATCGAGGATGCCCGCGAGTTCTTCGACGCAGTACCCGCGCTGGCGCGCAAGCTGCAAACGTTGATGGATGTGGGCCTGTCGTACATCAAACTGGGCCAGTCGGCCACCACGCTGTCTGGCGGTGAAGCGCAGCGGGTGAAGTTGTCACGCGAGCTGTCCAAGCGCGATACCGGCAAGACCCTGTACATCCTCGACGAACCTACCACAGGCCTGCACTTTGCTGATATCCAGCAGTTGCTGGACGTACTGCATCGCCTGCGCGACCACGGCAACACTGTGGTGGTGATCGAGCACAACCTGGATGTGATCAAGACCGCCGACTGGCTGGTGGACCTGGGGCCTGAGGGTGGTTCCAAAGGAGGCCAGATCATTGCCTGCGGTACACCCGAAGAGCTGTGTGAGATGAAACAGTCGTATACCGGGCATTACCTGAAGCCGCTGCTGGCACGTGATCGGGCCTGAATGTTTCCGATGCAATGAAAAGCCCCTGGTACCGTCGGTGCCAGGGGCTTTTTTTGTTGAAACTGTGGATTAATTACATCTGCGATTGCAGGTAGTTCTCCAGACCAATGGCCTTGATCAGCCCTTGCTGCTTTTCCAGCCAGTAGGTGTGATCTTCCTCGGTGTCAGCCAACTGCGCTCGAAGAATGTCACGGCTGACGTAGTCCTTGTGCAGCTCGCACAGCTCAATGCCTTTACACAGGGCGCCACGCACCTTGTATTCAAGTTTGAGGTCAGCCTCGATCATTTCCGGCACGGTGCTGCCGACTTCCAGGTCGTCCGCGCGCATGTCAGGGGTGCCTTCGAGCATGAGGATGCGACGCATCAGGGCATCGGCGTGCTGCGTCTCTTCTTCCATCTCGTGATTGATGCGCTCGTAGAGCTTGGAAAGGCCCCAGTCTTCGTACATGCGCGAATGGATGAAATACTGGTCGCGTGCCGCCAGTTCGCCCTTCAGCAGCGTGACGAGGTAGTTGATTACGTCTGGGTGGCCTTGCATCGCCATGGTTCTCCATGTGAAAACGTCTATGCCACATAGTGTGAACCAGCTTTTGCCTGCGGTCACTGAAAAAGGCGCAATCCGACGCAAAAAATCGGTTAAACAGTAGTGATATTCATTGAAAAACCGCCCAAATGAGGGCGGTTCTGCTTATCACTTAGAGTCAGGCCAGGTTGATGCCCAACGCCTTGGCAATGCCTTCGCCATAGGCCGGGTCAGCCTTGAAGAAGTACTGCAACTGGCGCTGGATCACGTCTTCGCTGACACCTGCCATGGTCCCGGCGATGTTGCTGATCAGCAACGCCTTCTGCCCTTCGCTCATCAGGCGGAACAGCGCGCCGGCATGGCTGAAGTAGTCGGTGTCCTCACGGTGATCGTAACGGTCTGCCGAACCGTTCAGAGCCAGGGGTGGCTCGGCATGGCGTGGTGACTGCTTCGGCGCCTCAGCGTAGCTGTTGGGCTCGTAGTTAGGGGCACTCCCATAGCTGCCCGTGGCCATGGAGCCATCGCGCTGGTAGCTGTTGACTGCGCAGCGTGGCGCATTCACAGGCAAGTGCTGGTGGTTGGTGCCCACACGGTAGCGGTGCGCGTCTGCGTAGGCGAATACACGGCCCTGCAGCATGCGGTCCGGCGACAGGCCAACCCCTGGCACCATGTTGCTCGGCCCGAACGCCGCCTGCTCGACTTCGGCGAAGTAGTTGAGCGGGTTACGGTTGAGCTCCAGCACGCCCACCTCTATCAACGGATAATCCTTCTGCGACCAGGTCTTGGTGACGTCGAAGGGGTTCTCGTCTCGGCTGGCAGCCTCGGCTTCGCTCATCACCTGAATGCATACGGTCCAACGCGGGTAGTCGCCACGTTCAATGGCTTCGAACAGGTCGCGCTGGGCGTAGTCCGGGTCAGTACCCGCCAGGCGTGCAGCATCTGCCGGCGCGAGGTTCTTGATGCCTTGCTGGGTCTTGAAATGCCATTTGACCCAGGTACGCTCGCCCTTGGCGTTGATCAAACTGTACGTGTGGCTGCCGAAGCCGTGCATATGCCGATAGCCGTCCGGAATACCACGGTCCGAGAACAGGATGGTGACCTGGTGCAGCGCCTCGGGCGAGTGTGACCAAAAATCCCACATCATCTGGGCGTTCTTCAGGTTGGACTGCGGATGGCGCTTCTGGGTGTGGATAAAGTCGGGGAATTTCAGCGGATCGCGAATAAAGAACACTGGCGTGTTATTACCCACAATGTCCCAGTTGCCTTCTTCGGTGTAGAACTTGACGGCAAAGCCACGAGGGTCGCGTTCGGTGTCTGCAGAGCCACGTTCGCCACCGACAGTGGAGAAGCGCAGGAAGGTTTCTGTTTGCTTGCCGACCTGCTCAAACAGCTTGGCGCAGGTGTAGCGGGTGATGTCGCGATTGACGGTAAAGGTGCCGTAGGCGCCCGAGCCTTTGGCGTGCACACGGCGCTCAGGAATGTTCTCGCGGTTGAAATGGGCGAGCTTCTCGATCAGGTGGAAGTCGTCGAGCAACAATGGGCCACGCGGGCCGGCGGAACGGGAGTTCTGGTTGTCGGCTACGGGTGCACCGCTGGCGGTGGTAAGAATCTTGCTCATGGGCTCTCCTTATCGGTCTTCAAGCGCCGGCTAATCGGCTTGGAGAGAGTATCGACGAGCAAGGTTACAGGGACAAATTCATTACATGACTTGTATCAATAGAAATTAACAATACAAACAGACACAAAAAACCGGGCACTAGGCCCGGTTCTTTGTAGCAGACAGAACGTCTTACTCAGCAGCTTCTACAGCACCGCCGACCGGACGATCAACCAGCTCGACGTACGCCATAGGCGCGTTGTCGCCAGCGCGGAAACCGCACTTCAGGATGCGCAGGTAGCCGCCCTGACGGGTGGCGTAACGCTTGCCCAGGTCGTTGAACAGTTTGCCAACAGCGGACTTCGAACGGGTACGGTCGAAGGCCAGACGGCGGTTAGCAACGCTGTCTTCCTTGGCCAGGGTGATCAGCGGCTCGGCAACGCGGCGCAGTTCCTTGGCTTTCGGCAGGGTGGTTTTGATCAGCTCGTGCTCGATCAACGACACTGCCATGTTCTGGAACATAGCCTTGCGGTGAGAGCTGGTACGGCTCAGGTGACGTCCACTTTTACGATGACGCATGATTCATTCCTTACCAAACACAACGTTCGGTGATTACGACGATCAGGCGGTCGCCTTGTCGTCTTTCTTAAGACTTGCAGGCGGCCAGTTGTCGAGGCGCATGCCGAGAGACAGACCACGAGAGGCCAGGACGTCCTTGATTTCAGTCAGGGACTTCTTGCCCAGGTTAGGAGTCTTCAACAGCTCTACTTCGGTACGCTGAATCAGGTCGCCGATGTAGTAGATGTTCTCCGCCTTGAGGCAGTTGGCCGAACGTACAGTCAGTTCCAGGTCGTCAACCGGACGCAGCAGGATCGGATCGATCTCGTCTTCCTGCTCGACTACGACAGGCTCACTGTCACCTTTGAGGTCGACGAACGCGGCCAGCTGCTGTTGCAGGATGGTCGCAGCGCGGCGGATAGCCTCTTCAGGATCCAGGGTGCCGTTGGTTTCCAGATCAATGACCAGCTTGTCCAGGTTGGTACGCTGTTCAACACGGGCGTTTTCGACCACATAGGCGATACGACGCACCGGGCTGAACGAAGCGTCCAACTGCAGACGGCCAATGCTACGGCTTTCGTCTTCGTCGGTTTGACGGGAGTCGGCCGGCTCGTAACCGCGACCACGAGCTACAGTGAGCTTCATGTTCAGGGCGCCGTTCGACGCCAGGTTCGCGATTACGTGATCGGGGTTGACGATCTCGACATCGTGATCCAGCTGAATATCGGCAGCGGTAACCACCCCCGAACCCTTTTTCGACAAGGTCAGCGTAACTTCGTCACGACCGTGCAGTTTGATAGCCAGGCCTTTCAGGTTCAACAGGATTTCAATTACGTCTTCCTGTACACCTTCGATCGCGGAGTACTCGTGGAGTACGCCATCGATCTCGGCCTCGACTACTGCACAGCCAGGCATGGAGGACAACAGGATGCGGCGCAGCGCGTTGCCCAGGGTATGGCCGAAACCACGCTCGAGAGGCTCGAGCGTAATCTTGGCGCGGGTCGGACTGACTACCTGCACATCAATGTGGCGGGGAGTCAGGAACTCATTTACCGAAATCTGCATGGATGCACCTATTTTCTAGCCCTTACTTGGAGTAGAGCTCGACAATCAGGTTTTCGTTGATGTCGGCAGACAGGTCGCTGCGAGCAGGAACGTTCTTGAAAACGCCCGACTTTTTAGCAGCATCCACGTCAACCCACTCAACGCGGCCACGCTGGGCGCAGAGTTCAAGGGCTTGAACAATGCGCAGCTGGGCCAGCGACTTCTCGCGGACCGCGACCACGTCACCCGGACGAACTTGGTAGGATGGAATGTTTACAGTCTTACCGTTAACGCTGATCGCTTTGTGCGAAACCAGCTGACGGGATTCGGAACGAGTCGAACCGAAGCCCATACGGTAGACGACGTTATCCAGACGGCACTCGAGCAGTTGCAGCAGGTTCTCACCGGTTGCGCCTTTTTTCGAGGCAGCAGCTTGGTAGTAACCGCGGAACTGACGCTCCAGAACACCGTAGATACGACGAACTTTTTGTTTCTCGCGCAGCTGGGTACCGTAGTCGGACTGACGGCCACGGCGCTGGCCGTGGATACCTGGGGCTGCTTCGATGTTGCACTTCGATTCCAGAGCGCGAACGCCGCTCTTCAGGAACAGATCGGTGCCTTCACGACGAGACAGTTTGCATTTTGGACCAATGTAACGTGCCATTCTTCTGTCTCCTGATTACACGCGACGCTTCTTCGGCGGACGGCACCCGTTATGCGGGATTGGCGTCACGTCGGTGATGCTGGCGATCTTGTAGCCGCAGCTGTTCAGTGCACGAACGGCGGATTCACGACCCGGACCTGGACCCTTGACGTTTACGTCGAGGTTCTTCAGGCCGTATTCCAGCGCAGCTTGACCAGCACGTTCAGCAGCAATCTGGGCTGCGAACGGGGTGGATTTGCGCGAACCACGGAAACCCGAACCACCGGAGGTCGCCCAGGACAAAGCATTGCCCTGACGGTCGGTGATGGTCACGATGGTGTTGTTGAAAGAAGCGTGGATGTGGGCGATGCCATCAACCACTGTCTTTTTGACTTTCTTACGAGGACGAGCAGCAGGTTTTGCCATGTCTATATTCCTGGGCGGTTACTTGCGGATCGGCTTACGCGGGCCCTTACGGGTGCGTGCGTTGGTCTTGGTGCGCTGACCGCGAACCGGCAGACCTTTACGATGACGCAGGCCGCGGTAGCAACCCAGGTCCATCAAGCGCTTGATCTTCATGTTGATGTCACGACGCAGGTCACCTTCGGTGGTGAACTTCGCAACTTCGCCACGCAGGGTTTCGATTTGCTCGTCGCTCAGATCCTTGATCTTAGCGGCTGGGTTTACACCAGCGTCTGCACAGATCTTCTGTGCAGTTGTGCGACCGACACCATAGATGTAGGTCAGCGAGATAACAGTATGCTTGTTATCTGGAATGTTGACGCCTGCAATACGGGCCATTCAGTGGGACTCCAATTGACAGCTACCTACGCCCCGGAAGCCAAGAAATAGGGCGCGAGATAATATCGCTGTAGAAACGAATAATCAACCCAGCAGCACACTAGCTGCTGGGTTTGAAGCGCAGATCACACTCAGCCTTGGCGCTGTTTGTGACGCGGTTCCGCGCTGCAGATCACTCGAACGACGCCTTCGCGACGGATGATCTTGCAGTTGCGGCACAGCTTTTTCACCGATGCACGAACTTTCATTACCGACTCCTCGAACCTTAGGGGCGTATCAGCGCAGCAGACCGCTGCCACCGTAGCCTTTCAGGTTGGCTTTCTTCATCAGGGATTCGTACTGGTGCGAAACGAGGTGCGATTGTACTTGGGACATGAAGTCCATCACAACCACTACCACAATCAGCAACGAGGTCCCGCCAAGGTAGAACGGCACATTTGCTGCCACCACCAGGAACTGGGGCAGAAGGCAGACGGCCATCATGTAAAGAGCACCGAACATGGTCAAACGGGTCAGAACGCCATCAATGTAGCGCGCAGACTGCTCACCAGGACGGATACCCGGAATAAAGGCACCGGACTTCTTCAGGTTTTCCGCTACGTCTTTCGGGTTGAACATCAACGCTGTGTAGAAGAAGCAGAAGAAAATGATCCCTGCACTAAACAGCAAAATGTTCAACGGCTGACCAGGAGCGATCGACTGCGAGATGTCCTGCAGCCAGCCCATACCTTCGGACTGACCGAACCAGGCACCCAGCGAAGCCGGGAACAGCAAAATGCTGCTGGCGAAAATGGCCGGGATAACCCCCGCCATGTTCACCTTCAACGGCAAGTGGCTGGTCTGCGCAGCAAAGACCTTGCGGCCCTGCTGACGCTTGGCGTAGTGAACAGCGATACGACGCTGACCACGCTCAATGAACACCACAAAACCGATAATCGCTACTGCCAGCAAACCGATAGCGACCAGGGCGAAAATGTTGATATCGCCTGTGCGTGCAGACTCGAAAGACTGCCCGATTGCTCTCGGAAGACCGGCAACGATACCTGCGAAGATCAACATCGAGATACCGTTGCCCACACCGCGCTCGGTGATCTGCTCGCCCAGCCACATCATGAACATCGCGCCTGCCACGAACGTGGAGACGGCAACGACATGGAAGCCCAGGCCCACAGAAAACGCCACGCCCTGGTTGGCCAGGCCAATGGACATGCCAATGGCTTGAACCAGTGCCAGGATAACGGTGCCGTAGCGGGTGTACTGGCTGATCTTGCGACGGCCAGCTTCACCTTCCTTCTTCAACTGCTCCAGTTGCGGGCTGACCGCCGTCATCAGCTGCATGATGATCGATGCCGAGATGTACGGCATGATCCCCAGTGCAAAGATGCTCATGCGCTCAAGCGCGCCACCGGAAAACATGTTGAACAAGCTAAGAATGGTCCCCTCATTCTGCCGAAACAGATCCGCCAGACGGTCCGGATTGATGCCTGGAACCGGGATATGTGCACCTATCCGATAGACGATAATCGCCATGAACAGAAAGCGCAGACGAGCCCAGAGTTCCGACATCCCGCCCTTACCGAGCGAAGAGAGAGCACCTTGCTTAGCCATTTATTCCTCGAATTTGCCGCCAGCTGCTTCGATAGCCGCACGCGCACCCTTGGTGGCTGCGATGCCCTTGATGGTGACTGCGCGAGTAACTTCGCCAGACAGCATGATTTTCACACGCTGAATGTGCTGGTTGATCACGTTGGCATCCTTCAAGGATTGCACGGAGATCACGTCGCCTTCCACTTTGGCCAGCTCGGACAGACGCACTTCGGCGCGATCCATGGCTTTCAGGGAAACGAAGCCGAATTTCGGCAGACGACGGTGCAGCGGCTGTTGACCGCCTTCGAAGCCCGGAGCGATCGAACCACCCGAACGGGAGGTCTGACCTTTGTGGCCACGGCCGCCGGTTTTACCCAGACCGCTACCGATACCACGACCCGGACGATGCTTCTCGCGACGGGAACCCGGCGCTGGACTCAGATCATTGAGTTTCATCGATTAACCCTCGACGCGCAGCATGTAGTAAGCCTTGTTGATCATCCCGCGATTCTCGGGAGTATCCTGGACTTCTACAGTGTGACCGATGCGACGCAGACCCAGGCCCTTAACACACAGTTTGTGGTTAGGCAGACGGCCCGAGACGCTCTTGATCAGCGTTACTTTTACGGTTGCCATGATTAGAAGATCTCCTCGACGCTCTTGCCGCGCTTGGCAGCAATGGATTCAGGAGATTGCATGGCTTTCAGACCCTTGAAAGTGGCGTAAACCACGTTCACTGGGTTGGTCGAACCGTAGCACTTGGCCAGAACGTTCTGAACGCCAGCAACTTCCAGGACAGCACGCATTGCGCCACCGGCGATGATACCGGTACCTTCCGAGGCAGGCTGCATGTAAACCTTCGAGGCGCCGTGGGCAGCCTTGGTGGCGTACTGCAGGGTGGTGCCCTTCAGGTCAACCTGGATCATGTTGCGGCGAGCAGCTTCCATGGCTTTCTGAATCGCAGCAGGTACTTCGCGCGATTTGCCACGGCCGAAGCCGACACGACCTTTACCATCACCTACCACGGTCAACGCGGTGAAGGTGAAGATACGGCCGCCTTTTACGGTCTTGGCAACGCGGTTAACCTGAACCAGCTTCTCGATGTAGCCTTCGTCGCGCTTTTGATCGTTATTTGCCATAACTTAGAACTCCAGCCCGCCTTCACGAGCAGCATCAGCCAGCGCTTTGACGCGGCCATGGTACTTGAAGCCGGAACGGTCAAAGGCAACTTGAGATACACCGGCGGCTTTCGCACGCTCAGCTACCAGCTTGCCAACCTTAGTGGCCGCGTCGATGTTGCCAGTGGCGCCATCACGCAGGTCTTTGTCCAAGGTCGAGGCGCTTGCCAGAACCTTGCTGCCGTCGGCCGAAATGACCTGGGCGTAGATGTGCTGCGAGGAGCGGAACACGCACAGGCGCACGACTTCGAGTTCGTGCATCTTGAGACGTGCTTTGCGAGCGCGACGCAGTCGAATAACTTTTTTGTCGGTCATTTACTAGGCCCTACTTCTTCTTGGCTTCTTTACGACGGACTACTTCGTCCGCGTAACGCACACCTTTGCCTTTGTAAGGCTCTGGCGGACGGAAGTCGCGGATTTCAGCGGCCACCTGACCTACCAGCTGCTTGTCGATACCCTTGATCAGGATGTCGGTCTGGCTAGGCGTTTCAGCGGTGATACCGGCTGGCAGTTCGTAGTCCACTGGGTGCGAGAAGCCCAGGGCCAGGTTCAGGACGGTGCCTTTAGCCTGTGCCTTGTAACCAACACCGACCAGCTGGAGCTTACGCTCGAAGCCTTGGCTTACGCCCTGGACCATGTTGTTCACCAGAGCGCGGGTGGTACCGGCCATGGCACGAGCTTGCTGGTCACCATTGCGAGCAACGAAACGCAGCTCACCAGACTCTTCGGTAACTTCAACAGACGAGTGAACGTTCAGTTCGAGAGTGCCCTTGGCACCCTTCACCGAAAGCTGCTGACCTGCGAATTTGACTTCGACACCGGACGGCAGCTTAACGGGGTTCTTAGCGACGCGAGACATGTCTATCCCCCCTTAGAACACTGTGCACAGAACTTCGCCGCCGACACCGGCAGCGCGCGCAGCGCGATCAGTCATCACACCTTTGTTGGTGGAGACAATAGACACGCCCAGACCGCCACGTACTTTCGGCAGATCGGTGACGGCCTTGTACTGGCGCAGGCCTGGACGGCTGGAGCGCTTCAGTTCCTCGATGACCGGACGGCCTTCGAAGTACTTCAGTTCGATCGACAGGGAAGGCTTGGCTTCACCAGTTACCTGGTAGCCAGCGATGTAACCTTCGTCCTTCAGAACTTTGGCAACCGCGACCTTCAGGGTAGAAGAAGGCATGCTTACGACGGACTTTTCAGCCATCTGGGCATTACGGATGCGAGTTAGCATGTCCGCTAACGGGTCCTGCATACTCATGGGCTAGATGCTCCTGATACAAGAATTATTAGCCTTGCGGCTATGACAACCACCTGAGCGGATTGGGTAAAAAACCCAGGCTCGGGTGAGCCGGTCATTCTAGACACAAGGCAGAAACGAAACAAGCCCCATATAGGGGCTTGTTTCTTGGCGAGATCACCGGCGGTCGGAAGATTGCTCCCCTTGCGCCGGCATCACACCGACAGCGATTACCAGGAGGCCTTGACCAGACCTGGTACGTCGCCGCGCATTGCAGCTTGACGCAGCATGTTACGGCCCAGGCCGAACTTACGGTATACACCGTGAGGACGACCGGTCAGGCGGCAACGGTTGCGCAGGCGCGAGGCGCTAGCGTCGCGTGGCTGCTTCTGCAGAGCGACAACGGCAGCGAAACGCTCTTCTGGAGAGGCGTTAACGTTGACGATGGTCGCTTTCAGCTCAGCACGCTTCTTAGCGAACTTGGCTACCGTCAGCTGACGCTTCAGCTCACGGTTTTTCATGCTCTTCTTGGCCATTTTCCTACTCCAATCAGTTGCGGAACGGGAACTTGAAAGCACGCAGCAGAGCGCGGCCTTCGTCGTCCGAACGAGCAGTGGTGGTCAGGGTGATGTCCAAACCGCGCAGAGCATCGATCTTGTCGTAATCGATTTCCGGGAAGATGATCTGCTCTTTCACGCCCATGCTGTAGTTGCCACGGCCATCGAAGGACTTGGCATTCAGGCCGCGGAAGTCGCGAACCCGAGGCAGGGAGATCGCCAGCAGGCGGTCCAGGAATTCGTACATCTTGTCGCTACGCAGGGTCACCTTGACACCGATCGGCCATCCTTCGCGGACTTTGAAGCCAGCGATGGATTTACGAGCGAAAGTCACGACCGGCTTTTGACCGGTGATCTTTTCCAGGTCAGCTACTGCGTGCTCGATGACTTTTTTGTCGCCGATCGCTTCGCCCAGACCCATGTTCAGGGTGATTTTGGTAACGCGCGGAACTTCCATCACGTTCGACAGCTTAAGTTCTTCCTTAAGCTTAGGAGCGATTTCGTTCCGGTAAATCTCTTTCAGTCGTGCCATGGTCTTCTACCTAGCAGTGTTCAAGCATCAACCGCTTTTTGGGTCGACTTGAAGACACGAATTTTCTTACCGTCTTCTACTTTGAAACCAACGCGGTCAGCCTTGTTGGTTTCGCCGTTGAAGATGGCAACGTTGGAAGCGTGCAGAGGCGCTTCTTTCTCGACGATACCGCCCTGAACGCCCGCCATCGGGTTAGGCTTGGTATGACGCTTGACCAGGTTCACGCCACCGATGACCAGACGGTCATCAGCCAGAACCTTCAGCACCTTACCGCGCTTACCTTTGTCTTTGCCGGCGATCACGATGATCTCGTCGTCACGACGAATCTTTTGCATGTCGGATCTCCTTACAGCACTTCAGGGGCGAGCGAGACGATCTTCATGAACTTCTCAGTACGAAGTTCACGGGTCACTGGCCCGAAGATGCGAGTGCCGATCGGCTCTTGCTTGTTGTTCAGCAGAACAGCAGCGTTGCCGTCGAAACGAATGATGGAACCGTCAGCGCGACGAACACCGTGACGGGTGCGCACGACAACAGCGGTCATCACTTGGCCTTTTTTGACCTTACCGCGCGGAATTGCTTCCTTGACAGTAACCTTGATGATGTCACCGATGCCGGCGTAACGACGGTGCGAGCCGCCGAGCACCTTGATGCACATGACGCGACGAGCGCCGCTGTTATCGGCCACATCGAGCATGGATTGAGTCTGAATCATAAAATTTCTCCGACCCCTAGCCCTTAGACTTCAACAGCGCGTTCGAGGACTTCAACCAGTGCCCAGGACTTGGTCTTGGCCAGCGGACGGGTTTCGGTAATCGAAACCTTGTCGCCGATCTTGCACTGGTTGGTTTCGTCGTGCGCGTGCAGCTTAGTCGAACGCTTAACGTATTTACCGTAGATCGGGTGCTTTACGCGACGCTCGATCAGAACGGTGATGGTCTTGTCCATTTTGTCGCTGACGACACGGCCAGTCAGCGTACGGACGGTTTTTTCAGCTTCAGCCATGATCACTTACCTGCCTGCTGGTTGAGCACAGTTTTCACGCGAGCGATGTCACGCTTAACTTGCGAGAGCAGGTGCGACTGCCCCAACTGGCCAGTTGCTTTCTGCATACGCAGATTGAACTGGTCACGCAGCAAGCCGAGCAGTTGCTCGTTCAGCTGCTGTGCCGATTTTTCACGAAGTTCATTCGCTTTCATCACATCACCGTCCGCTTAACAAAGGAGGTGGCGAGAGGCAGCTTTGCAGCAGCCAGGGCGAAAGCTTCGCGCGCCAGCTCTTCAGAAACACCCTCGATCTCGTACAGGACTTTGCCTGGCTGGATCTGGGCAACCCAGTATTCCACGGAGCCCTTACCTTTACCCATACGAACCTCGAGAGGCTTCTTGGAGATCGGCTTGTCCGGGAACACACGGATCCAGATCTTGCCGCCACGTTTAACGTGACGGGTCAGCGCACGACGTGCGGACTCGATCTGGCGAGCGGTGAGGCGACCGCGAGCAACAGCTTTCAGGGCGAATTCGCCGAAGCTGACCTTGCTACCGCGCAGTGCCAGACCACGGTTGTGGCCGGTCATCTGCTTGCGGAATTTTGTACGCTTTGGTTGCAACATTTGGCGTACCCCTTACTTAGCAGCTTTTTTACGAGGCGCTGGTGCTTGTGGTTTCAGTTCTTCTTGGCGACCACCAATAACTTCGCCTTTGAAGATCCAAACCTTCACACCGATCACACCGTAAGTGGTGTGAGCTTCGTAGGTGTTGTAGTCGATATCGGCACGCAGGGTGTGCAGAGGCACACGACCTTCGCGATACCACTCGGTACGAGCAATCTCGGCACCGCCGAGACGACCGCTCACCTGGATCTTGATGCCCTTGGCACCAATACGCATGGCGTTCTGTACGGCGCGCTTCATGGCGCGACGGAACATTACGCGGCGTTCCAGCTGCTGAGCTACGCTCTGCGCAACCAGCATAGCGTCGAGTTCCGGCTTGCGGATCTCTTCGATGTTGATGTGCACAGGCACACCCATCTGCTTGGTCAGGTCCTGACGCAGCTTCTCAACATCTTCACCTTTCTTACCGATAACGATACCGGGACGAGCGGTGTGGATGGTGATGCGTGCAGTTTGAGCCGGACGATGAATATCGATACGGCTTACGGACGCGCTTTTTAGTTTGTCTTGGAGGTACTCACGCGTTTTCAGATCCTTCAACAGGTAATCTGCGTAAGTAGCACCGTCTGCGTACCAGACGGAGGTGTGCTCCTTGACGATTCCCAGGCGAATGCCAGTGGGATGTACTTTCTGACCCATCTGATCGACTCCGTTACTTGTCCGCAACCTTGACAGTGATATGGCAAGACCGCTTGACGATGCGATCAGCACGGCCTTTGGCACGTGGCATGATACGCTTCAGCGAACGCCCTTCGTTGACGAAGACGGTGGAGACCTTCAGGTCATCAACGTCTGCGCCTTCGTTGTGTTCGGCGTTGGCTACGGCCGACTCGAGGACTTTCTTCATGATTTCAGCGGCTTTTTTGCTGCTGAAGGCCAACAGGTTGAGCGCTTCGCCCACCTTCTTCCCGCGGATCTGGTCGGCGACCAAGCGGGCTTTCTGGGCGGAGATGCGAGCGCCCGACAACTTAGCGGCTACTTCCATTTCCTTACCCCTTAACGCTTGGCTTTCTTGTCAGCCACGTGCCCGCGATAGGTGCGGGTACCGGCGAACTCGCCCAGTTTGTGGCCGACCATGTCTTCGTTCACGAGAACTGGAACATGCTGGCGACCGTTGTGAACCGCGATGGTCAGACCGACCATTTGTGGCAGGATCATCGAGCGACGCGACCAGGTTTTAACTGGCTTGCGATCGTTCTTCTCCACCGCCACTTCGACCTTCTTCAACAGGTGAAGATCGATAAAAGGACCTTTTTTCAGAGAACGTGGCACTGTCGTATCCCTCTAGTTACTTGCGACGACGGACGATCATGTTGTCGGTACGCTTATTACCACGGGTTTTAGCACCCTTGGTTGGGAAGCCCCATGGCGATACCGGATGACGACCACCGGAGGTACGACCTTCACCACCACCATGTGGGTGGTCAACCGGGTTCATGGCAACACCACGAACGGTTGGGCGAACGCCGCGCCAGCGTTTGGCACCCGCTTTACCCAGCGAACGCAGGCTGTGCTCGGAGTTCGAGACTTCGCCCAGGGTCGCACGGCACTCAGCCAGTACTTTACGCATTTCACCGGAACGCAGACGCAGAGTCACGTATACGCCGTCACGAGCGATCAGCTGAGCCGAAGCACCAGCGGAACGAGCGATCTGAGCACCTTTACCCGGCTTCAGTTCGACGCCGTGAATGGTGCTACCTACTGGGATGTTGCGCAGCTGCAGGGAGTTACCGGCCTTGATTGGGGCCAGGGCACCTGCGATCAGCTGGTCGCCAGCGCTCACGCCTTTAGGGGCGATGATGTAGCGACGCTCACCGTCTGCGTAGCACAGCAGGGCGATGTGAGCAGTACGGTTCGGGTCGTATTCGATACGCTCGACAGTGGCTGGAATGCCATCTTTGTCGTTGCGACGGAAGTCAACCAGACGGTAATGCTGCTTATGACCACCACCAACGTGACGAGTGGTAATGCGGCCATTGTTGTTACGACCACCAGACTTCGATTTCTTCTCGAGCAGCGGTGCGTGAGGAGCGCCTTTGTGCAGCTCCTTGTTGACCACCTTGACCACGAAACGGCGGCCAGGGGAAGTCGGTTTGCATTTAACGATTGCCATGATGCACCCCTTCCTTACTCAGCACTGCTGCTGAAATCGAGATCTTGGCCTGACTGAAGGGAGACGATCGCCTTCTTCCAGTCATTACGCTTGCCCAGACCACGTGCGGTACGCTTGGTTTTACCCAGAACGTTAACAGTCGACACGTTTTCAACTTTTACGTTGAACAGGCCTTCGACAGCTTTCTTGATTTCCAGCTTGGTTGCATCGGTAGCAACCTTGAATACGAACTGGCCTTTTTTCTCAGCCAGAACGGTAGCCTTCTCGGAAACGTGCGGGCCAAGGAGGACTTTAAATACGCGTTCCTGGTTCATCCCAGCAGCTCCTCGAATTTCTTCACGGCCGAGACAGTGATCAACACTTTCTCGTATGCGATCAGACTGACCGGGTCGGAACCTTGTACGTCACGTACGTCGACGTGCGGCAGGTTGCGAGCAGCCAGGTACAGGTTCTGATCAACAGCGTCGGAAACGATCAGTACGTCGCTCAGACCCATGCCGTTCAGCTTGTTCAGCAGATCTTTGGTTTTCGGTGCTTCAACAGCGAAGTCCTGAACCACGACCAGACGGTCGCTACGCACCAGCTCAGCGAGGATGGAGCGCAGAGCTGCGCGATACATCTTCTTGTTGAGCTTTTGCGAGTGATCTTGAGGGCGAGCTGCGAAGGTTACACCACCGCCACGCCAGATCGGACCACGAGTGGTACCAGCACGAGCACGGCCAGTACCCTTCTGACGCCATGGGCGCTTACCGCCACCAGCCACGTCGGAACGGGTCTTTTGCTGCTTGGTGCCCTGACGGCCGCCGGCCATGTAGGCCACGACTGCTTGGTGTACCAGCGTCTCGTTGAATTCGCCACCGAAAGTCAGTTCGGAAACTTCGATCGCCTGAGCGTCATTTACATTGAGTTGCATGTCAGTTTCCCCTTAACCGCGAGCCTTGACAGCTGGACGTACAACCACGTCGCCGCCAGTAGCGCCAGGAACGGCACCCTTGACGAGCAGCAGGTTGCGTTCAGCGTCTACGCGAACTACTTCCAGGGACTGAACAGTCACGCGCTCGGCGCCCATGTGACCGGACATTTTCTTGCCCTTGAACACACGACCAGGAGTCTGGCACTGGCCGATGGAACCAGGCACACGGTGCGACACGGAGTTACCGTGGGTGTTGTCCTGACCACGGAAGTTCCAGCGCTTGATGGTACCGGCGAAGCCTTTACCTTTGGACTGACCAGTAACGTCTACCAGCTGGCCTGCAGTGAAGAGTTCAGCTTTGATCAGATCGCCAGCCTGGAAATCGCCTTCTTCAAGACGGAACTCCCAAACACCGCGACCAGCGGCAACGTTAGCTTTGGCGAAGTGGCCTGCCTGAGCGGCAGTCACACGCGAAGCACGACGCTCGCCGACAGTGACTTGCACTGCACGGTAGCCATCGGTTTCCTCAGTTTTGAACTGGGTGACGCGATTCGGCTCGATCTCAATGACCGTGACCGGAATGGAGACACCTTCTTCGGTGAAAATGCGGGTCATACCGCATTTGCGACCGATTACACCAATAGTCATGTTGTAAACCTCATGAGTGTACGGGGCTTTCACCCGCTATGGCCGCCCATTTCAGAGCGTTACACGACTAGACCGAAGTCTTAGCCGAGGCTGATCTGAACTTCCACACCTGCCGCCAGATCAAGCTTCATCAGCGCGTCAACGGTTTTATCCGTTGGCTGGACGATGTCCAGAACACGCTTATGAGTGCGAATCTCGTACTGGTCACGCGCGTCTTTGTTGACGTGCGGGGAGACCAGAACGGTGAAACGCTCTTTGCGGGTAGGCAGTGGAATCGGACCACGCACTTGTGCACCAGTACGTTTCGCGGTTTCCACGATTTCCTGGGTGGATTGGTCGATCAGGCGATGGTCGAAAGCCTTCAACCTGATACGGATTTGCTGATTTTGCATTGGATTTCAGACTCCAGGCTGTTCCCAACGGACGCACTACGCCCGCTAAAAGGAGGCGTGATTCTATAGACGCCCCAATTTAGTGTCAACCCAATAAAAAAAGCCCCCGCTGAGCGGAGGCCTTTTTCAATCGGTCGAGTGATTACTCGATGATTTTGGCCACGACGCCGGCGCCGACGGTACGACCGCCTTCACGGATAGCGAAGCGCAGACCGTCTTCCATTGCGATGGTCTTGA
>NZ_JBNRIK010000030.1:0-27240 GCF_053557975.1 Pseudomonas sp. XP2
CCCACAGGGACCCCACAGATTCGAATACTGTGGGGTCCCTGTGGGAGCGGGCGTGCCCGCGAAGAGGCCGGTAAAACCAGTACAAACCTTGAATTAATGCAGCGAAGCCTGCCGCCGCTCCCCCAGCGGCGACAAGCCAAAGAACCGGCTGTAGCTCTTGGAAAAGTGCGCCGGCGAGCTGAACCCGCAGGCCAGCGCCACCTCGCGCACCTGCACGTCACTGCGCAGCAGCAACTCCCGCGCCCGCGACAGCCGCAGCTCCAGGTAGTACTGGCTGGGCGTGCGCTGCAGGTATTTATGGAACAGCCGCTCCAGTTGGCGCACGGTGACCTCGTTGAGGCTGGCAAGCTCCTCGAGCCCCAATGGTTCCTCCAGGTTGGCCTCCATGATCGCCACCACCTGGCTCAGCTTGGGTTGGGCGCTGCCAAGCAGGGTGCGCAGCGGTACCCGCTGGCGATCACGCTCGCCCCGCACCCGGTCGCACAGCAATAACTCGGCCGCCTTGGCCGCAATGTCCTGACCCCCGGGCTCGCGCGCCACCAGTTGCAGCATCATGTCCATGGCTGCCACACCGCCCGAGCAGGTATAGCGGTCGCGGTCCAGTTCGAACAGCTGGCTGGAAATGACAATGCCGGGGAAGTGCGCCTGCAGTGTCGGCAGGTCTTCCCAATGGATGGTGCAGCGGTAGCCTTTGAGCAGTTCGGCCTTGGCCAACAGGTAGCTCCCGGTGCAGATACCACCCAATGGCAGGTGCTGGCGGGCCAGCTTGCGCAACCAGTCGATCAGCGGGCGGCTGCTACGGCCCCGGTCGATCGGGTTGGCCCCGACCACCAGCAGCGCATCCAGCTGGGGGGCGTTGGCGATGCCGTAGTCAGGCAGTACCCGCATGCCGTTGCTGGCGACCACTGGCGCCTCGTCTGCGGCAATCAGCACGCTGCGAAACAGTGGTTTGCGTGCGGCCAGGTTGGCCATGCGCAGGGTTTCCACCGCCGACGCCAGGCCGATGGTGGTGAAGTTGGGCAAAATCAGAAAGCCGAACGTCTTTACCGAACAACTCTTTACAATAGAGGGCGATAGGTTTGCAGAAGCGGGGTAGACCATTGCGCTGTTCCTGTGCAAGCTGAGGCATAGTTCGTCAGGGGCAGTGAGAAAATGCAGCCTCGCGTGGTTCTTGTTGTTATAGGTCGTTGCCGGCTCGATCTTACACCCCGGGCGCAGCGGCCAGGAATGGCCCCGCCGGCTGGCAGGGCCGACAGTGATTGCACAGAGAAGGTGATCGTTCGTGAACCCCGAAACCATGCTGGCGGCATTGCCAGGCTACGCCATGTCGCCCGAGTCGATCCAGGTGCTGCCGGATGCCAAGGCATACCGCGCCTGCTTGCTCGAACGCATCCACGCCGCGACCCGGCGCATCGTCATCGTCGCCCTGTACCTGCAGGAAGACGAGGCGGGCCAGGAAGTGCTGGATGCGTTGTACCAGGCCAAGGCCGAGCGACCAGGCCTGGAAATCACCATTGTGGTCGACTGGTTTCGTGCCCGCCGTGGTCTGCTGGGGGGCGGGCGCCAGCCGGGTAACGCCGCCTGGTATCAGGCCCAACGCCAGTTGCGTGGGCTGGATATCGTGATTCATGGGGTGCCGGTGCAGACCCGCGAGCTGTTCGGCGTGTTGCACCTGAAGGGCAGCATCATCGACGACTGCGTGATCTACACCGGCGCCAGCCTGAACAACGTGTACCTGCACCGCTTCGACCGTTATCGCCTGGACCGCTACCACCTGTTCCAGTCCCCGGGGCTGGCCGATGCCATGGTCGACCTGGTGCGGCGCCTGCTGCACCACACCGCCACACCGCGCCTCGACTTGCCTGCGCCACCTGCCACCCGTAGCCTGCGCGGCGACATCCGGCGCTTGCGTGCGCGGTTGCGGCGCATGGCCTACGAGGCACCGGCCAGCATGGCAGGGGAAGGGCTGCGGGTTATTCCGCTGTTGGGCGTGGGCCGTGGCAACCCGCTGAACCGGGCGCTGTGCGCCTTGTTGGCGGCGGCGCGCACGCAACTCATCATCAGTACGCCGTATTTCAACCCCCCGCGGGTGGTGATGCGCGAGCTTGACCATGCGCTGGAGCGTGGTGTGCAGGTTGAGCTGATTGTCGGCGATCGCACGGCCAATGACTTCTATATCGCCCCTGGCGAGCCGTTCAGCGCCAGTGGCGCCTTGCCTTATCTGTATGAAGACAACCTGCGTGCCTTCGCCCGGCGCCGCCATGCCGCCATTGCCAGCGGCCAGTTACAGGTACGCATCTGGAACGATCCTGGGCATACCTTTCATGCCAAGGGCGTGTGGGTCGACCAGCGCTATTCGTTGCTGACCGGCAACAACCTGAACCCGCGCGGGTTCAACCTGGACCTGGAGAACGGCCTGCTGATCGATGACCCGCACGGGCAATGGCTGACGCCGAGGGAAGCGGAGTTGAACGCGCTACGCCGGCATGCGCCGAAGATTGGTTCGGCAGAGGCGCTGGGCGTGAAGGCCGAGCATCCCAAGGAGGTCCGCAAATTTCTGCGGCGCTTGCGTTTCAGCCGGTTGGAACCGTTGATCAAGCGCGTGCTCTGAGGCACTGCGCCAGGCACTGCCGTGCTTTTTGGGGGGCAACGGGTGAGTTTGCTTTCAGGCATCAAGGGGGCGAGGGCACCGCGATTTCGGTGGTGCACGCGGCGCCTTGATGTCAATATGATGTTACCTGCGTGAGCCCTCCGATGGGGGCTGGGCTATCATTTGCAGCCAACCGTACAAGGCCCCTCTGAAAAATCATCACGAGCGCATACAATCGGGCCCTTTCTTCGTTAACCAGATAGGCCAAAGCGTATATGGCGCTAGATCCACCCACGATGCTGACCATCTCGGTCGCCCTGGCAGCGGCGGCTGCCCTGTACCTGGCGATTGAGTGGCGCAGTGTCCGCGAAACCTCCTTGCTGTTCTGGAGCGCCGGCTTTGCCACGATTACTGTCGGTTGTGTTTTGGCCTTGTTGCGCGGGTCTGGGTTGTTGTTCATCGGCATCTGGTTCGCCAACGGTTTGCTGGTGGTGGCGCACGGGTTCTTCCTGACGGGCGTATTGCGTTTTACCCAGGACCGCTTGTCGCGGGGCTGGCTAATGATTGTGGTGGTCTGGTTCGCCTTGCTGTTGCTGCCTGTAGGGCCGCAGTGGTCGAAGGTGATGCTGATGGTCAACTCGTTGCTGGTGGCGTCGCTGACGCTCAAGGCCAGCTCCCTGCTGCGGCCCCATGGCAAGTCGCTGAGTGTGGGGGCAGTACAACTGCGCTATGTGTTGCTGATCCATGGGCTGTTCTATGCGGCCAAGGCGGGCATTGCCATCACGCCGGGGACGTTGATTGACCTGGCCACCTTTGGTGGCCTGATCATCCAGATCTCCTTGGTCGAGGGGGCGATGGCGATCATGCTGATTGCCTTGTCGATGACCGGCACCGTGCGCTATCGGCGCGAGGAGCGGATTGCCCGGCTGTCAGCCCGCGACCCGTTGACCGCGTTGTATAACCGGCGTGCGCTGGAGGTGCGGGCCGGGCATTTCTTCAAGGACGTGAGCCCGGCGCAGCCTGGGGCGTTGCTGCTGATCGACATCGACAACTTCAAGCTGGTCAACGACCTGCACGGGCATATTGCCGGGGACCGCTTGCTGGTTGCCTTGAGCGAGATGATTCGCACGGTGCTGCCGGAGCGGGCACTGGCCGCGCGGTTGGGCGGCGATGAGTTCGTCATCTTGTTGAATGGGGCGAGTAGCGAGCAGGTAATGGAGCTGGGCGGGCTGTTGCGCGAGCAATTCCAGCAGTATGCCGGCAAGACCGTGCCCACGCCGCACGCGGTTACCTTGAGTATTGGCGTGAACCTGTTCGACCAGCCGCCGGCGAGCCTGGCGGCATTGATCGAGCAAGGGGATGTGGCCTTGTACCAGTCCAAGCGCAGTGGGCGCGACAGTATTCGGTTTGTGGAGCGTCCGATGGCTGACATTAATCACTAGGCTGCTTTTTGCTTTTTGCTTTTTGCTTTTTGCTTTTGCTTCTAAGCGCGCGACAGTTCAGGCAACGCAGATTGCGACTTCAGGAGGCCGAGCGCAGGGCTTGCGGAGGGAGGTGACGGGCATGGATGCCCGTCAAGCGCTGGGCCCCAGGATGGGGCCTGCAGCGCGGTCCTCCCGGGAGCAAGCCCGGAGCGAGGGGACCCCGGAGCGCAGCGTAGGGGCCGGATGATGGGAGCGCAGCGTTTTTTGGTTACTTTTTGTCGCGTTTGACAAAAAGTGACCCGCCGTAAGGGCGGAAAGGTGATTTGGCGCCACCTTTGAAAATGAATGTTGACTCATTGTTGATGCCCACACCTGAATGCGAACAGCGAACAGCGAACAGCGAACAGCGAACAGCGAACAGCGAACAGCGAACAGCGAACAGCGAACAGCGAACAGCGAACAGCGAAACAGTGCTGGTTTTTAGCTCGCGCATAGGCCATTTGCGATGGCGACACTAACTCACCTTTTCGCCCTTACGGCGAGTCACTTTTTGTCAGACGCGACAAAAAGTAACCAAAAAACGCTGCGCTCCGATCATCCGGCCCCTGCGCTGCGCTCCGGGGTCCCCTCACTCCGGCCTCGCTCCCGGGAGGACCGCGCTGCAGGCCCCATCCTGGGGCCCAGCGCTTGACGGGCATCCATGCCCGTCACCTCCCTTCGCAAGGCCTGCGTTCGGCCTCCTGAAGTCGCGAAGATCAAGATCAAGATCAAGATCAAGATCAAGATCAAGATCAAGATCAGAAGTATCAGGCCGTCAGGTCACCACTTGATAGCAAGGTACATACGCCGCGCCGCCGGGCAACTTCATGCGATGCTGGTCAACGAAGGCTTGCAACAGCCGGCCCAGCGGGTCCAGCACGGCGCTGTCGCCGCGGATCTGGTACGGCCCATGCTCTTCGATCAGGCGGATGCCCTTGTCCTTCACGTTACCCGCTACCACGCCAGAAAACGCCCGGCGCAGGTTGGCAGCCAGCTCATGGGGTGGCAGCTCGCGGCGCAGGTCCAGTTCGGCCATTGCCTGGTGGGTCGGGTCGAACGGGCGCTGGAAACTCTCCTCGATCTTCAGCAGCCAGTTGAAGTGGAAGGCATCATTGCGCTCGCGGCGGAACTGTTTGACCACCTTGAGCCCTTCGACCATGTGCCGGGCAACTTCTGCCGGGTCATCAATGATGATTTCGTACAACCGGTGCGCCGCCTCGCCCAGCGTGGCGCCCACGAAGGCATGCAACTGTTGCAGGTAAGGCTCGGCGCTGCGCGGGCCGGTGAGCACCACCGGGAACGGCACGTCCTGGTTATCGGGGTGCATGAGGATGCCCAGCAGGTACAGGAACTCCTCGGCTGTGCCGGCGCCGCCGGGGAAGATGATGATGCCGTGACCGACACGCACGAAGGCTTCCAGGCGCTTCTCGATGTCCGGCAGAATCACCAGCTCGTTGACGATCGGGTTGGGCGCCTCGGCGGCGATGATGCCCGGCTCGGTCAGGCCAAGGTAGCGGCTGCCATGCATGCGTTGCTTGGCGTGGGCAATGGTGGCGCCCTTCATCGGGCCCTTCATCACGCCCGGGCCGCAACCGGTGCACACGTCCAGCTTGCGCAGGCCCAGTTCGTGGCCGACCTTCTTGGTGTACTGGTACTCCTCGCTGCTGATCGAGTGACCACCCCAGCACACCACCATCTTCGGCTCCACACCCGGGCGCAGGGTGCGCGCGTTGCGCAGCAAATGGAAAACGTAATCAGTGATGCCCTGGGAGCTTTCCAGGTCGATACGCTGGCTGGCCAGCTCGCTTTCGGTGTAAACGATGTCGCGCAGGGCGCTGAACAGCATTTCACGGGTGCTGGCGATCATTTCGCCATCGACGAAGGCATCGGCCGGGGCATTCAGCAGCTCCAGGCGCACACCACGGTCTTGTTGATGGATTTTGACCTCGAAGTCTTTGTAGGCCTCGAGGATCGTCTTGGCATTGTCGACATGGGCGCCAGTGTTGAGGATGGCCAGGGCGCACTGGCGGAAAAGGGTGTAAAGGCTACCAGTACCGACTTCACTCAGTTGCTGAACTTCACGTTGTGACAGCGTTTCCAGGCTGCCTTTGGGGCTGACGGATGCATTGATGACATTGCGTTGAGGCATCTAAGTCTTTCCTGTGCGGGTAAAACATCCTTCTTTGACAACACCATACCGAGAAATGTGGGCGGCAACGAGGGGGCTGGTGAAAAACCTTGAGACCGGGTTGGCTTCTTCGCGGGCAACCCCGCGATGAAGCCAACCCGGTCCCGATTCAGCCCAACAGCTTTTGCACGCCAAGGGTAATCGCCAATCCACCCCCTACCAGCCACAGGTTCAGAATCGCCCCGGTAGCCAGCGCCTTTGGCCCCGCCTGGCGAATCTGGCTGAAGCGAGTTTCCATACCCAGCGCAGTCATGGCCATGGTCAGGGCAAAAGTGTCGAGGCTATTGACCGCTTGCGTCACGCTACCCGGCAGTACCTGCAGAGAATTCACCAATACCAGGGCGAGGAAGCCAAAGGCGAACCAGGGCATCGTAATGCGCCCATTGCCTTGCGCCTGATCAGCCTTGCGCGAGCGGCTGATCCACAGGCCGACTACCAGCAGTACCGGCACCAGCAGCATCACCCGGGTCATCTTGACGATGGTGGCGATATGGGTGGCTTCAGGGCTGACATTACTGGCTGCGCCCACCACCTGGGCGACTTCGTGGATAGTGCCGCCCAGAAACAGCCCCGCTCCCAGGGTGTCCAGGTGCAGCCAGCCGGCGTTGATGGCCAGCGGGTACAGGAACATCGACAAGGTGCCGAACAGCACCACGCTGCCGACGGCCATGGCGCTCTTGTGCGGGGCACTGCGCAGTGCCGACTCGAAGGCCAGCACGGCGGCGGCACCGCAGATGGCGCTGCCAGCGGCGGTCAGCAGGGCGGTATCGCGGTCCAGCTTGAACAGTTTCATGCCGCACCACAGGCCGATCAACAGGGTGCTGGACACCACCAGCAGCGACACGATAAGGCCCGACCAGCCGACTTCGGCAATTTCCTGCAGGCTGACCCGCAGGCCAAAGAAGGCCACGGCGATGCGCAGCAGGCCGCGGGCCGAAAAGTTGATGCCGGCTGCCCAGCTGGCCGGTACACCATCGCGCAAGGCATTGCCGTAGAGGGCGCCGGCGACGATGCCGACAATCAGCGGGCTGATGCCCAGATTGGCGATGGCGGGCAGTGCGGCCAGCTGAGTGACCGCAAGCGCGAACAGCGCGACGAACAGGATGCCATTGAGCCGCCCTCGGGTAGAGAGGGTAGGCGTAAAAGCGGGGTTGGACGGAACCGTGGCCATGTGTGTCCTCCGGAAAGGTGTTTCGACAAGGCCTACGTTAATCGGGTTATAAGCTTATAAAAAATCGTAATTTAAAATGGCAAATATCCGTTTAGCTGATATTTTTAAATCATGACCCCAGAACAACTGATAACGTTTGCCACCGTTGCCGAGCACGGCAACATCAGCCATGCGGCCCAGGCGCTTCATTTGTCGCAACCGGCGGTGTCCGGCCAGCTCAAGCTGTTGCAGGAGGCTTTTGGCGAGCCGCTGTATCAGCGCGCCGGGCGGGGGGTGCGGTTGACGGCAGCCGGCGAACAGCTGTTGGCCCATGCCGAGCGCCTGCGCGAAACCTTCCGCCAGGCCCAGGCACTGCGCGACGCGATGCGTGGCCTGGAGCGCGGTACCTTGCGCATCGGTGCCAGTACCACGCCTGCCAGTTACCTGCTGCCGTACCTGATCGCCGATTTCCATGCCAGTCACCCGGACGTGCTGGTGACTACATCACACGGCAACACGGCGGAGATCGTCGCTGCGCTGGGCAGTGTCGACATCGCCCTGATCGAAGGGCCGCCTGGGCAGGAGCTGCCGTTGGGCACGCAAGTGACAGCCTGGCGTGAGGACGAGATCGTTGCCATCGTGCCCAGCGGTCATCCGCTGGCTGGCAGTGGTCCGCAGACCTTGGGGGCGCTGGGCACTTACCCGTTGGTGTTGCGCGAGAGCGGCTCGGGTGTGCGGCAGGTCGTCGAGCGCGCGTTTGCCCGTGAGGGTGTGGCGATGCGCGTAGCGCTGGAGATTGCCGGGGTGGAAGGGGTGAAGGAGGCGGTGCGTGCAGGGATGGGGGTTGGCTTTGTGTCGGCAATGTCGATCCGCCATGAGGATGGGGCCCTGCACCGACTGCAAGTTGCCCCTGAGCCGTTGGTCAGGCGGTTTTCCATATTGATGCCACATGCGGCAACGCCCTCAAGGGCGGCAGCGCGGTTTCTCGAGTTGTGTGTCGGCTTGCAGGCGGTGGGGTAACGGCCCCGGCCTGTTTGCGGGTGAACCCGCTCCCACAGGTCGAGAGTGCTGGCAGATCATCCCTCACATTGATGGGTCCAGCTGAGGTAGGCTGCCTTGAGTGATTGCGGAAGGTTGGGCAGGTTGCGTCCTAAATCCGGCACGGCGCCTGGCTGCCGCGCCCACTCCGTTAGCCATGCGATCACCAAAGGCCTGGTTACGGGGCAGGGCGATATTTGGCGTTCAAGCTCGTCTGCGACCTGGCCGAGTATCGCCATGTCCTCATCCAGTTGGGCAATTTTGTCCACCCTGTAGTCACCCCTCATCAAGTCGTTTGCTTTGAAAGATAGCGTTTGCTCGATAGCAGTCAGCAACTGGCCAACCGTCCAAGGTTTTGAGAGGAACGTAGCAGACCCGGGTAAGCGAGAGCCGGCATCACGTTGGCCGGCCGACATCACGATCACGGCGGTGCCCGGCCACCGGTCAATGACCAGGTGCGCGAGGTCCACTCCATCGAGCTGGCCTGGCATCTGGATATCGGTCAACACGAGATCCAGGCGGGCCGTGGTTTCTAGCACCGTTATCGCCTCATCGACGCAGCCGCAGCTGCGCACGTCGAGGTCGAGCGATTCCAGCGCTTCGCAGGCGAGCATTCGAATCAACGCGTCATCCTCTACTACCAATACACTGCGAGCCATAACAAAACCCCGATCATGTAGCCATTCGGCGGGCGGCTATGACCAGTGGTTTCATGCAACTGACGGGTGGCGCTTGGGTTGTTGGCAAACCGAGCGATCTATACTTTCCCATTACCGCCGGGCTTAGATGGTTTTCGTCATTGCCATCGATGCTGGATCGTTGGTAAATGAAGCCACGAAAAGTTTTCGATCCCTGCCTGGCACGTCCGCAGGGGCCATGGTGTCGAACGGCGCGCCCGAAAGTAATCTTCCCAATTGCCAGCTGTGGATGAGAACCCATGCATCAACTGCCTCCCGATGAAATGATCAGGCTTGCACTGCAGAAGTCACAGGCCCGTTTACACAAGCAGCATCAGTTGGTGGTGGAGTATGGCGTGTCGTCGCTCAGGTCGACGAGTCTCGATACTTTGCTCACGCAGGCTTGTACCGTTGTGGCCAAAGGCATGCACACGCGTTTTGCCAAGGTGTTGATGCCATTGCCTGGCAGCGATGATTTTTTGCTGACCCACGGTGTCGGTTGGGATCCCTCTGATATCGGCCACGCCAAGGTCGGTGGCGATGTGGCCAGTCCGGCGGGTTATGCCCTCTCTACGTACCGCCCGGTGCTCTCCAACCATCTGGGCCAGGAGCAGCGCTTCCGCACGCCGGATCTGTTGAAAAAGTATGGCATCGAACGCGCCATCAACGTGCCCATCCGGGGGGCGCTACAGCCGTTTGGTGTGCTGGAGGCGGACAGCACCGAGGGTGACGATTTCATCGAAAGCGACCTGGTGTTCCTCGAAGGTATCTCCAACGTCATCTCCATGGCCGTGGAACGCCTGGCAAATGGGGCAGATGAGCAGCTACCGGATCGCTATTCGGAAAGCATGCTCAATGCCAGCCCCGATTGCGTAAAGATCCTCACCACGCATGGCGATATCGAATTCATGAATGATGCCGGAATGTACCTCATGCACATAAGCGAGCTGGCAGAGGTGCGCGGCAAACCCTGGACCCAGCTGTGGCCTGACGACTCCAAACCCGTCGTGCGTGATGCCATGGCGCGGTCCGTGGCCGGTGAATCGGCGAGGTTTGAGGCCTATTGCCCCACGGCCGGCGATGAGCCGAGATGGTGGGATGTAACCATTGCGCCCATTCTGAGTGCCGAGGGCAAGGTGGACAGGCTGATCGCAGTGTCGCGGGACATCACCGAGCGGCACCAGCACGAGGCTCAGTTGCTGTCCCTGATTGCTGTGCAAAACACCAAGCTGAGCGACAGCGATCTCTATCTTGAAGAGATTCACCATCGGGTAAAGAACAGCCTGCACCTGGTGAACACTTTGCTCCAGCTTCAGGCCAACCTGTCGGCGGATGAGGCGGTCAAGGTCCAGCTGCAGACGGCAGCGAGCCGCGTGCTGACGATTGCCAGTGTGCATGAGCGCCTCTATCAGACTGCAGAAACCCAGGGCGTCCTGGCATCGGAGTATCTTGGCGCCTTGTTGAGTGACCTGGGGTCGGCGCTGGCTGAACGTAAGATCGTGCTCAACGCCGATGCTTTCATTCTCCCCCCACAGCGGATGGCGCCGTTGGGCCTGGTCATTTCCGAGCTGATCACCAATGCCCTCAAGTATGGCAAGGGCACGATTGGGGTGAGCGTCCAGAACGCAGGCGACCATGCTGTGATTACAGTAAGGGACGAGGGGGAGGGCTTTCCGGAGTCTTATCCCGAACCAAGCGGAACAGGCTTGGGTATGCGGCTGGTGAAAAGCTATTCAGGGTATGGAGCTGATGCAATCACGCTGGATCGGCTAGCCGAAAACAGTACGATTTGCGTGAAGTTCAAGCTGTAGTGCCCACTGCAATTCGCCCTGTGCCGCGCGTCACTCGTCGCCGTAGTTCATGATCGAGAGCAGGCGTATGGGCACCTGCACCAGTTTCTCCGGGCCGTGCGGGGTTTCGCCGTCGAATGTGAGGCTGTCGCCGGCGTGCATGTGATAGAGCTGGTTGCCATGGCGGTACACCAGCTCGCCCTCCAGCAAGTGGAGGAACTCGGTGCCGGGGTGGGCGAAGGTGGGGAACTCTTCGCTGGCGTCATCCATGCTCACCCTATAGGCCTCGAAGTTTTTCTTCGGCCCCCTGGCGTGATTGAGCAAGTGGTAGGTGTGGCCCTTCTCGGTGCCGCGGCGCACTACTTCCAGACCTTCGCCAGCCTTTACCAGCAGAGCATTGCCGTCGGGCTGGTCATATTGGCTGAACAGCTTGGCCATCGGCATGCCCAGTACGTCGCACAGGCGGCTGAGGGTGTCGAGGCTGGTGGACACCTGGGCGTTTTCGATCTTGCTCAGCATGCCCTGGCTAATGCCGGCAATGCGCGCCACATCGGCGAGCTTGAGGGACTGGGCCTGGCGCTGGCGCTTGATCTGCAGGCCCAGGTACTGCTCCAGACGAAGGCGCGGTTCGGTTTCGGTCGACATCGAAAGTCCTGCACGGTTTCAGTTCAAGAATAAAGTTTTCGCACTGGGAAAGTGCGAAATGCAGCTGCGCTGGCGGCTTCTTTCCTCAGGTGAAATCAAGTTTCCCACAAATAGAACAGAAAATCCTGCCTGGGTTTTGTCTTGCCTGTGCCGGCCTCTTCGCGGGCAAGTCCACTCCCAAGCGGCTTTGCGGCGAATCCTGTGGGAGCGGGCTTGCCCGCGAAGAGGCCCGAACAGACACCCAAGGGCGCACCTTGAACAAACTTGGCAAGCGCATTGCATTCCTGTGAGGAAAGTAAGTTTCCTTTGCGGAATCGTCGCCCTTGCCCAGGAGTGTTCAACCCATGTTGCCAGCAGAAACCCAGCGCACCCTCGACCAGCACGGCATCAAGTACGTGTTGGCGCAGTTCGTCGATATCCATGGCTCGGCGAAGACCAAATCGGTGCCGGTATCGGGCCTGAAGATGGTAGCCGAGGAGGGCGCCGGCTTTGCCGGGTTCGCCATCTGCGGCATGGGCATGGAGCCGCACGGCCCGGACTTCATGGCCCGCGGCGATCTGTCCACACTGGTTCCGGTGCCGTGGCAGCCAGGCTATGGCCGGGTGGTGTGCGTGGGCCATGTCAACGGCCAGCCTTGGCCCTATGACAGCCGCTACGTATTGCAGCAGCAGGTGCAGCGCCTGGCCGAGAAGGGCTGGACCCTGAACACCGGCCTTGAGCCCGAGTTCAGCCTGTTCCGCCGCGACGAAGGCGGCAAGCTGCAACTGGTTGACGCCTCCGACAACCTCGACAAGCCCTGCTACGACTACAAGGGCCTGTCGCGCTCGCGGCTGTTCCTCGAACGCCTGACCGAGGCGCTGCAGCCGGTGGGCTTCGACATCTACCAGATTGACCACGAAGACGCCAATGGCCAGTTCGAGATCAACTACACCTACAGCGACGCCATGGAGTCAGCCGACCGCTTCACCTTCTTCCGCATGGCTGCCGGTGAGATCGCCAACGACCTGGGCATGATCTGCTCGTTCATGCCCAAGCCTGACCCCAAGCGCGCCGGCAACGGCATGCACTTTCACCTGTCGCTGGCCAGCAGCACCCACAAGAACCTGTTCCACGACCCGTCCGACAGCAGCGGCATGGGCCTGTCAAAGCTGGCCTATCACTTTGCTGCAGGGCTCATGGTCCACGGCGCGGCGTTGTGTGCCTTTGCGGCGCCGACGGTCAACTCCTACAAGCGTCTGGTGGTTGGCCGTTCATTGTCGGGCTCGACGTGGGCCCCGGCCTTCGTCGCCTGGGGGGCCAATAACCGTTCTGCAATGGTGCGCATTCCTTATGGTCGCCTGGAGTTCCGCCTGCCGGACGCCGGCTGCAACCCGTATCTGGTCACCGCCGCCATTATCGCCGCCGGCCTCGATGGCATCGACCGCCAGCTGGATCCGGGCGAGATGTGCAATGAAAACCTCTACAACCTGAGCCTTGAAGAAATTGCCGCGCGCGGCATCAAGACCTTGCCGCAATCGCTGAAGGAGGCCGTCGACGCGCTCGAAGCCGACCCGTTGTTCCGCGAGGTGCTGGGCGCCGGGATCGTCGACGAGTTTATCAAGCTCAAGCGCATGGAGTGGGTGGAGTACTGCCGCCACGTCTCCGACTGGGAAATCCAGCGTTACACCGAGTTCTTCTGACCGCCCCAATCCCCTGGGCGGCAGACACGAAAGCGCTCGCCCACTGCCTAGTAAGGAGCATCACCATGTGTGGAATCGTAGGTCTGTACCTGAAAAAGCCCGGGCTGGAAGGCCAGCTAGGCAAGCTGTTCGAACCCATGCTCCAAGCCATGACCGACCGTGGACCGGACAGCGCCGGCTTTGCCATCTACGGCGATGAAGTGGCCGAAGGCTGGGTCAAGCTGACCCTGCAAGCGACTGACACCAACTACCCCTGGACCACCCTGATGGGCCAGCTGGAAGGGCACCTGGGTTGCTCGCTGGACTGGTACCAGAACGCCAGCGCCGCTGTGCTCAAAGTGCACACAGATGAGGCCGCAGCCCGCGGCGCCTTGGCCGAGCTAGCGCCCGATGTGCGCATCATGAGCGCCGGGCAGAGCATCGAAATCCTCAAGGGCATGGGCCTGCCGGCGGAAATATCCAGTCGCTTCGGCCTGGCCGGCATGAAGGGCAGCCACATCATCGGCCACACCCGCATGGCCACCGAAAGCGCCGTGACCATGGAGGGCAGTCACCCGTTCTCCACCGGCGCCGACCTGTGCCTGGTGCACAACGGCTCGCTCTCCAACCACTTCCGCTTGCGCCAGGTACTCAAGCGCGAAGGCATCAGCTTCGAGACCGATAACGACACCGAAGTGGCCGCCGGCTACCTGACCTGGCGGCTACAGCAGGGCGACAGCCTGGCCCAGGCCCTGGATGGCGCGCTGGAAGACCTGGACGGCTTCTTCACGTTTGCCATCGGCACCCGCAACGGCTTTGCCGTGATCCGTGACCCGATTGCCTGCAAGCCGGCGGTGCTGGCCGAGACCGAAGACTACGTGGCCATGGCCTCGGAATACCAGGCACTGGCCGGCCTGCCCGGCATCGAGCACGCCAAGGTCTGGGAACCGGCGCCGGCCACCCTGTACGTCTGGGAGCGCGAAAGCGCCTGACCTGCCACCGAACCCCTGGAGAACCTTATGAAGACGATCGACCTATCCAGCACTTCGGTGCGTGTGCTCAACCAGTCACTGCACGGCGAGGTGCAGGACCTCGAATGGCAAGTGACCCATCCCGGCGGCAAACACAACCTGGCGGTGGGCATCAACGCCGCCGTGGCGGTGGATATCGAAGGCCATGCCGGCTACTACTGCGCCGGCATGAACCAGCAGGCCAGCGTGACCGTGCACGGCAACGTGGGTGTCGGCGTGGCCGAGAACATGATGTCCGGCCTGGTGAGGGTCAAGGGCAGTGCCTCGCAGGCCGCAGGCGCCACCGCCCATGGCGGGCTGCTGGTGATCGAAGGTGATGCCGGTGCCCGTTGCGGTATTTCCATGAAAGGCGTGGACATTGTGGTCGGCGGCAGCATTGGCCACATGAGCTGCTTCATGGGCCAGGCCGGACGCCTGGTGGTGTGTGGCGATGCCGGCGACGCGCTGGGCGACTCGCTGTATGAGGTGCGCATCTACGTCAAGGGCTCGGTGCAGTCACTGGGCTCGGACTGCATCGAGAAAGAAATGCGCGCCGAACACCTGCAAGAGCTGCAGGAACTGCTGAACAAGGCTGGCCTGGACCATAAGGCCGCCGATTTCAAACGCTACGGCTCGGCCCGCCAGCTGTACAACTTCAAAGTCGACAACGCCAGCGCGTACTGATCCAGGAGCATTCCCATGAGCGAGCAATTCCCCCCGGTACTGCGTGAGTCGGCCACCTTCGATCGCCTGACCATCCAGGAAATCCAGCGTGCCGCCGAAACCGGCATCTACGACATCCGCGGCGGTGGCACCAAGCGCCGTGTGCCGCACTTCGACGACCTGTTGCTGCTCGGCGCCAGCGTGTCGCGCTATCCCCTGGAAGGCTACCGCGAGAAGTGCGGCACCGACGTGGTGCTGGGCAACCGGTTTGCGAAAAAGCCGATCCACCTGAAAATCCCGGTGACCATCGCCGGCATGAGCTTCGGCGCGTTGTCGGCCAACGCCAAGGAAGCGCTGGGCCGTGGTGCGACCATCGCCGGCACCAGCACCACCACCGGTGACGGCGGCATGACCCCGGAAGAACGTGGCCAGTCGCAGCACCTGGTGTACCAGTACCTGCCTTCGCGCTACGGCATGAACCCCGACGACCTGCGCAAGGCCGACGCCATCGAGATCGTCCTCGGCCAGGGCGCCAAGCCGGGCGGTGGCGGCATGCTGCTGGGCATGAAGGTAACCGAGCGGGTAGCCGGCATGCGCACCTTGCCGATCGGCGTCGACCAGCGCAGTGCCTGCCGCCACCCGGACTGGACCGGCCCGGATGACCTGGCGATCAAGATTGCCGAGATCCGCGAGATCACCGACTGGGAAAAACCCATTTACGTGAAGATCGGTGCCAGCCGCCCTTACTACGACGTCAAGCTGGCGGTAAAGGCTGGTGCAGATGTGATCGTGCTAGACGGCATGCAGGGCGGTACCGCAGCCACTCAGGAAGTGTTCATCGAGCACGTTGGCATCCCGATTCTTCCGGCCATCCCGCAGGCGGTGCAGGCGCTTCAGGAAATGGGCATGCACCGCAAGGTGCAGCTGATCGTCTCTGGCGGTATCCGCAACGGTGCCGACGTAGCCAAGGCCATGGCCCTGGGGGCAGACGCAGTGGCCATCGGCACGGCGGCATTGATTGCACTGGGTGACAACCATCCGCGGCTGGACAGCGAGCTGAAGAAGATTGGCTCGGCTGCGGGCTTCTATGACGACTGGCAGAACGGTCGCGATCCGGCCGGCATCACCACCCAGGACCCAGAGCTGGCCGGGCGCCTGAACCCGGAAGAAGCGGGTCGCCGGCTGGCGAACTATCTGCGGGTGCTGGTGCTGGAGGCGCAGACCATGGCGCGGGCGTGTGGCAAGTCGCACCTGCACAACCTTGACCCGGAGGACCTGGTGGCGTTGACCGTGGAAGCGGCCGCGATGGCGCGGGTGCCCTTGGCGGGGACGGCCTGGGTGCCGGGGCAGGCGCAGTACTGATCCACCGTTTTTGGGGCTGCAAAGCAGCCCCAAGGCACCCCAATCGCCCATATCAGCGCCATCGCTGGGAGGCTATGTCGAGGGCGTATCGCCCATTGGGCAGGCACTGGTGCAGCTCAAGGGGGTGGCGTTCACCTTCGTGTACTGCTTCGTGGTGAGGCTGGGCGATAGGGCCGTTACAGGTTGAATCAGTGTCCCATGGCCAACTTGGCACTTGTCTGCCGACGACGGTAGGCACTGTCACGGCTGGCTAGCCACCAGTACAGCGGTGAGGTAATTGCCAGCCCTACCAGCCACGACAGGTCAGCCCCGTTGATGTGCTCGGAAATCGGCCCGACATACAGCGGCGTGTTCATGAAGGGGATCTGCACCACGATACCTACCGCATAGGCTATCAACGCCTGTGGGTTGTAACGCCCGTAGATACCGCCATCGACCTGGAAGATCGACTGGATGTCGTAGTCACCTTTGTGGATGGCATAAAAGTCGATCAGGTTGATCGCCGTCCACGGTACCAGCACCACCAGCAGCACCAGCACCATGTCGACGAAGTGGCCGATGAAGTCTGCCGAGGCGAACACCGCCACCACGCAGCAGGCCGACAGCACGATCAGCGACAGCACCGCACGGCTTTTGGCGGTGGGGATCCAGCGATAGGCGAAGGTTTGCACCAGGGTGATGATCGACAGTACAGCGCCATACAGGTTGAGGGCGTTGTGGCTGATGACGCTGAGCAGGAACAGCACCAGCATGATCGGGCCCAGGGTACCGGTGGCCAGCTTGACCGCATCCATGGTGTCCATCCCGGCCGGAATCGCCAGTACCGCCACGGCGCCGAAGATGAACGACAGGCTCGAACCCAGGGCTGAGCCCAGGTACGTTGTCCAGAACGTCGAGCTGACTTTCACATCTGCCGGCAGATAACGCGAGTAGTCCGACACATAGGGCGCAAAGGCGATCTGCCACAGCGCCGCCAGCGACACGGTGGCCAACCAGCCGGCCAGGTTGAAGCCGCCGCGGGTGAGGAAGTCGTCGCTTTGCACGTGGCTGAAGATGTAGCCGAAGCCGACCACGATACCGATGCCCAGTACCCAGGTGCCAATGCGGTTGAGCACGTGGATGAAGCGATAGCCGATGATGCCGATGATGCCTGAACCCAAGGCACCGATGACGATGCCCACCGGCACCGGTACGGCATCGACCACACCGTGCAGCGATTTGCCGGCGAGCACGATGTTGGAGGCGAAGAAGCCGATGTACATGACGCCGGCGATTACCACCACCAGCAGCGCGCCGAGCGTGCCGAACTGGGCGCGGCTCTGGATCATCTGCGGGATACCCATTTGCGGGCCCTGGGCCGAGTGCAGTGCCATCAGCACCCCCCCGACCAGGTGACCGACCAGGATGGCGACGATGCCCCATATCAGGTTCAGGTGGAACAGCTGCACGCCCAGCGCGCCGGTGACGATGGGCAGCGGGGCGATGTTGCCGCCGAACCACAGTGTGAACAGATCCCTTACCTTTCCATGGCGGTCTTGCGGGGGCACGTAGCCGATTGTGTGTTTCTCTATCAGGGGTGCCGAATTGGCTGCACTGGTCATGACTGACTCCAAGGCAAGGTAGGGCATCGGGAGCTGCCCGGGGGCGTGCCGGCGATGGGCAACGCGTTCTTGTTGGAGGGATGATGCGGGGCGCGGGGATAACGAGAAATTAGTAAATATGTACCCATAAACCTTAAAAAACCTAAGGCTGACAAAAGCTTAAGCGGGGGACGGTAGCAAGGACGGTGCCAGTTGGCGGCAGGGCTTGAAGTAGAGGGGTTGAGCCCTGTTTCGGCAGAACGCGGTGGGCTTTGATGGTGCGTCGTGCGCATTTGCAGGGCAGCTGAATGGTTGCCTGCATCGGCCCTTTCGCGGGGCTAGCCCGCGAAAGGGCCAGTACAGGCAATAGAGCTACATCGGCAACAACCGGTCCTGGATCACTTCCTTCATCACCAGGGTTGAGCTCAGGCGTTTCACATTGGGAATGCTGGTCAGGTGCTCGTCATACAGCTTCTGAAACGCCGGCAGGTCCTTGGCCACCACATGCAGCAGGTAATCCGGGTCGCCGAATAACCGCTGTGCTTCGACAATCTGCGGAATCTCCGAAAGTGCCGCTTCAAAATCCGCCACCGGCTGCCGGGTCACCTCGCGCAGGGTCACGAACACCAACGCGGCAAAATTCAGCCCCAGGGCGCTCGGCGCCAGGCGGGCGTGATAGCCCAGAATCGCCCCGGATTCTTCCAGTGCCTTCAAGCGCCGATGGCAGGGCGACAGGCTGAGCCCTACGCGGTCGGCCAGTTCGGTTACCGATAGCCGACCGTCTTTTTGCAGCTCGGCAAGCATTTTTCTATCAGTTCTGTCCATTGAGAAGGATCTTCCAGTCATTGAGCGATTGCAGGGAATATACGAAAGAAAATCCCCGGGCGGAATCCGTAATCTTTCGACATCCCAAGGCAGTAGATAAGGAAGATTCAAGTGGCTATCAGTGTGCTGACGGCGTTTTGGGCCGTGTCGATGCTGTTCGTGATTACCCCGGGCGCAGATTGGGCTTACGCCATTTCGGCAGGCATGCGTGGGCGCTGGGTAATGCCCGCGGTGGCGGGCATGTTGTCGGGGCATTGCCTGGCGACGCTGGTGGTAGCGGCCGGGGTAGGCAGCCTGCTGGCAGGCCACCCATTGGCACTGACCTTGCTCACCCTGGCGGGGTGCAGCTACCTGCTGTGGCTGGGTGGTAACCTGTTGTTGAGCCCGGCATTGCCGGCAGCCGGGCAGGGCGGTGCGGGGGATTCGGGTTCGCGCTGGGCGTTGAAGGGCTTTTGCGTCAGCGGCCTGAACCCGAAGGTTTTCCTGCTGTTCCTGGCTTTGCTGCCGCAGTTCACCGACCCACAGTCGAACTGGCCAGTGCCGTTGCAGATCTTGCTGCTGGGGCTGGTGCACCTGTGCAGCTCGCTGGTGATCTACTCACTGGTCGGCTATGGCGCCAAAGCCGTGTTGAGTACCCGGCCGGGGGCGGCGAAGCTGGTCGGGCGGGTGTCGGGGGTGGCGATGATTACGGTGGCCCTGGGCTTGATTGCCGGGCAAATCAACTGACACCGTGAGGCAAGGGGGCCAGGACGTTCCCGAGCGTCTGGCACAGCTGTTCTGCCGAGTAAGGCTTGGCCAGAAAGGTAAACCCTTGGTGCCCGCCTTCGGCAATTGCATCGCTGTAGCCCGAAGTAAGGATCACCGGAAGCTGCGGGCGCTGACGGCGCAGCTCCAGGGCAAGTGCCAACCCACCCATGCCGGGCATGACCACATCGGAAAACACCGCATCAAAACCGCCCGCCGGGCCAGTCAACTGCGCCAGCGCCTCTTCCGCCGAGCGTGCACAGCTGACCTGATAACCATGGTCCTCAAGGATCTGCGCGCTGAAGCGGGCCAGGTCGGAATTGTCCTCTACCAGCAGTATCCGTCGCCGCTCGCTCTGTGCTTGCAGCAGGCTGCCGGCCGAGGCGTCTTCCGACGGGGCAGCGGGCGGGTCCTCCTGCGGCAGGTAAAGGGTAAACGTTGTGCCTTGGCCGGGGGCACTGGTCACTGCTACATCCCCCCCGGACTGCTTGGCAAAGCCGAACACCTGCGACAGCCCAAGCCCGGTCCCTTCACCTGCAGCTTTGGTTGTGAAAAACGGGTCGAAGATGCGCTCCAGCAAATCGGCGGCAATACCGGTACCACTGTCGCTCACGGATATCGCCGCGAATGGGCCTGGCAGGGACGGCTGGCCGCGCAAGGCCGGCAGGCGCTGATCGGCCTGCAGGCGCAGTTGCAACACACCTTCGCCGGCCATGGCATCCCGGCCGTTGAGCATGAGGTTGATCACTGCGTTCTCCAGCTGGCTGAGGTCGGCGCGGATGTGGCACGGCGCAGGCGGTAACTGCAGCTCGACCTGGATGCGTGCGCCGGTGGCGGTGTCGAGCATGTCAGCCATCGCTTCCAACCGTGGTCCTGCCTCGAACACGTGTGGGCTGAGGGCCTGTCGGCGGGCGAAGGCCAGGAGCTGACCGGTTAGTTTGGCACCACGGTCGACGGTGTCGGATATGGTCTTGAGGTAACGTTCGCGACGCTTCTCGTCGAGGTTGGGGCGTTGCAGGAAGTGCAGCGAGGAACGGATGATGGTCAGCAGGTTGTTGAAGTCGTGGGCAACGCCACCTGTCAGCTGGCCGATGGCTTCCAGCTTTTGTGCCTGGCGCAGCACGGCTTCGGTGTGCAGCAGCTGGGTCGTGCGTTCTTCCACGCGGTGCTCAAGGTTGGCGTTGAGCGCCTCCAGCGCTGCCATCGCCTCACGCACTTCAGCATTGGCCTGAACCCGCTGGATATGCGCCCAGCAACGTTCGGTAACCTCGCTGATCAGCGCTTGCTCGTAGTCGGTCCATTCCCGGGGAAAACGGTCGTGAATCGCCATCAGCGCGGTCAGCCTGCCAGCCTTGATCAGCGGCATGCAGACAGTAGCGGTGATGCCGATGGCCTGAAATGTCGCCGCTTCGTCAGCGGCCAGTTCGCGAAGGTTGTCATTGATCACCAACGCCAGGCCGCTGCGCAGGCGGCTGACCGCCAGGCGGCCGAAATCATGCAGGTGATATTGGCCCACCAGGCGTGGGGAGCCGGGTGCTACGGCATCGCCGCAGATGGTGAAGCCATTCTCGTCCGGCTCCATTACCGCATAGGCGCAGTTGGACAAGCCAAGGTGCTCGACCAGCATGCGCGTGGTGATGGCCATGATCTGGTCGGGGTCGGTGGCGTCGGCCACGGCGCGCCCGAGGCTGTCGAGAAAGTTGAGGCGCAGGTTGGTGACCACACCGGCGGTGGTTTCGGTAACCGTATCGAGCATGCCAAGCACTTCGCCATCCAGGCCGCGAATCGGGCTGTAGCAGAAGGTGAAATAAGCCTGCTCCGGGCCGCCGTTGCGGTCGATCGTCAGTGGGAAGTCTTCGATGTACACCGCTTCGCCGGACAACGCACAGTCGGCCATTTTGCTGATATCGGCCCAGGCCTCATGCCACACGTCGCGGAAGGGGATACCCAAGGCCGAGGGCTTGCGCCCGAGAATCGGGATGAAAGCATCGTTGTGCAGGGTGATGAGGTCAGGGCCCCAGAGCACCGCCTGCGGAAAACGCGAAGCCAGGCACAGGGCCATGGTGGTCTTCAGGGCGTCAGGCCAATGTTCCAATGCCCCCAGGGGGGTGGCGGCCCAGTTGTGGTTGCGGATGCGTTCGGCCATCAGCCCGCCGCCGTCTAGCCATTTCGCCATTTGTTCTGTCGGTCCTTTAACACAAGGCCTTAGGGTGCACCGAGAATAGACGGTTGGCGAGCATTTTGTGGTGGCCTGTGCCGGCCTCTTCGCGGGTTCACCCGCGAAGAGGCCGGCACAGGCTAGCGCATGAAGTGCACCTTGCCAGTGTCGTCATTGCCCATGTAGATCCCGTAGACCCCGGCCTGCCGTTCAAGGATGTAGCGCTCGAGAATCTGCCGGATAGCCGGATAGTAGATGTCGTCCCACGGAATCTCGTCGGGCTCGAAGAACTTGTATGCCAGGGTCTCCGGCCCGTAGTGCCCGGTTTCTTCGGCGACGACGGCGCGGAAGATGATGTACACCTCGCTGATCCTGGGTACGCTGAAGATGGAGTAGGGCGAGACGATGTCGGCACGCACCCCGCTTTCTTCCCAGACCTCGCGCAGTGCAGCCTGCTCGGTGGTCTCGCCAGCTTCCATGAACCCGGCCGGCAAGGTCCAGGTGCCGGGGCGCGGCGGGATGGCGCGCTGGCACAACAGGTACTTGCCATCGCGCTCGATGATGCAGCCGGCGATGATCTTCGGGTTGATGTAATGGATGTAGCCGCAGCCGGTGCAGTGCAGGCGTTCGTGGGTGTCGCCTGTGGGAACGCCCCGGGCCAGTTCCGTGGTGCAGTGCGGGCAGTAGCGGGGGGCGTTGGGCATGATCAGCGGCCTATGCGAGGTTCCTTCAGGGCCAGGGGCTCGACGATGTCGCGCACCTTGGTGTTGTCATCCTGCTTCTGGCGCAGGTAGTCCAGGGCCACCTTGGCGGCAGCGCGGACGTGGTCGACCGAAGCTTGGTGGGCCACCAGCGGGTCACCACCCTTGATGGCTTCGACGATCTTTTCCATTTCGCGGTTGCTGGCGCCGCGGCGGTTTTCTTGCGACACCGAGGTGGCGCGCAGGTAGCTGATGCGCGCCTGCAACTGGCGCAGTTGCTGGGCCGCCACCTGGTTGCCGGAGCCCTCCAGCAGCACGTCGTAGAAACCTTGTACCGAATCCAGCACCTGTTGCAGCTCGCCTTCTTCCAGCGCTTCGCGGTTCACCTCCAGCGCGCGTTCCAGGGCACGGATGTCCTTGGCCTTGGCGTTGAGGGTGAACAGCTGCACGATCAGGCCTTCGAGCACACAGCGCAGCTCGTAGATGTCGCGGGCGTCTTCCAGGGTGATGATGGCGACACGCGGGCCTTTGGCGTCGGCGAATTCCACCAGGCCTTCGGACTCCAGGTGGCGCAGGGCTTCGCGCACCGAGGTACGGCTGACGCCGAGGCGGTCGCAGAGGTCGCGCTCCACCAGGCGGTCGCCGGGCAGCAGATGGAAGTTCATGATTGCGGCGCGCAGCTTGTCTAGCACGATTTCGCGCAGGGTAACGGGGTTGCGGTTGACCTTGAAGCTGTCGTCGAGTGGCTGGCGTTTCATCAGGAGCGCTCTTTATGAGGCTGTTGCGCCAACATCGCGGAACGCCCCGAACCGAGGCTTTCCATGCAGTGGTTCGAACAGCCCGTTGTTAACGGGTTGACTCCGCATCGGCTTCGGCAAACGCTTCACGGGCCAGGCGGAAACTGTCCACCGCCGCGGGTACGCCGCAATAAATGCCGACCTGGAGCAGAATTTCGCGAATCTGTTCACGGCTCAGGCCATTGCGCAATGCGCCGCGGATGTGCAGCTTGAGCTCGTGGGGCCTGTTGAGCGCGGAAATCATGGCCAAGTTTATCATGCTGCGCTCTTTGAGCGACAAGCCTTCGCGGCCCCAGACGTGGCCCCAGCAGTATTCGGTGACCAGTTCCTGCAATGGCTTGGTGAACTCGTCGGCGTTCTGGATCGAGCGGTTGACGTAGTCCTCGCCCAGCACCTGGGTGCGGATGGCCAGGCCTTTGTCGTACTTCTCGTTACTCATGTGCCGTACTCCGGAAGAAAAAAGGGAACGGGGGCCGCTTTGCGGCCCCGGCGGTCTCAAGGTCAGCCCAGGGGCGGCAGGGCGCCCAGTTTGCCTTTGTGGTACACCATCGGCGTCACCGGCTCGGCCGGCAACACCAGGTTCTTCACTGCACCGACGATGATCGCGTGGTCCCCACCGTCATACTCGCGCCACAGTTCGCACTCGATGATCGCGGTCGCCTTGGCCAGCAGCGGGTTGCCCAGCTCGCTCAAATGCCACTCGACGCCCTTGGCCTTGTCCTTGCCCTTGCCGGCGAAGGCGTAAGCTTCAGCGGTCTGCTCGGCGGACAGCAGGTGAATCGCGAACTGCTTGCTGTCACGCAGGATCGGGTAGGTGTCGGAGGCGTAGTTGGGGCAGAACAGTACCAGCGCCGGGTCGATCGACAATGCGCTGAAGGCGCTGGCGGTGATGCCGACGATGGCGCCGTCGGCGTCCAGGGTGGTCACTACCGTGACGCCGGACGGGAAAGAGCCCATCACGTCTTTGTAGATGCCGGGTTCGATCATCTTGTGTTCCTCCTAGCGCATCACGAACGGGTCGGGCATCGGCGCGGTGGACAGGTTGATCCACACGGTCTTCAGCTCGGTATAGGCCAGCACCGAATCGATGCCGCTCTCACGGCCGTAGCCGCTGTTCTTGAAACCACCAATTGGCGCCATGGCCGACACGGCGCGGTAGGTGTTGACCCAGATGATCCCCGAACGCACGTCGCGGGCCAGGCGATGAGCACGGCCCAGGTCACGGGTCCAGATGCCGGCGGCCAGGCCGAACTGCGAGTCGTTGGCGATTTCCAGGGCCTCCTCCTCGGTCTTGAAGCGGATGACCGCGGCGACAGGGCCGAACACTTCTTCCTGCATGATGGTCATCGAGTTGCTGTCGCACTCGAACAGGGTCGGCTCGTAGAACCAGCCGTCACCCTCGACCTCGGCACGCTTGCCGCCCATGTGCAGCTTGGCACCTTCAGCCTTGGCCGCAGCCACCAGGCCTTCGACGACGGCCAACTGCTGCGCGGTGGCCATAGGGCCCATTTCGCTGGCGTCGTCCTGCGGGTTACCGATGCGGATGCGCTTGGCGCGGGTAATCAGGCGCTCTACGAATTCGTCGAAAATCTCGTCCTGCACCAGCAGGCGCGAACCGGCTACGCAGCTTTGCCCGGAGGCGGCATAGATGCCGGCCACGGCACCGTTGATGGCGCTGTCCAGGTCGGCGTCGGCGAAGATGATGTTCGGCGACTTGCCGCCCAGCTCCAGCGACAGCTTGGCAAAGTTCTCGGCACTGCTGCGCACCACATGGCGGGCTGTAGCGGCGCCGCCGGTGAAGGCGATCTTGCGCACCAGCGGGTGGCGGGTCAGTGCCGCGCCGGTGGTCGGGCCGTAGCCGGTGACCACGTTGACCACACCGGCCGGGAAGCCGGCTTCGAGGGCCAGACGGGCCAGCTCGAGGATGGTCGCCGAGGCATGTTCGGACGGTTTGAGCACGATGGTGTTGCCGGCAGCCAGGGCTGGGGCCAGCTTGATCGCGGTGAGGTACAGCGGGCTGTTCCACGGGATGATCCCGGCAACCACGCCGATGGGCTCGTGCACGGTGTAGGCGAACAGGTCGGGCTTGTCCAGCGGCAGGGTGCCGCCTTCAAGCTTGTCGGCCAGCCCTGCGGTGTAGTGGAAGAACTCTGGCAGATAGCCGACCTGGCCGCGGGTTTCGCGGATCAGCTTGCCGTTGTCACGGCTTTCCAGCTGGGCCAGGTGTTCCTTGTTCTCGCTAATCAGGTCACCCAGGCGACGCAGCAGCTTGCCACGCGCGGTGGCGGTGATGCTGCGCCATTCCTTGCTGTCGAAGGCACGCTGGGCGGCCTGCACGGCCAGCTCGACGTCGGTTTCGTCAGCGTCGGGAAGCTGCGCCCAGGCTTGGGCGGTGGCCGGGTTGAGGCTGTCGAAGGTCTTGCCGCTCTGGGCATCGCGCCATTGGCCGTCGATGCACATCTGGAAACGAACGAGGGTCATGCAACAATCCCCTTGGCGGATTCGGTGAGGGTGCGGGCTTGCGCGAGGAAGTCCAGCAGCATCTTGTTGACTTCACGGGGTGCTTCTACCGGCATCATATGCCGTTGCTCGGCGAGGACCACGCTGTGCGCACCCGGAATGCTGGCGGCAAGCTGGCGGGTCATGGCCGGGGTGGAGCCCGAATCGAGTTCGCCCGTGGCGATCAGCGTCGGCACCTGGATGCTGCCCAGGTCGTCAGCGCGGTACATGTCCTGAGTGGCGAACAACGAATACGTGGTGTGGTAGCCCTGCGGGTCGTTGCTCGCCAGCACTTGGCGAATGGCGGCGACCTGTGCCGGGTTGGCAGCCTTGTATTCACGGCTGAACCAACGATCCAGGGCGGCATCGACGTTGGCGTCGGGGCCCAGCTCCGCTGCCTGGGCAGCGCGGGCGATCACGCCGGCACTTTGCTCGGGGGTGCGGTTGAACACGCTGTTGAGCACGACCAGTGCAGTCAGGCGCTGCGGGTAGTGCAGGGCGAATGCACGGGCAACCAGGCCGCCCATGGAGAAGCCGATCACGGTCGCTTGTTGAATTTGCAGGTGGTCGAGCAGCTCGGCGAGCTGGTCGGCGTAGGCTTGCAGCGGCGTGTCGGCAGCCGGCACGCGGCTTTGACCGTGGCCGAGCATGTCGTAGGCGATGACACGGTAGTCGTTGGCCAGGCCAACGATCTGGCCGCCCCACATTTCCTTGTTCAGGCCCACGCCGTGGATCAGTACCACGGGTTGGCCCTGGCCTACGGACAGGTAGCTGGTGCCGGCAGGTGTACGTTCAGCGACAGGCTGAATCATGGAGGGCGCTCCTTGAAGGTCGGGCGCGGCGGGAAAGCACGCCACGCCCCGGCCCGTCTTGGTTGTTGTTATTGAGCGTTGGCTTTTTCGGCAGCCAGTTCTTCCAGGTCGATGTAGCGGTTGCCGATGCGCGGGTGCAGGCGGCCGCCGTCGGCAGCGCCCAGCACCACAACGATTTCATCGGCGCGCGGGGCGTCTTCGATCTGCATTTCCAGAGTGATGTAGTGCGAACGCAGGCCTTCGTCGTCCTTCTGCATCATCGGGATCTGAATCGAGGTGCCGGGGCCGCCGCGCTTGTTGGTGAAGCTCAGGTAGCTCTTGGCCTGCACCGCTTCGCGGTAGTGGTTGCCGAAGCGCAGGGTGTGGATCACAGCCGAGGCGTGCTCGATTTCGCCGTCGGCGCCGACCACGGCCGCTTTACCGTAGGCTTCGATCTTGTCGGCACCGCCAATGGCAGCGGTCAGACGCTCGACCATCAGTGCACCCAGCTCCGAGCAGTTGGCGCGGATTTCCGGCTTCAGATCTTCAACAAAACCGCGACCGGCCCATGGGTTCTTGATCACGACGGCCAGGCCGACCATGGTCACTGGTTTGTCGGTGGCCTTGCCGCCTTCGATGCGGGTCTCTTCGGAGTAGGTGACGATCTTGCGGATTTCGAAACTCATGGAGGGCTCCTGGTGAGGGTTATCAGCTCTTGTTGTCTGATGGTATACCATAATATTTGTTGTGCAAGAGGTGTCAGGAAATTTCTCTTGTCGGGGGACGAAAGGTGGCCTGATGCCTTGATTTCGCTGCTGTCTGTACTGGCCCTATCGCCGGCAAGCCAGCTCCCACAGGTACCGCGCAGCATTCAGAGCCTGTAGTGGCAATGTGGGAGCTGGCTTGCCGGC
>NZ_JBNRIK010000030.1:27253-30775 GCF_053557975.1 Pseudomonas sp. XP2
TCCCACAGGTACCGCGCTGCATTCAGAGCCTGTAGTGGCAATGTGGGAGCTGGCTTGCCGGCGATAGGGCCAGTAAAGGTTTCAAAAAAAAGCCCGCTCACGCAGGCTGAAGGGGCCCACGTGAGCGGGCGCGTCCCGCAATGATTCAGGCAATGGGAATTCAGGCGAACGCCGGCACCACTTCCTTGATGAACAGTTCCAGCGACTTCTTCTTCTCGGCGTGGGGCAGGCTGTTGTCGCACCAGAAGCTGAACTCGTCGACGCCGAGCTCCTGGTAGTACTTGATGCGCGCGATGATTTCTTCCGGCGTGCCGATCATGGTGTTCTTGCGAATGTTCTCCAGCTGGAACGCCGGCACTTCGGCAAACTTCGATTCCGGGCTCGGCTCCAGGAAGCCGTTGACCGGAACGGTCTTGTTACCGAACCAGGCATCGAAGGTGCGATAGAAGCGCGAGATGGCCTGCGCGCCGACTTTCCAGCCTTCCGGCTCGGCCGGGCTGTGCACGTGGGTGTGGCGCAGCACCATCAGTTGTGGGCGCGGCACGTCCGGGTTGTTGTCCAGAGCGGCCTGGAACTTGTTCTTCAGGTCCAGTACTTCTTCGTCACCCTTCATCAGCGGGGTGACCATGACGTTGCAGCCGTTGGCCACGGCGAAGTTGTGCGAATCCGGGTCGCGGGCGGCGATCCACATCGGCGGCGTCGCGTTGAACGGTTTCGGCACGCTGGTGGAGGTGGGGAACTTGTACACTTCGCCGTCATGGGCGTAGTCGCCTTCCCACAGCTTACGTACGACCGGCACCATCTCGCGCAGCGCCTTGCCGCCGTCGGTGGCTGGCATGCCATTGGCCATGCGGTCGAACTCGAACTGGTAGGCGCCACGGGCCAGGCCCACTTCCATGCGGCCGTTGCTGATCACGTCGAGCAGGGCGCATTCCCCGGCGACGCGGATCGGGTTCCAGAACGGCGCAATGATGGTGCCGGCACCCAGGCGAATCTTGTCGGTGCGCGCGGCCAGGTAGGCCAGCAGCGGCATCGGGCTCGGCGAAATGGTGTATTCCATGGCGTGGTGCTCGCCAATCCACACGGTGCTGAAACCGCCGTTTTCGGCCATCAGGGTCAGTTCGGTCAGGTCTTCGAACAACTGGCGGTGGCTGACCTGTTCATCCCAACGTTCCATGTGTACGAACAACGAAAATTTCATGGGGCTTTCCTCAACGCTTGAAAGGGGCTGGCGCCTGGCAGGGGAGGCGCCAGTGGTCTCGATTCAGAACAGGCTTCAGGCAAAGGCCGGCAGGCTGGCCATCTTGCCGCGGCAGTACACCATCGGCCGGGGCGCTTCTTCGGGCACGATCAGGTTATGCACCTTGCCGACCATGATGGCGTGGTCGCCACCTTCATATTCACGCCACAGTTCGCATTCGATGACGGCGGTGGCGCCGGCCAGGATCGGGTTACCCAGTTCGCTCATGGACCACTCGATGCCGCTGGCCTTGTCCTTACCCTTCTTGGCGAACGCATAGGCTTCGGCTTGCTGTTCACCCGAGAGCAGGTGAATGGCAAAACGCTTCTGTTTGATCAGCACCGGGTAGGAGTCGGAGGTGTAGTTGGGGCAGAACAGCACCAGCGGCGGGTCCATCGACAGGGAGGAGAAGGCGCTGGCGGTCAGGCCGACAACCGAGCCGTCATCGTCCAGGGTGGTGATGACGGTAACGCCGGAGGGGAAGGAGCCCAGGACGTTCTTGTAGACGGTTGCGTCGATCATCGGGAATACCTCTAAAAGGCTGCGGTGGTCCGCGGTTTTTATCGTTGATGTGTCTGATGGTATACCGTAATACCTATTTTGCAAGCGGAATTTTAATGCCCGAGGTTTACACGATGAACGGCTAAAGGCCACGTATACCGTGGCTTAGAGCGGTGACGCGGTTTGTTGTATGGGTTTGCAAAGCAGATCAGTGGACGCTTTTTCGTGCGGATCAGTGTTGTCAAAAGCTTGGAATACCATAATATGGTCCGCAGCTGAGAGGCCGCCTAGATGCGGTTTCCTTACAACGATAAAAACGACCTTTCGAGCTGAATCCTATGTCCCAACCGTCATCGCAACACCAGTTTGTCGAGAATCACACGGTCGATTACGTTCCACCTGCCGAGCGCCACGGGAAGGCGCGCGACCTGTTCACCCTCTGGTTCAGTACCAACATTGCGCCACTGCCAATTGTCACCGGCGCCATGGTGGTCCAGGTGTTCCACCTGAACCTGTTGTGGGGGCTGATCGCCATTGTGCTGGGCCATCTGGTCGGGGGCGTGGTCATCGCCCTTGCCTCTGCGCAGGGACCGCAGCTGGGCATTCCACAGATGGTGCAAAGCCGTGGCCAGTTCGGCCGCTACGGCGCCTTGCTGATCGTGTTCTTCACTGCACTGATCTATGTCGGCTTCTTTATTTCCAACATCGTCCTGGCGGGCAAGACCATTCACGGCATTGCCCCGAGCATGCCGATGCCGGGCGCGATCGTGATCGGTGCCCTGAGCGCCACGGCCATTGGCGTGATCGGCTACCGCTTCATCCATGTCCTGAACCGCATCGGTACCTGGGTGATGGGCTCTGCGCTGCTGGCGGGGTTCATCATGATGTTCGCCCAGGAGCTGCCGGCCGACTTCTTCAGCCGTGGTGCATTCAATCTGTCGGGCTTTATCGCCACCGTGTCACTGGGCACCATCTGGCAGATCAGCTTCTCGCCGTACACGTCCGACTATTCGCGTTATCTGCCACGTGAAGTGGGCATTGCCAAGCCGTTCTGGGCCACTTACTTTGGCGCGACCCTGGGCACCATCCTGTGCTTCAGCTTTGGTGCCGTGGCGGTGCTGTGCGTGCCGGAAGGTACTGACGCCATGGACGCAGTGAAGCAGGCTACCGGTTGGCTGGGCCCGATCCTGATGGTGCTGTTCCTGCTCAATATCATCAGCCATAACGCCCTTAACCTGTATGGCGCGGTGCTGTCGATCGTCACTGCTATTCAGACGTTCTTTGCCGAATGGACGCCAAGCATCAAGGTGCGGGTAATCCTGGCCTCGGTGATTCTGCTGGGCTGCGGGATGGTCGCGCTGAACGCCTCGGCGGACTTCATCGGCCACTTCATCGGCCTGATCCTGGCGTTGCTGCTGGTGCTGGTGCCGTGGGCTTCGATCAACCTGATCGACTTCTATCTGATCAAGAAGGGCCAGTACGACATTCCTTCGATCTTCAGCGCTGATGGCGGCATCTATGGTCGCTTCAATCACCACGCGATCATTGCCTATGCCTGCGGCATTCTGGTGCAGTTGCCGTTTGCCAACACCGCCCTGTATGTGGGGCCGTATTCGAACATTGTCGAAGGGGCGGACTTGTCCTGGCTGTTCGGGTTGCTGGTGACGGTGCCGTTGTATTACTGCCTGGCGACGCGGGGGCAGGCGGTCAACAGTGCGCGGGTTATCAGCGTCAACGACTGACAGTTGCAATGGGGGCCGCCTTGCGGCCCATTCGCGGGG